>URTL01000068.1 GCA_900550785.1 uncultured Collinsella sp. | reverse complement strand
GGCGAGGCTGCCATTGCTGCCTCGCCCGCACAGCTAGGACGTTACTCCTTATTGCGACGGTAGAGGAAGTAACCGCCCGCGGAGATGACGGCAACGCCAGCGATGGCGAATGCGGCCACCATGCGGCCATCAAAACGATCGCCAGTGGTGGGCAGGCCGCCCTTGGTGTTCGTCTTGTTAGTGGTTACCGTGGTCGTGGTGTCGGACTTGCCAGGCTTCTCAGGCTTGGCGGCCGGCTGCTCGGGCTTAGCGGGCTGCTCGGGAGTGCCAGGCTGCTCAGGAGTGCCGGGCTGATCCGGGGTGACCGGATCGGTGGCAAGAGCATCCTTGGCGTAGGTGATGGACACCTTGAGGCCGTTGGTCTCGGTGTTCAGGTCGCTTGGGGTAAAGGGCTGGTCGAAGTTTTCGGCCTTCTGATAGGCGCGCATCTCCTGGAGCAGTGCCTTGCACTTCTTGTAGGTGTTCTCGGTAGCAGCCTTGCCGGCCTTGTTGGCCAGGGCGGTGCGGCCCTCGGTGGTCGTCTCGGCCAGCATGGCGGCGTCAACTTCCTTGTTCTGCTCGATAAGCTCGTTCTGGAGCGCATCGAGGTAGGCACGGACGCTGACACCAAGGGTGTCAGGGTTCTCGAAGCAGAGCGAGCTGATGTCCATGAGGACGTAGTTGATTGAGTTCTCGGGCTCCTCGTTGTACACGACGTCAGTCTGGTTGCAGTGATCGAAGGAGACGGTCTGATCGCTGAAGTACGGGCTGACCTCAGTTATCAGAGCGGAGTACAACGGGATGGCGACGGAGTACGCGGCGCGGGAGAGCATTTCCCACTGGATGGTAGCGACTTCGGGGTCATACCCGCGACGAATCTGGAAGAGGTTGATCTCGGTGTTGCGCTCGCTGCCGATGCAATAAACACCATCAGTGTTCGCGTTGAGGCCAGGGACGTTCTCGCCGCGGTTGCCAAAGGCACGAATCAGCTCAAAGGTGCTCCAGCCAGACTTGCCAGGCCTGAAGAACAGGGGCTGGATTTCGCTGACCATGGCTCCCTTTTGGTCAGGTTTTCCATCCTTCTTTACTGTGATAATGTCGTAATCTGTGCCTTCGGTCAGCTGACTACCAAAATAATCGCGGCCTTGCACATAGCGGGACCACTGGTTTACGCCGGAATCGGCGAGGCTTTCGCCATACGTTTGGGCGACATCGAATTTGCCGTCAGCGGAGTATTTGGCGAAGCCCTTCTCCACGGGCATGGACTCGATGCCCTCGGAGTGTAGGCAGTTCTCGGGGTCATCAAGGTCGACATCGTAGTTGAGGCTCCCGATATTAGGGTTGAGCGACGCGACGTCGTCAGCGAGCTTCATGGCGATCCACTGATGGGCGGAAAGTGTGGCGAACAGCCAGGTCTCGTTGTTGTCGGCGATGATGATCTGGTCGTTGGTGCAGACGCCTTGATCATCGATCAGTCTGCCGAGAAGCTCGACGCCCTCGCGGGCCGTGGCGCTCTCGCCCAGGATGATGCTGCCGTAACTGTACTCGCCCAGACCCACTTTCTCATCGATGCGGTCTGCTGCATCGGCCTCCTCGTTATAGGAAGTGCTTAGCGTGGCAGAGCAGGAGACGCCCTTCTCGTTGATTCCGGCCTCGGAATAGGCGTCGGTGCGACCCATCCAGTTGGAGGGGTGGTCGCGTACATAGCTGTAACGATAGGTAGGCTTGTTCGAAGTGTATTCAAAAGCAGATTCAATCGAGCTGTACTTAAAGCCAGGTTCGTGGGCAGGTTCGATGCCGTAGTGCTTAAGATAGCGCTTGCCAAAGTCCTCGGCGCGGCCGTAGTACGTATTGCCGTCGGCCGTATAGTTTTTGCCCATGTATATCTGCGTGCAGGCGAGCGCAGATGTCGGCATGGACATGATGGTTGCAGCTCCAAAGGCGAGGCCTATGCCTAGCTTCTTGAGCGCGTTGACGGGGTGAGTTTTCCTCATTTTCCCTCCCAGCGTGCGAAAGCCCTCTGTCGCCAGAGGGCTTCAGCCAATAAAGACACCCCATTAGCGTAACGAACTGGAAACAATATTCATCTATGAAAGACACTTACTCGATAAGCGTGATGAAATATGCGACGAGCGGTTAATTGTACTCAGTTTGTAGCTTTACTTTAATAAAGACGCCCTGTAATTACTGTAGCCGAATAAAGTAGCTGGGAATGCCTGAAATGAAAATCCCCTGCTGTTTGGCAAATGCATAAACAACAGGGGAGACGATAATTGGATGAATATCATACCAATGTGGAATTACTTCTTCCGGCGGTGGATCACGTTGATCGCATAGCCGACGAGCATGGCCAAAACGATGATGATAAAGCCGAGCAGGGGATTGTCGTTCATAGGGTCCTCCTATTTTCCGAGCGGGGAGAATTCGTCGACGATGAGGTCGAGGCATTGCGGAAGCGCGCGGGCTCCAAAGACGCCCGAATTGCTGGAGATAATCTCGCCATCGAACTGCATGCCCAGCGACGGGGTGCAGGTGATCTTGGCTTCCTTGGTCTGGATGATCTTGAACTGCGGGCGCCCGAGTACCTTGCCGGCGGGGTCAAGCGCAGCGGTGATCACAGTAGGCAGCAGCTGCACGGTGCGCACGGGTTCGATGACCGCAATGTCGACCATGCCATCGTTCATGCGGCAGTCGGGGAACAGGTTGATGTCGTTTTGGATGACCGAGGTGTTGCCGGCCATGCAGCAGATGCCGTCGAGCTCCTCGACAATGCCGTCATGCTCAATCGTAAAGTGCGCTACCGTAGGGTTGGGCGTGGCGAGCGCAGAGAGGAAGTAGGCGATCTCGCCGATGTCGTTTTTGGTGGGGGCGGCCTTCATCATGATTTCGGCGTCGAAACCCGAGCCGGCGATGATGATGAAGCCGTGGCGCTTCTCGTTGCCGTTCTCGTCGAGCCAAAAGAGCTCGCCCATGTCGACTTTGACCGTGCGACCGGCACGGCAAGCCTTGGCAAGCGCCGCTGCCTCGGGGGCATTACCGATGTTGTTGAAGAACAGGCAGGCCGTACCGGAGGGGAAGACGAGCGTGGGGACACCGCATCCGCGCATCTGGTCGAGCACGTTGGAGACAGTGCCGTCGCCGCCCGAAACGACCACGCGGTCAAACTCGCGCACGTCTGCCACGGCGTCCTCGGGTTCCATGCCATCGCCGATAAAGCGCATCACGACCTCGTCGCCGCCCTGTGCAAGGGCGTGCGTGAATGCGAAGATTTCATCTGAGCTGGGGCCCGATGCCGGGTTGTGGATGATAAGGCAGCGCATACTTACGTTCCCGTTCTGTGACTAACCGAGTATAGTTGTAAGGCAATGCCGATATCCTACCCGTGTTTTTCGGGCCTAACCTTATTCGATGGGTTGATATGTACATTTCCACACATCAGGCTCTACTCGACTTTTGCCAGCGCGCCCGTGAGTTCGACGCGATTGCCGTCGATACCGAGTTTTTGCGCGAGCGCACGTTCCATCCGCGTCTGTGTTTGGTTCAGATTGCCACCCCTGCCGAGAGCGTAGCGGTCGATCCCCTGGTAATCGACGACCTATCGCCGCTGGCCGAGCTTATGGCCGACGAGAGCGTGACCAAGGTCTTTCACGCGTGCTCGCAGGATATGGAGGTCATGCTCCATACCGTAGGCGTGCTGCCGCGTCCGATTTTTGACACGCAGGTGGCCGCCGCCTTTTTGGGCGAGCGCCAGCAGATTTCGTATGGCGCGCTTGTTCAGACGTTCTGCGGTGTATCGCTGCCCAAGACCGAGTCGCTGACCGACTGGTCGCGCCGCCCGCTGACCGATAAGCAGATTGAGTACGCGATCGATGACGTCAAGTATCTGATCGTGGCCTATACCGAGATGATGAGCCGCCTGCGCGAGCTGGGCCGCGTGGACTGGGTGCTCGACGAGCTGCGCCCGCTGGCTGACGAGTCGCACTATCGCGCCGATCGCCACGAGGCGTTCCGCAAGGTCAAACGCATCAACTCGTGCAGTCGTCACCAGCTGGGTATCGCGCGCGAGCTCGCCGCCTGGCGCGAGGACCGCGCCGAGCGCCGCAACATCCCGCGCAAATGGGTCATGTCCGACGACACGCTGCTTGCGCTCGTTAAACGCAATCCCGTGCGCGTTGAGGAGTTCCGCAGCATTCGCGGTACCGATCAGTTGGGGGAGCGCGACGTGGACGGTGCGCTCATGGCCATCAAGCGCGGCGCAAGCTGCCCGCACGATCGCCTGCCGCTCATGGTGCGCGGGCATCGCCAGATCTCTCCGGAGTTGGAGAGCGTGACGGATCTCATGTACGCGCTCATCCGCCTGGTTGCCGAACGCTCGGGAGTGGCGACCTCGGTCATTGCCTCGCGCGATGACCTGGCCGACTACATTGAGCATCCCGAGCAGAGCCCCTTGCGCGAAGGCTGGCGCTTTGAGCTTGTGGGCTCGCGCCTGGACGATCTGCTCTCGGGCAACATGGGGTTGACGGTCAAAGATGGCAAAATTGAATTGCTGTAAGGAAGCCTAGCCGCTTGAGTGGGTAGAATGCCTCCAACGTGTAACTCGATTCGGAGGAATTCGCATGCCTTATTACTATGGATACGGCTTTGGCATCGACCCGCTGTACCTGCTGGTTGTTCTTGTCTGCACGGTGATTGGTCTTGCCGCACAGAACTATATCAACTCGACGTACAAAACCTGGTCCAAGGTTCGCTCGGACGGCGACACGGGCGCCACGGTCGCTCGCCGCATGCTCGACGCCAACGGCTGCAACGCCGTGGGTATCAAGGGTGTCGCCGGCGAGCTCACCGACCATTACAACCCGCAGGACAATAACCTGTATCTCTCGGATGCCAACCGTTCGGGCGGGTCGGTCGCAAGCGTTGCCGTCGCCTGCCACGAGGCGGGCCATGCCGCCCAGCGTCAAAGCGGTTACGCCATGATGAAGGTTCGCACCGCCCTCGTGCCGGTCGTCAACTTTACCCAGAACACCTGGACCATCGTGTTGCTCTTGGGCCTGTTTATGAACATCGCGGGACTCACGACCCTCGCACTGATCTTCTTCTCGTTTAGCGTGCTGTTCCAACTGGTTACGCTGCCGGTTGAGATTGATGCCAGCCGGCGTGCCGTGGCGTATATTGAGCAGTCGGGTATGAGCTCCAAGCAGGTCAACGGTGCCAAGAAGGTGCTGACGGCCGCCGCGCTTACCTATGTGGCTGCGGCGCTCACCTCGATTATTCAGCTGCTCTATCTTATGGCTCGCTACAACAGAAACTCCAACCGATAACAAATGGGACAGGCAGGCGCCGCGGGGATTCGTGTCCCCGCGGCGCTGTACTATGTGTTGGACTTGAATTTGCGCAGGGCCGGAGCCCATGTGCACGATGACGAAAGGAGGCTGCGTGGCGGGCTGGAATCTAACCGGCAATGCCGTTTCCGCCGAGTTCGACGGTTCGGACGATCAGGAGCGCAAGGAGCTCAGCGTGAGCCAGGCGGTGGAGATCGCCGCCGGCGCGCTCGATGCCATTCCGCAGCTGAGCGTTTTGGGCGAGGTTACGGGTTTCCGTGGTCCCAACGCCCGAAGTGGCCACTGCTACTTCCAGATCAAGGACGACTGGGCGGCCGTCGACTGCATCATCTGGAAGGGCGCCTATCTCAAGCGCACGTTCGATCTGCGCGACGGCATGCAGGTGAGCTTTAAGGGCAGCTTCAATCTCTATAAGGCCACGGGCCGCATGAGCTTTGTCGCTCGCTCGTTTTCGCTGGCGGGGGAGGGTCTGCTGCGTCAACAAGTGGCGCAACTGGCCGAAAAGCTACGCCGCGAGGGCCTGATGGACGAAGCGCGTAAGCGCCGCATCCCGGTGTTTTGCTCCCGCGTGGCGGTCGTTACCTCGCTTTCGGGTGCCGTAATCGACGACGTCAAGCGCACATTGCGTCGTCGCAACCCGCTCGTCGAGCTCGTCTGCGTGGGCGCTAAGGTTCAAGGCGAGGGTGCGCCGGCCGAGCTTATTGAGGGCCTGCGCCGTGCCGCCGCCATCACGCCAGCGCCCGACTGCATCTTGCTGGTGCGCGGCGGCGGCTCCTTCGAGGACCTCATGACCTTCAACGACGAGGAGCTTGCCCGTGCGGTGGCGGCTTGTCCTGTGCCCGTGGTGACCGGCATTGGCCATGAGCCCGATACCTCGATTTGCGACATGGTGAGCGACCGCCGCGCCTCCACGCCCACGGCGGCGGCAGAATCGGTGGCGCCGGCTATGACGGAGTTGGCCGATGTGCTCGAGGCGCGCCATCAGCGTCTGGGTGCCGCGATGGCATCGATGATTGGGTCGAATCAGGTTGATCTGGAGATGCTCGACCAGCGCGGTCGCCGCGCCTGGGATACCTATACGGCCCGCTTGGGCGATGCGCTCGATGCGGCTGCGTGCCGCCCGTGCCTCAACGACCCAACGTTTATGGTCGAGCGTCGCGAGTCTGAGCTTGCCCTGACGGCCGATCGCCTGTCGGGCGCCATAGTACGCTCGGTCGGGACATTCCGCTCCAACTTTGAGCGCCTGCCCGAGCGTCTGGTTGCAAGCACCTCGGGGCTCGATGGCAAGCGCCATGCGCTCGCGCTTGCGAGTTCCCGTCTGGAGCATCAGGGGCGCACGATGCTCAACAAGCCCGCGTCCGACCTGGGCCGTGCGGCAGCCTCGCTAGATGCCCTGTCGCCGCTCAAGGTGCTTGCCCGTGGTTATTCCATCGCGTACAGCGATGATGGGGTGGCCACGAGCGCCAAGACCTTTAAGGCCGGTGACGCCATCCGCGTGCGCATGGCAGACGGCAACGTGACGGCAACGGTCGATACGGTCGAGTAGGCCGCGTTTCATAGCGATAAACCTTTAGGAAAGGAAACAGATATGGCAGAGAAAACCCCGGTCGAGCAGCTTACGTACAAGCAGGCTTCGCAGGAGTTGGAGCTCATCATCCGCAGCTTGGAGTCGGGCGATATGGAGCTCGAGGAGTCGCTCGAGAGCTATACCCGCGGCGTCGAGCTCCTCAAGAGCCTGCGCACCCGCCTGTCCGATGCCGAGCAGAAGGTCTCGGTGCTTCTTAAGGACGTCGACGGCAACGACGTGCTCGCCGACGGCGAAGCCGCCAACACCGACGACAACCTCTCGTTCTAACCATCCCGACCAAATATAATTACCTTGGTCTGTGAGAAAGGAACCAACCATGTGCGATTGCATCTTCTGCAAAATTGCCAACCACGAGATCCCCTCGACCGTTGTCTATGAGGACGACCAGGTCATCGCCTTCGACGACCTCAATCCCCAGGCGCCGGTCCATACGCTCGTGATCCCCAAAAAGCACTACAGCGATATCGCCGATAACGTGCCGGCCGAGACCATGGGTGCAATGGCTCACGCCATCCAGGAGGTCGCTAAGGCCAAGGGCTTGGCGGACGGTTTCCGCGTCATCTCCAACAAGGGCGTCAACGCCGGCCAGACCGTCATGCACTTCCATATGCACGTCCTCGGCGGCAAAAACCTGGGCGAGAACCTCATCTGAGGGCGCTTCTTCCTTGCAATGAAACGGGAGCTCAAGCACCGATAACTTATATATCAACGCAATAAACCCGAGCGCGAGGGCGTTTGGGTTTATTATTGAAGCGTATGTAACCTGGCGGCGCCACACCGCCTGTTAGTAGGGAGACACATGAACGTTCTGGTCGTCAACGCAGGATCTTCGACCCTTAAGTATCAGGTCATCGATACCAAGTCCCACAAGGTGTCCGCAAAGGGCTCCTGCGAGCGCGTCTGCTTTACCGGCGGTACCTTCACCCACGCTGCCAACGGTTCCAAGAAGGTGACCGAGAACATCGAGTTCCCCGACCACAAGGTCGCCATCGAGGTCGTTCTGAAGGACCTCGAGGCCAACGGCGTCAAGATCGAGGGCATTGGTCACCGTATCGTTCAGGGTGGCTGGTACTTTGGTGATTCCTCCCTCGTCGACGAGGACGTCCTCGCCAAGATCCGCGAGGTCGCCCCGCTGGCGCCGCTGCACAACAACCCCGAGGCCAACGTTATCGAGTACTGCCTGGAGCAGTATCCCGATCTGCCCAACGTTACGGTCTACGACACCGCTTTCCACTTCAACATGCCCGAGGTCGCCAAGACCTACGCCCTTCCCAAGGATGTTTGCGACAAGCTGCACATCCGTAAGTACGGCGCCCACGGCACCAGCTACCGCTACATCTCCAAGAAGGTCGCCGAGATGACCAACGGCGAGGCCCGCAAGGTCGTCGTGTGCCATATCGGCTCCGGCGCTTCCCTGTGCGCCATCGAGGATGGCAAGTGCATGGACACCACCATGGGTCTCACCCCGCTCGACGGCGTCATGATGGGCACCCGCTGTGGCTCCATCGACCCGGCTACCGTGTGCTACCTGCAGCGCGAGGGCGGCTACACCTTCGATGAGGTCGATGAGATGATGAACAAGAAGTCCGGCCTTTTGGCCGTGACCGGCGGCAAGACCAACGACTGCCGTAACGTCGAGGAGCTCGCCGCTGCTGGTGACCCCGAGGCTCAGCTCGCCTTCGATATGTTCGTCTACAAGATTGCCGCCAAGGCTGCCGAGATGGCTACTTCTATGTGCGGTATGGACACGCTCGTCTTCACCGCCGGCATCGGCGAGCACGCTCCGGCTGTCCGCGCTGGCGTGGCCGACCGTCTGGCCTTTATGGGCGTCAAGATGGACCATGCCCGTAACGCCCTGCGTGGCGATGGCGCTTGGTGCCTGTCTGCCAAGGATTCCAAGGTCAAGATTTTCGTCATCCCCACGGACGAGGAGTTCATGATCGCTTCCGACGTCGAGCGCATCGTCAACGGCAAGTAATTGCAAGAGGGGAGGGGCTGGACGACCAAGTGCCGTTCAGCCCCTCTTTTGCGCTCGTTGGGCGATATGCCTGATAGCTATTTATTAAGATGTGATAACTTCTTATTAAAATGCGGTCGCCTTAAGAGGTCTGCGTCGACCGTATTGCACTGCAAAGGAGTCTCATGAACGTACTTGTTGTCAACGCCGGCAGCTCAAGCCTTAAATATCAGCTTCTGGATACCGATACCCGCGAGGTTTTCGCCAAGGGCAACTGCGAGCGTATCGGCTCGGACATGGGTATCTTTGGTCATTCCGAGAACGGTGGCGCCAAGCAGACCGAGGAGGTTCCCTTCCCCGATCATCGCTCTGCTATCGCTTGCGTGCTCGAGGAGCTCGAGAAGACCGACTTTACGATCGATGGCATTGGGCATCGTATCGTTCAGGGCGGCTGGCACTTCGATGATTCCGCAGTTGTCGACGACGAGGTTATGGCCAAGATTCTTGAGGTGGCACCGCTTGCTCCGCTGCACAACTACGGCGAGGCCGCAGCGATTGAGTATTGCCGTGAGAAGTATCCGGAGCTGCCCAACGTGGCGGTCTTCGACACCTCGTTCCACATGACCATGCCCGAGGTTGCCTACACTTACGCCCTGCCCAAGGACGTGTGCGACAAGTATCATGTGCGCAAATATGGCGCCCACGGAACGAGTCATCGTTACGAGTGGATGATGGCCAAGGAGATCCTGGGCTCGCGCTGCCACCGTCTGCTTTCGTGCCATTTGGGTAACGGTGCTTCGCTCGCTGCTATCGAGGACGGCGTGTGCCGCGACACCACGATGGGCCTCACGCCGCTCGACGGCCTGATGATGGGCACTCGCTGTGGTTCCATTGACCCGGCCACCGTGTGCTACCTCCAGCGCGAGGGAGGCTACAGCTATCAGGAAGTTGATGACATGATGAACAAGCAGTCTGGTCTGCTTGCCATCTCGGGCATCTCCAACGACGCCCGCGACATCCGTACACGCGCCTCCGAGGGCGACGAGCGCTGCCTGCTCGCCTTCGATATGTTCGCCTACAAGGCCATGCAGCAGGCCGGCTCCATGATCGCTTCCATGGCGGGCGTGGACACCATCACCTTTACCGCCGG
>URTL01000067.1 GCA_900550785.1 uncultured Collinsella sp. | reverse complement strand
TTCGCCCTGGGCGGCGCTCGCTGGCGTTGCCAAAACATCGGCGTTCCCATAGTCCAAACCTGCCAAAAAGGGACAGGTTTATTTTGGTCGGTTTTATCTGGGCAAACGTGGTCGTCTATCGCGATGTAGTCGTTTAAGAACGTCCCCAACGACTACATAGCATGAGAGTGGATAATCTCCCACTTTGAGCCTGCATTCAAGCTCAAAGTGGGAGATCATCCACTCTCATTCGTTATGTGTCCGAAAATCCACGCTCGTTTCTACTCTTCTGCCTACATTTGTAGGAACAGTTCGTGGAGGCGGGTGTCTTCATCGAGTTCGGGGTGGAAGGTTACGCCGAGCTGGTTGCCCTGGCGCGCGGCGACGATACGGCCGTCGACTTTCGCTAAGGCCTTTGCGTCGCCGTGCACTTCGACGATGCGGGGCGCGCGGATAAACGTCAGCGGCACCTCACCGTCGATGCCGCCTACCTGCCCCTTTGTGCGAAAGCTGCCGAGCTGCCTGCCGTAGGCATTGCGCTCGACAAGTACATCCATGGTTGCCAAACGCGGCGTGCCCTTATCGTCATGGGCGGCAAGGTCGTGAGCCAGTAGAATCAGGCCGGCGCAGGTGCCAAGGACGGGCATGCCTTCAACAATGTGGGCACGAAGCTCCTCGAGCATGCCCAACTCATCAAGCAGCTTCCCTTGAACGGTAGACTCGCCGCCGGGAAGTACCAGACGGTCAAAGTCTTGCTTCAAATCGGTCGCCTGCCTCAGCTCAATACAGTGCGCGCCCAGCTCAGATAGTCTTGCCTCGTGCTCGGCAAAAGCGCCTTGGACCGCCAGCACGGCGACCGTTTGGTCTGCATAATCGCTCATGTGCGATCCTTTCTGCTGGACTAGCGCCCGCGCTCCTCCATGATGATCTCAATCTCGTCGGCGTTGATGCCCACCATGGCCTCGCCCAGGTCCTCCGAAAGCTCGGCGATGAGCTTGGTGTCGGTGAAGTTGGCCACGGCCTTGACGATGGCAGCGGCGCGCTTGGCGGGGTCGCCGCTCTTAAAGATGCCCGAGCCGACAAAGACACCCTCGGCGCCCAGCTGCATCATCAGCGCGGCGTCGGCGGGGGTCGCTACGCCGCCGGCGGCAAAGTTCACGACGGGAAGCTTGCCCGTGGCATGGACCTCGCGGACCAGTTCGACCGGAACCTGCAGCTGTTTGGCTGCCTCAAAGAGCTCATCATCGCGCAGGGCGACAACGTCACGGATCTGCTTTTGGATCTTACGCATGTGGCGTACGGCTTGGACGACGTCGCCCGTGCCCGGCTCGCCCTTGGTACGAATCATCGTGGCGCCCTCGGCGACGCGGCGCAGCGCCTCGCCCAGGTCGCGGGCACCGCAGACAAACGGGACGTCAAACTGGGTCTTGTCGATGTGGTAGACATCGTCGGCAGGGGAGAGAACCTCGGACTCATCGATGTAGTCGATCTCGATGGCTTGAAGGACCTGCGCCTCGACGATGTGACCGATGCGGCACTTGGCCATGACGGGGATGGAGACGGCCTCTTGAATGCCCTTGATCATCTTGGGGTCACTCATGCGCGACACGCCGCCGGCGGCGCGGATGTCGGCCGGGATGCGCTCGAGAGCCATGACGGCGCAGGCGCCTGCCTCTTCGGCGATGCGTGCCTGCTCGGGCGTGGTGACGTCCATGATGACGCCGCCCTTGAGCATCTGTGCGAGCTCGCGGTTGAGTTTGACGCGATCTGCCTTGCTGGTCTGTTCTGCCATGGTTGCTCCCTTGGTTGGCATGTGCATTGCTTGACGGAACATCCTATCGGGGAGCTTGGTATGGCGAAATACTCAGTTTTCGAGATAATAACAAGGTCAGACTAATACCAGATTGAATGACCCGATAAGGTCAGGTGATAGGCTCATGCTTGACTACAATTTGGAAAAACGCGGCGAAGCATCGCTCTATGAGTATGTTTACCAGCAAATTCGAGATGATATCGTTGCTGGCCGCATTGCGGCGGGGGAGCATCTGCCGTCCAAGCGCGCCTTTGCCAGTCATCTGGGAATTAGTGTCATTACAATCGAGAATGCGTATAGCCAGTTGCTTGCCGAGGGCTATATTTGCTCAATGCCGCGTCGCGGTTACTACGCTTGCGAGCTTCCGGATGCACCGGTTTTGCCTTTGGCTGCGGAAGGTGTCGAGCGAGATGCCGTCTCTGTGGGCCCCAGCGCGCATGATGTCAACGGACAGGTCGAGCGATTCGATGCACTTTCTCCTTCCGCTTTGGAGGCGGCGCGGCTTTGGCAAAGCGCGCTACGGGCGACGCTGACGTCCGAAGACGAACGCGAAATCTTTTCGCCCGCACCGGCACAGGGCACCGCTCGGCTAAGACGCGCAATCGCTCACCATCTGCGTGGGACGAGGGGCATGAATGTCGATCCTAATAACATTGTTATCGGTGCGGGCGCCCAGCTGCTCGATACCATGTTGGTTCAGTTGCTTGGAGCCGACAAGGTGTATGCCGTTGAGGACCCGGGCTATTTGCGTCTGACGCGCATCTATCAGGCTATGGGCTGCAAAGTTCGACATATCCCATTGGATGATGAGGGCGTGGACTTGAGCGCTCTGCAGAAAACTGGGGCCGATGTCCTTCACCTGATGCCATCCCATCAGTATCCGACCGGCCTTGTGACGAGCATTGCGCGTCGCTACGCGCTGCTCAGCTGGGCCGCCGAGCGACCAGGCCGGTATCTCATCGAGGATGACTTTGATTGTGAGTTTCGCCTTGCCGGCAAGCCGATTCCCGCGCTCGCATCAATCGATGCCGCCCAGTCGGTTATCTACACCAACACGTTTTCAAAAAGTTTGTCGTCGGCCCTGCGTTTGGCGTATATGGTCCTGCCCGATGAGCTGATGGAGCGGTTTAGATGCAACCTTGGTTTTTACGCCTCATCGGTGAGCTCTGTTGACCAGGTCGCTTTGGCTCGTTTGCTGGAATCGGGTGATTACGAGCGACATGTGAACCGCGTGCGCGTGCGCGCTCGCGAGGCGCGCGATGGCCTGGCGGCGCTTGTACGGAAAGCGTTCCCGGCAGGGGAGGTCTCGATCGAGCATGCGGACGCAGGCCTTTACTGCACCGTGGTTGCGGAGCGCGGAGCGGGCGGAAGCTCTTTTGTGCGGGCTCTCACGCGCTCGAGTATCCCTTTTGTCGATATCAGTGACTGTTATTGGTGTGCCGACGGCGCATCTGTCCCTGAAAACTCAAGTCAAATTCTTGTTCAGTATGACGATTTGAGTCCAAAAGTGCTTAATATCTTGGAATTGCAGCTAATCGGGGGCACTCTGCAACCTAAGTGAGTAGACTTTTGGCACTTTGGCGACCAGACAGTTTTGTAACAAGCTATCTACCTGTGGTTTTGAAAAGCAGGATGACCGGCCTGCTCGGGATGTTCAAAAAAGTCTACTCACTTGCCGCGCAAAGTTTCTGCATAAGAAAAAAATGGGGTTTTCAACAGGGCTTCGTCCAGCTTTTGGCAAGCTTTTGGCCAGTTGGGGAGGGCTGTTGAAAACTTGGCGGTGCGTTCGGCGCCATTTTCGGTGCGTTCGCGCCGCATCGTGACTGACTGGGTTGAAATTCGTGTTTTCCTGTGTCTATGAAAGATCTACTTTGTGACATATCGGCTTTTAGGTACTGGCGTTTGCCTCCTCAGGTTCGCGCTTTGTGTCCGCCACTTCCACGGCCGGAAGAAGACCGGCAGCGATATGACCTCGCCCGTAACCCGACGGCTGCGGTTGTGCTCGGCTTTCCGTTGCATACATTGGTTCGGACGAGAAACAAACGGACTTGCCCTGCCAGCATTAGGCAGCGGCTGTTCCTTGGTGAGCTCCCCAGGGAATCCGTGCTGGAAACGGAGCACGGATTTTTGATTACGTCTCCTCTACTGACGGCATTCACCATGTCGCGGCATCTGACGGATCTTCAGCTTCTTTTGGTATTGGCGGAGATGTGTGGCTTGTTTGCGGTGTGCGCTCTGCCGGTGGCACTTGAGGCGGAGCTTACGCGTGCAATTGATTCGGGCGCGATTTCGACAACGTTCGGTTGGGTGCGCTGTCCGTCCGAGGACGGCACCGCCTCAAATTTATGGCGTCGAGACGCTTTGGTTTTGGGCAGAGACCTTGACCGTTTTTGTTCAGATGTTTGCGGGATGCGTTACGGCAATAGATTTATGGCGGTATCGCAACTTGTTCCATTGGGTGCCGCGTCGCCTTTTGAGGTCGAGGCGTATTTGTTGCTTGGACTGCCGCGAGCCCTGGGAGGCGAGGGGTTTTGCGGCATAGAGCTCAATGTCGAAGTGACGCTAAGCACAAGTGCTCGAGCGATTGTGGGAAAGTCCCGTGTATATATCGACCTACTTCTTTCTTCGCCGGACGGCAGGCGACAGGTGGCCATTGAATGTCAGGGAAAGGCCTCGCACGGACGCGCAGGGGATGGCTTGCGTGACGCTGACCGCATGACGGCCCTTCAGGCCATGGGCTACGATGTACTTCTCCTGACACACAGACAGATATCCGATGAGGATAGATTCCGCGCGATCGTTAAGGCCATATGCAGGATGCTCGATGCTGAATATCGTGATAAAAGCTCAGATGAGCAAAGGGCTGAGACATTGCTCCGGTCTGAACTATTCGTTGACTGGACAAAATTGGGAGTAATCGACGGAAAGATGCCCGTTAGACGCAAAACTGCTCGATCGTGGACGGCTGCGGTTCTAAGTGAGTAGACTTTTGGAACTTTGGTGACCAGGCCGTATTGCAACAAGTCATTTACCTGCGGCTTTATAAAGCAATATGGATGGCGTGCTCGGCAAGTTCCAAAAAGTCTACTCACTTAGTTTTTGACGAGAAGCCGATGCCTAAGGCGGTCCTATTTCAGGGCGTTAACGAGCCCTCGAGACGCAAAAAGGCCCGAACCAATACGGTCCGGGCCTTATCGAGCTAAAGATTATCTCTCAGGCGGCTGGCTTAGCCAAAGTAGCGCTTGAGCAGGCCGGCGAAAGCCTTGCCGTGGCGAGCCTCGTCGCGTGCCATCTCGTGCACGGTGTCGTGGATGGCATCGAGACCAGCGGCCTTGGCGCGCTTGGCAAGATCAGTCTTGCCGGCGGTGGCGCCGTTCTCGGCCTCAACGCGCATCTCGAGGTTCTTCTTGGTGGAGTCGGTCACGACCTCGCCCAGGAGCTCAGCGAACTTGGCGGCGTGCTCGGCCTCCTCGTGGGCAGCCTTCTCCCAGTACAGGCCGATCTCGGGATAGCCCTCGCGATGAGCGACGCGAGCCATGGCCAGGTACATACCGACCTCGGAGCACTCGCCCTCAAAGTTGGCGCGCAGGTCGGCAACGATGTCCTCGGAGACGCCCTCCATCTTGGCGACGCCCACGACGTGCTCGGCGGCCCACTCGAGCTGGCCCTCCTCCTGCTTCAGGAAACGAGAACCGGGAACGCCGCACTGGGGGCACTTAAAATCCTCGGGCAGCTGGTCGCCGTCGAACTCTTCCACATAACCGCAAACGGGGCAAACAAACTTCATGATTCGATCCTTTCGATCGATGGCGATTGTGCGCTCGTCCGGTCCCGTAAGGGCCCTCTCCGGACGTGCGTCTTGACGAGTTCTATTATCCATAAATGCAACCAAATGTGAAGCCTATTAGGAATGATTTTTAATAAAACAATTTTGAGATATGAAGATGTTGATTGATTAACGATTGGCGTGCCGTCTGCGATCTCTGCTGAGTACAATCGGGCGAGCAAATGTTGACCTATCAACAAATGAAGGAGTTTCCTTTATGCATCTAGCGCGTCGTGCCTGGTGCCGAACATATCAGACGGTTTTTCGCATTGCATTGCCGATCCTGCCCTATACCGAGCCGCGCATTTTAGAGCATGCCGAGGATGTGCCCGCGGTGCTTCAAAAGCGCTCGATTCAGAAGGTCCTTATCGTGACGGATCCCGGCATTGCCCGTCTGGGGCTCACGGCACCGCTCGAGACGGCGCTCGTATCCAGGGGGATTGGCGTTACGGTCTATGCCGAAACGCGTGCGAACCCCACGGTCTCAAACGTGGAGGAAGCGGCGTTCCTGTATCGAGAGAGCGCCTGTCAGGCCATTATCGGTTTTGGCGGAGGATCAGCCATGGACTGCGCCAAGGGTGTGGGGGCGCGCATTGCGCAGCCAAACAAGCCCATCAACAAGATGCGCGGCCTACTGCGGATTCATCGTCTCCTGCCGCTGCTCATCGCCGTTCCAACTACGGCGGGCACGGGAAGTGAGGTAACGCTTGCAGCGGTAATTGCCGATGACGAGACGCACTACAAGTACCCCATTAACGACTTTGTGCTTATCCCGCGCTTTGCGGTGCACGACCCCGAGTTTACGCGCGGCCTGCCCGCCTCCATTACGGGGCAAACGGGCATGGATGCTCTAACGCATGCTGTCGAGGCCTTTATCGGGCGCAGTACCACGCCCTATACGCGCAAGATGGCGCGTCAGGCGGTGCTGCTCATCCACGACAATTTGCTCGATGCTTATGAGCGTGGGGACAACATACGGGCGCGCCGCAATATGCTTTCGGCAGCGTATAAAGCGGGTGTTGCCTTTACGCGCTCCTACGTTGGATACGTTCATGCCATCGCGCACAGTCTGGGCGGACGTTATGGGATTCCCCACGGTTTGGCCAACGCCATTATCCTGCCGCACATGCTTCGCGCCTATGGTGAAGCTGCTGCTCCTAAGCTCGCCGACCTCGCCCGCATGGCTGGTATCGCGCCGGCTAACGCACAGGACAACCTGGCGGCCGAAGCCTTTATCGATTGGGTCGATCGAATGAACGCCACCTTGGACATTCCCAAATATGTTTCGGGCATTCGCCGCTCCGACATTCCGCAGATGGCGGCGAATGCCGATGCCGAGGCCAATCCCCTGTACCCCGTTCCGCTTTTAATGGACCGCTTGGAGCTCGAGCATATGTATGAAGTCGTTGCAGGTGGTATGTTTGAGGGCGAGAACTAGGAGGGCACATGAACACCGAGGAAATTGCGCGCATCGTCGGCGATCAGCGCGCCTACTTTAAGACGCACGCCACGTTTGATGTCGATGCTCGACGTCGCGCGCTCGTGAGTTTACGCGATGCGGTGCGGGCCCACGAGGCTGATATCGCCCATGCGCTCAAGACCGATTTGGGGAAGTCGCATGACGAGGCCTATATGTGCGAGATCGGCACGTCGCTTTCCGAGATTCGTCATCAGATCGCTCACGTGGCTCGATGGAGTCGTCCGCGCCTGCGTCCGTGTGACCTTGCCAACGCCGTGAGTGTGTGCAAAACGCAAGCCGTGCCCTATGGCGTCACGCTCATCATGGCTCCGTGGAACTACCCATTTTTGCTAACACTCGAGCCGCTCGCCGGCGCCCTTGCCGCGGGCAATACTGTGGTCATCAAGCCGAGCGCCTATGCTCCGGCATCGAGTGCGGTGCTCAAGCAAATCTGTGAAGAGGCATTTGATCCGCGCCTGGTGACGGTTGTCGAGGGCGGGCGCGCCGAGAACGAAGCGCTGCTCGATGAGTGCTGGGACAAGATCTTCTTTACCGGTAGCGTTCCGGTCGGCAAACTCGTCATGGAGCGCGCAAGTAAAAACCTTACGCCCGTGACGCTTGAGCTGGGCGGAAAGAGCCCCTGCATCGTGGATGCGACGGCAAACTTGAAGGTTGCGGCGCGGCGTATCGCCTTTGGTAAATGGCTCAACGTGGGGCAGACCTGCGTGGCGCCCGACTACCTGCTGGTCGATGCGCGCGTGCACGACGAGCTGCTGGGCCTCATCAAGGAGGAGGCCCACCGTATGTTTGGCGAGCATCCGCTCGATAACGAGGATTACGGGCATATCGTCAACGCCAAGCATTTTGCGCGCGTGCGTGGGCTGATCGATCCCGATAAGGTTGTGCTTGGAGGCACGGCGCGCGAGTCATCGCTCAAGATTGAGCCGACGATTTTGGACGGCGTGACCCCCGATGACGCCGTGATGCAGGAGGAGATTTTCGGCCCCATCTTGCCGGTGCTGACGTTTGAGAGCCTAGACGAGGCCGAGACGTTTATTACGGATCGTCCGACGCCGCTGGCTCTGTATATCTTTAGCCAGGATCGCGCAGTTCAGCAGCGCTTTGTGCGTTACGTGCCCTTTGGCGGCGGCTGCGTCAACGACACGATTATGCACTTGGCTACGAGCCATATGGGCTTTGGTGGCATGGGTGCGAGCGGTATGGGGCAGTACCATGGACGCGAGAGCTTCGATACGTTTAGCCACAAGAAGAGCATCGTGAACAAGGCAACGTGGCTGGACGTGCCATTCCGCTATGCTCCTTATGCAAGCTGGAAGCACAAGTTCGTGCGCATGTTTGTGCATTAGAAAAGGGCGCAAGTAATACGAACAAGTGTTCCTATTACCTGCATTTTGCGTTAGACTACTGTTATGGAGCACGGATGGGCCAACTCCCTTTAGAAGGGATTTGGTATGAACGTAAGCGATGTTATTTCGTTATTGGCGTTGTTGATTGCGGCTATCGAACTCGGTCTGTTTATCGGCCGAATGAAATAGCCGCCCCCGCGTAAGCGAAGACGGCCACTTCTCACGATGAAAACGTGTATCGGAGTTGGCAAGACCCGCGGCAACGGGTGCCATCCGTGTTCCTATCTTATCTGCAAGCGTTCTGTCACGCAAGCGTTGAGGCAAACGATTGAAGGACGCAGACAGGATGTATTTGTGTCCGCACGGGACCGTAGACTTCTCAATAAGGTTACACACCGGTTTATCCGGCCGTTAGAGGAGCTGCTATGTACGAGCCTTCGCGTGTTCTTCTGTCATTTCACATTGCAGGATTTCAGTATGCCGATGGCGCCTTGGTCTTGGGCGATCTTAAAGCGGGCGATAAGCTGACGCTGTGTGCCGAGCGCGATAATCCCCATGACCCTGAGGCGGTTGCGATTTATTACGGCAACACCAAGCTTGGCTATGTTCCGGGAAACGAGGTCGGTCCACTGTCCTTGATGATGTATTACGGCCACGAGGACGTATTTGAGGCCCGCGTGCAACAGGTTGCTCCCGAGCGCAGCCCGTGGCACCAGGTGCGCGTTGGCCTCTATGTGGTGGATGCTCGCTAGTCGGCAAGGGAGGCGGCCATGTTTGATGACGACGACCTATTCAATCTGACAGACGATTCGTTTGAGTGGGATCTGCTACTCGATGACGATGAGTTGGAGCAGGATCGTAGGAAACGGCAGGGCAAGAAAACTCAGGGTGACGCTTCGAAAAAGCAAGACAAACGCCGTCGAGGTCTGTTCGGCGGGCTCTTTGGCTAACCGACGCGCCAGAGCGTCTGTATACTAGGCACGTGTTAGACGCGTTGCGAAATGAGGACACAGACGATGATGTGGTTTACCGCCGACCTGCACCTGGGCGATACGAATATCTTGCACGACATGGATCGGCCGTTTGATTCGGTCGAGGAGATGAACCGCAAGGTCATCGATGCTATCAATGAGTGCGTGGCTGCGGACGACCGCCTCTATATTCTGGGTGACTTTACCTATCGTTTGCCCCTGGCGGAGGCGGTGCGCCTGCGCGAGCGTATCGAATGCCAGAACGTGACGCTCATCCGCGGTAACCATGACGGCGACTGGGAAGATCCCGACACCCCGCAGATTTGGGAAGACGTGCGCGATTACCTGGAGATTGCTCCCGGCTATGCCAAGGGACATCGCCTGGTTATGAGCCACTACCCCATGCTCAGCTGGAATGGTAAGGCGCGTGGCGCCATCATGCTGCATGGGCATATCCACAGCAGGGGGGACCGCACCAACGCGCGCAACCGCGATCGCGAACGCCCTGTCTTTCGCTACGATGTCGGCCTCGACGCCAACGAGTACAAGCCCGTAGGCCGTGACCAGATTCTTAGCTTCTTTGGGCTATAGGGCGCCAGAATCACCACAAAGGGGACAGTGAACCTTTGCGGTGGTTTTCACATAGATTGGAGTCGCTATGAAGCAATTGCTTATTCGTGCCGATGATATCGGTTATTCGTATGCCGTTGACCTGGGGATTGCTCGAAGCGTCAACGAGGGCCTGGTGCGCTCGGCGGGCCTTATGCCTAATA
>URTL01000066.1 GCA_900550785.1 uncultured Collinsella sp. | reverse complement strand
CACAAGGCGGGTATCGTCTCGCTGCGCGAGATCATTACCGCCTGCGTGCGCCTGGGCGTCGACGTGCTTTCTGCCTATGCGTTTTCTACCGAAAACTGGAACCGCCCGCAACATGAGGTCAACGTCTTGATGCACTTGTTTGCCAAGACGTTCATCGACGAGTTGCCGCTTCTGAAGCGCGAAAACGTGCGCGTTGTCTTTTTGGGTGATATTTCCGCGCTGCCCAAGAAGACCCGCGACGTTTTTGAACGCGGTCTTGCCGAGTGCGCCGATCACACCGGTATGACGCTGGCGCTTGCCGTCAACTACGGCGCGCGTGCCGAGATTACCCGCGCTGTCCGTCAGATCGCGCTCGACGTTGCCGCCGGTAAGATCGATCCTGCCGCAATTGATGACGACATGGTGGCTTCCCACCTCTATACCGCCGGCCTTCCCGATCCTGAGCTTGTGATTCGCACCTCTGGTGAGCTGCGCCTTTCGAACTATCTGCTGTGGCAGGTGGCTTATTCCGAGTTCTATGTCACCGATACCTATTGGCCCGACTTTGATCGTTGGGGCCTTGTCGACGCCATTTTGGCCTATCAGGGCCGTGACCGTAGGTTTGGTGGACTGAGCAAGACCGAGGAGGCTTAATCGTGTCCGATCGTCCCAAGGCATCTGCTCCCAAGACGCCTGCGCGCAAAGCTACCGCTGCGGGAGCGCCTACAGCGAAGAGCGGCACCGGTTCGTGGCTGGCGGGCTTTATTACCCGTGCCGCCGCGGGTATCGTCTACGCCGTTGTCTTTATCCTGTGTCTGGTTTTGGGTATCGTGCCCACTGCCATCTTTGTTTCCGTCATGAGCGGTCTGTGCTGCTATGAGTTTTTCCGTATGACAAGGCTCGATGGCAAGATGGCTAACGAGCGCATGGGCATCGCTGCCGCCGTGCTCTTTCCGCTGTCGGCGCTGGGCGATTCGATGCTGCTGAATGCCCTGCTTTTTGCCCTGATGCTCGCTGTGGGCATTTGGTATGTCTGGTCGCCGCGTACCCGCATCTCTGATGTGGCCGTGACGCTCATGGGTCCCATCTACACTGGCTTTATGCTGTCGGCTATCGTGCTGCTGCGCGATGCCGTGCCCGGTTTTGCCGGTGCCTTGCTTTCGGTGGGCGTTTGCGCGTCCCTTTGGGTCTCCGATTCGTTTGCCTACATCGTGGGTAGTCGTATCGGCAAGCATAAGATGGTCCCCAAGATTTCTCCCAAAAAGAGCTGGGAGGGGTTTGTCGGCGGCATCCTGGGCTCGGTTTTGATTTGGCTCATCCTGTGGGCGACGCACTTCTACAAGCTCAGCCTGCCCTATGCGCTGCTGTGCGGCGTGGTCGTGTCCGTCCTGGGCGTTATCGGCGACCTCATTGAGTCACGCATCAAGCGTGGCGTGGGCGTCAAGGATTCCGGCAACCTTATCCCGGGCCATGGCGGCATGCTCGACCGTAGCGATTCGCTTATCTTCGGTTGCATCACCGCGCAGCTGATGCTGATGATCGGAGGCGTGCTGTAATGTCCTTCCAGACGACGTATGGCCCCGATGGACGCCTCCGTGTTGCCATCCTGGGTTGTACGGGCTCTATCGGCACCCAGGCACTCGATGTGTGCCGTCAGCATGCCGATCGCCTGCAGGTGACGGCGCTGTCCGTTAACTCCAGTACCTCCGAGCTCGTTGCCGCTGCCCGCGAGTTCTCGGTTCCGGCGGTTGCCGTGGCCGATGTCGCTCATGGCGATGACGCCGTGCTGCAGGAGTTGCCCGAGGGAACGAAGCTCAGCGTTGGCGCGCAGGCGGTTTGCGAGCTCGCGCGTCGCGACGATGTCGACTGCGTGCTCGTCGCTATTGTGGGCGCCGCCGGTCTCGAGGCGAGCCATGCGGCCTTGACCTCGAATAAGCGTCTTGCCCTTGCCAACAAGGAGTCCCTCGTCGTCGGCGGCGACTTGCTTATGCCGTTGGCGCAACCGGGCCAGCTTATTCCAGTCGACTCTGAGCACTCCGCCATCTACCAGTGCTATCTGGGGGAGAACCCACGCGAGGCTCATTGTATTTGGCTCACCTGCTCGGGCGGTCCGTTCTTTGGCCGCACCCGCGACGAGCTCAATCGCGTGACGCGTGCCGATGCCCTCGCACATCCCACGTGGGCCATGGGTGCCAAGATCACCATCGACTCCGCCACCCTCATGAACAAGGGCCTGGAGCGCATTGAGGCCATGCATCTGTTTAACTGCGACCTCGATTTCATTAACGTGGTCGTGCAGCGTCAGTCCAAGATTCACTCTATGGTCGAGTTCGCCGACGGCTCCGTGATGGCGCATCTCGGTGCTTCCGACATGCGTATTCCCATCCAGTTCGCGTTCTCGTATCCCGAGCGTTGGGATACCCCGGCGCCTCGTATCGATTTCCGCGAGCTGGGGCAGCTCACGTTTGATGCTGCCGACATGGATACCTTCCGCTGTCTGGCACTGGCCGAACGTGCCGGCAAGACGGGTGGCACCATGCCGTGCGTGCTCAATGCCGCCAACGAGGTCGCCGTCGATGCCTTCCTGCACGATGGCTGCAGCTTTACCGATATCGATCGCATTGTGGAATCCTGCATGGATGCCCACGATATGCAGGCGGTCGATTCGTTTGAGCAGCTTCGCGACATCGATGCATGGGCGCGTGAAAAGGCTGCGCAGGTGCTCGCCGCAACCCGTTCCTAACCCATAAGGATTGCTTTTTCGTTTTATGGATACTGTTCTGAGCGTTCTCTCATCGGTCTTTTGGGGCCTGCTGATGCTTTCCGTCCTTGTGTTTTTGCACGAGGGCGGCCACTTTTTGGCGGCGCGTGCCTGCGGCGTCCGTGTGACCGAGTTCTTTTTGGGCCTGCCGTGTCGCTTTGACATCCATCACACGTCACGTCGCATTGGAACCAAGTTTGGCGTGACCCCGCTGCTGCTGGGTGGCTACGCTGCCATCTGCGGTATGGATCCGACCGACGTCTCGTGCGCCGATCGCGTGCTCGCGGCTATCTATCGTCATGGTCGCGTGACCGTGGCCGACCTTGCCGCCGAGCTCGAGCTATCCGAGGAGGTTGTGCTCGAGGCATGCGCCTTGCTCTTGGGTTGGGGCTCTATCGCGCCTTGGTATGAGGAAGGGGAGAAGCCCTCGCCGAGCTACTATCCCACCAAGTATCAGACGCTGCCGCGAGACGCGGCGGGTTACACCACCTTTGACGGCCGCCGTTTCGATCGAGAGCATGCGACTACCGAGGGCGATGTGTGGGAGCTGCCGTGCGGCGAGGCCGAGTTCCTTGCACAAGAGCGTTCGCACACCTATCTTGGCCAGGGCTTTCTCAAGCGCGCCTTTATGCTGCTCGCGGGCATTCTCGTCAATATCCTGACGGGCTTTTTGCTGCTTATGAGCATCTACTCTATTGCGGGTGTCACCGTGCCGATGGATACCAACGTGATCGGTCAGGTTGACGAGGGGTCTATTGCCGCCAAGGCGGGTATCGAGGGCGGCGACGCGATCCTTTCGGTTGACGGAGCATCGTGCTCTACCTGGATGGACGTTTACGATGCCATCGGCAAGACCGCCGGTAAGGACGATATCGCCATTGAGTATGAGCGCGACGGCAAGCAGCATTCGACCTCGGTTGCGCTCAAAGAGGACGAGCGCCTAGGTGTGTATGCCTCTACGCAGGTGGTTCGTTTAGACCCCATCACGTCGGCTCGCCTTTCGTTCTCCTATGTCGTGCAGACAGCGGAGGGCGTGATGCGCCTGCTCCAGCCGCAGCATACGATGGAGATTCTCGATCAGTCTTCTTCGATCGTGGGCATTAGCGTTATGTCCTCACAGGCTGCTGCTGCCGGCCCTGCCACGTTCCTTTCGTTTGCCGCCCTCATTTCGTTCTCGCTTGGCTTTATGAACCTGCTGCCCATCCCACCACTCGATGGCGGCAAGCTGGTCATCGAGATCATTCAAAAGATTGCTGGCCGCGAGCTTCCGCTCAAGGTCCAGACGATCGTGAGCTATGTGGGCATCGCGCTCTTTGCGCTGCTGTTTGTCTATATGCTTCGTTCCGACGTCCTTCGATTTATCCTGTAGGGGAGTGTTTGGATTGTCTTTATCCCATCCTTTGCCTCGCGAGTTGACGCGCCCCGTGCATGTGGGCGGTGTGCAGATCGGTGGCGGCGCGCCGGTGGTGGTCCAATCCATGACCTGCACCGATACCGCTGACGCCCAGGCAACGCTTGCGCAAGTGTGCGCGTTGGCGCAGGCTGGCTGCGATATCGTGCGTGTGAGCGTGCCCACCGAGGCCGCGCTTGAGGGTTTCCGCACCATCTGTGCCGAGTCTCCGGTGCCGATCGTCGCCGATATTCACTTTAACCATAAGCTCGCCATCGGCGCCGTCGAGGCTGGTGCCGCCAAGCTTCGCATCAATCCCGGCAATATCGGCGATTGGGCTAAGGTCGATGCCGTGATCGATGCCGCGGGCGCCGCTGGGTGCGCGATTCGTATCGGCGTCAATGCCGGTTCGCTCGAGCAGGATATCGCCGAGCGCGACGACCTCACGCAGCCCGAAAAGCTCGTGATGTCGAGCGAGCGCTTCGTCAAGCACTTTGAGGACCGTGGTTTTACGAACATTGTGCTTTCGGCCAAGGCCCATAGCGTGCAAACGACGCTTGATACCTATCGAGCCCTGTCGCGTGAGATTCCCCACGTTCCGCTTCACCTGGGCGTGACGGAGGCGGGGACCAAGCTCCAGGGCACCATCAAGAGCTCTGTAGGCTTGGGTATCTTGCTTTCCGAAGGCATTGGCGACACCATGCGTGTGTCGCTCACAGCCGATCCGGTTGAGGAGCCGCCGGTTGCCTGGGGTATTCTGCAGTCGTTGGGCCTGCGTCGCCGTGGCCCCGAGATTGTCTCGTGCCCCACATGCGCCCGCTGCCAGGTTAACCTTATTCCCATTGCCGAGGAGGTTACCGAGCGGCTTAAGAACTACTCCGCGCCGCTTTCGATCGCTGTGATGGGATGTGCCGTTAATGGCCCCGGCGAGGCTTCTGATGCCGATCTGGGCGTTGCTTGCGGACGTGGTCAGGCCTTGCTCTTTTCGCATGGCCAGATCATTGGTAAAGTAGCTGAGAACCAAATTGTCGACGCGCTTATGGCCGAGGTCGACAAGCTTATTGAGGAGAAATAAATGACCCGAGCAATGTATATGTCTAAGCTCTACGCGCCGACGCTTAAAGAGGATCCGGCGGACGCTGAGCTCGCCAGCCACCGTCTGCTGCTCCGTGCCGGCATGATCCGCAAGGAGGCCGCCGGTCTATATTCCTACCTGCCGCTTGCTTGGCGCTCGATTCGCAAGATCGAGAACATCGTGCGCGACGAGATGGACGCTGCTGGCGCCCAGGAGCTTATGATGCCTATCATGGTCGATGCCGAGTTGTGGCGTGAGTCCGGCCGCATCGACGCCTATGGCAAGGAGCTTGTGCGCTTTGACGACCGTCATGGTCGCGAGTTCGTCCTGGGTCCCACCCACGAGGAGACCGTCACGGCCCTGGTGCGCAATGAGCTGCGCTCCTACAAACAGCTTCCCGTCAACCTCTACCACATCCAGGACAAGTTCCGTGACGAGTTCCGTCCCCGCTTTGGCCTGATGCGCGGTCGCGAGTTCATCATGAAGGACGCCTACAGCTTCTCCGCCACGCAGGAGAGCCTGCAGGAGGAGTACGACAAGATGAAGCAGGCCTATGCCAACATTTGCGAGCGCTGCTACATCAAGGCCCTGCCCGTTGTCGCCGACTCCGGCGAGATCGGTGGCGATACCTCCGTCGAGTATATGGCTTTGGCCGACGCCGGCGAGGCTTCGCTCGTCTACTGCGACGATTGCGGCTTCGCTGCCGACGATGAGGCCGCAAGCACCAAGGTCGTTGTGACCGAGGGTCCTGGCGACGGTACGCTCACCAAGGTCAAGACTCCGGGCATGGGCACCATCGAGGCCGTTGCAAAGTTCTTTGGCTTCCCCGAGAACGGCACGCGCAAGTCCTTGGCTCTCATCGATGCCGAGGGCAAGCCAGTCGTGGCCATTGTCCCGGGCGATCATGAGCTCAATGACTGCAAGGCCGAGCATGTCTTTGGCAAGGGTTATCGCATGATGACCGATGAGGAGCTCCAGACCTACGGTCTGCATAAGGGCTTTATCGGACCGGTTAACCTGCCCGAGGGCATTCGTCTGGTCTGCGACGAGAGCCTGCGCGAGTCCAAGCAGTGGGCCTGCGGTGCCAACGAGGTCGACTATCACTTTACCGGTGCCTGCCCCGAGCGCGACTTTACCGTCGACGAGTGGGCTGATCTGGTCACCGTTGTCGCCGGCGACCCCTGCCCGCACTGCGGCAAGCCGCTCTCTGCTGCCCGTGGCATCGAGGTCTCTCAGGTCTTCCAGCTGGGCACCAAGTATTCCGAGGCCATGGGTGCCACCTTTATGGATGAGGACGGTAAGGAGAAGCCGCTCATCATGGGTTGCTACGGCGTGGGCGTGTCCCGCTCGCTTGCTGCCGTCGTGGAGCAGCACAACGACGAGCACGGTATCGTCTGGCCGGTCTCCGTTGCCCCGTACGAGGTCGCGGTGATTCCGCTTGATCCCAAGAAGGAAGAGTGCGCTACCGTCTGCGAGCAGATTGTTGATGGCCTGTGTGCCGAGGGTATCGAGGTCGTCGTCGACGATCGCGATGAGCGTCCGGGCTTTAAGTTTGCCGATAACGACCTCATGGGCTTCCCGTATCAGGTGGTTCTGGGCAAGCGCGGCCTTAAGAATGGCACCGTTGAGCTCAAGGACCGTGCTACGGGCGAGCGCGAGGACGTGGCGATCGACGAGGTCGTTGCCAAGGTTGCCGAGCTTGTTAAGGCAGCCCGCCGTTAATCGACGATTTCGCTTGTAGTTCGATATGTGGGACGGCCCCGCATTTCTCCAATCGGGGAGATGTGAGGCCGTCCTTTTATCTTGTGGCATCCTCGATATCTAAAAGGAAAACCCCACAGCCCATGCGAGCTGCGGGGTTTTCCTTTGTGCCTCCGATGCGAAATAAATCGCTCAGATATTACTGATAATCGACGACGTCGATCCAGTTCTTAAGGAACTCATCGTTCACGTTGCGCTTACGAGCGAGCTCGGAAGCGGCGACGATGCTCGTCCACTGACGCACGACCTGCATGGGCATGTCGGCGCGGTCGCAGTAGAGCTCCAGGTAGGCCTCAGCCTGATCCTTGCTGTTGAGGGCGAAGAGCAGGTAGGTGGTGGCAACGTCGGCAGCAGGGGAGCCCTGGGTGGCGTGTGCCCAGTCGCACACATAGAGCTGGCCATCGTCGCCGACGATGACGTTGGAGGGGTTGAAGTCGCCGTGGCAGACCTTGAACTCCTTGGTCATGCCGTCCAGACGCTCCTGAAGGTTGTAGCGCGTGGTGGCATTGAGCTGATCAAGGCTGTCGATCATGCGGGCGTACTTGTCGCGCTGACGGTTGAGCAGCGGGGAGGTGTAGCCGTGGATCTCGATCTGGAGGTCGACGAACATCTCGAGGTACTCACCAAAGCGCTGGGGCTCGGCAGTCATCTTCTCGGCAAGGGTGGTGCCCGGAACCTTCTCGGTCACGAGCGCCCAGCCGTTGGCGTTCTCGAGCTGGGAAACCTCGAGAGCCTTGGGGCTGCGGATGCCGCACTCATTGATGCGGGCAAGATTCAAAGCCTCGTTGAACACGTCGGAGACAGGCTTGGTCTCGTTAAAGACCTTGACAATCTTGTCGCCCAGGTCGTAAACGACCTTGTTGCCACGGCGGACGAGCTCGGTCTTGGAATCGGGTAGCAGCATGGTTGCATCCTTTCAACGATGCGATAGAAGCGACGGCGGGGGTGTGTGAAACACCCGTGCACCCCCGCCGTTAAAAACCGTGCTAAAACTAGCAGACGGCGTAATCCTGGGGCTCGCGGCCGTAGTAGGCGTCCAGGTAGAGCTCCTTGATCTCGCTCATGAGCGGGTAGCGCGGGTTGGCGCCGGTGCACTGGTCGTTGAATGCCTGCTCGGTCATTTCGTCGAGGGTGTCGAGGAAGTACTGCTCGTCAACACCGTAGTCGGCGATGGTCTTCTTGACGCCGATGAAGTCCTTGAGCTCTTCGAGCTTCGTGATGAAGTTCTCGAAGACCTCCTTGTCGTCCTTGCCCTCGATGCCGCAGTACTTGGCCATCTCGGCGTAGTTGTGCAGCGCGTTGGGGTAAGGATACTGGGAGAAGGTACCCATCTTGACGGGAGCCTCGGCGGCGTTGTAGCGCATGACGCGGGTCAGGATGACAGCGTTTGCGAGGCCGTGGGGCAGGTGATGGAAAGCGCCGAGCTTGTGGGCCATGGAGTGGTTGAGGCCCAGGAAGGCGTTGGCGAAGGCCATACCGGCCATGCAGGAGGCGTTGTGCATCTCCTCGCGGGCGTGCGGGTCCTTGGCGCCGTTCGTGAAGCTGGAGGGCAGGTTCTCGAAGACGAGCTTGGCAGCGCGCTCGGAGAGGCCCTTGGTGTAGTCGGAAGCCATGATGGAGACGTAGGACTCGATGGCGTGGGTCATGACGTCGATGCCGGAGGCAGCGGTCAGGCCGCGCGGGGCGGTCATGCAGTTGTCGGCGTCGACGATAGCCATGTTGGGGAGCAGCGCGTAGTCGGCGAGCGGCCACTTGATGCCGGTCTCCTTGTCGGTGATGATGGCGAACGGCGTGCACTCGGAGCCGGTACCCGAGGAGGTCGGGACGGCGACGAAGTAGGCCTTCTTGCCCATCTCGGGGAAGGTGAAGATACGCTTGCGGATGTCCATGAAGTCCATGGCCATGTCCTCAAACTTGCACTCGGGGTGCTCGTACATCATCCACATGATCTTGCCGGCGTCCATAGCGGAGCCACCGCCGACGGCGATGATGACGTCCGGCTCAAAGAGAGCCATCTGCTTGGCGCCGCGACGTGCGCACTGCAGCGACGGATCGGGCTCGACGTCGTAGAAGCAGTCGTGGGCGATGCCCATCTCGTCGAGCTTGGCCTCGATGGCGCGGGTGTTGCCATTCTTGAAGAGGAACTGGTCGGTGACGATGAAGGCACGCTTCTTGCCCATGACGTTGCCCAGCTCGTCGAGGGCGACGGGCGTGGAACCCTTCTTGAAGTAGACCTTCTCGGGAGCGCGGAACCACAGCATGTTCTCACGGCGCTCGGCCACAGTCTTAACGTTGATCAAGTGCTTCACCCCAACGTTCTCGGAGACGGAGTTGCCGCCCCAGGAGCCGCAGCCCAGGGTCAGAGACGGCTTCATGCCAAAGTTGTACAGGTCACCGATGCCGCCGTGCGAGGACGGGGTGTTGATGACGATACGGCAGGCCTTCATGACGTGCTCGAACAGGCTGATCTTCTCGGCCTGAGCGGGGTGCACGTACAGAGAGGCGGTGTGGCCCGGGCCACCGGCGAGCACCAGGTGCTCGGCCTTGTCGACGGCCTCCTGGAAGTCCTTGGCGTGGTACATGGCCAGGACCGGGGAGAGCTTCTCGTGGGAGAACTCCTCCTTGGCGGGGTCGGTGGAGGTGACCTCGGCGATCAGGATCTTGGTCTTGGCGGGAACCTCGATGCCGGCGAGCTCGGCGATCTTGGCAGCGGCCATGCCGGGGATGCGGTGATCGAGAGCGCCGTTCTTGAACATGGCGGCACGCAGGGCCTCCATCTCGGCACCCTGCTTGACGAAGTAGCAGCCGCGCTTCTGGAACTCGGCCTTAACCTGGTCATAGATGCTGTCGATGACGGTCACGGACTGCTCGGAAGCGCAGATCATACCGTTATCAAAGGTTTTGGAGTGGATGATGGATTCCCCGGCCATGCGCAGATCCGCCGACTCATCAATGACCACGTTACAGTTACCGGGGCCGACGCCGATAGCGGGGGTACCGGAAGAGTAAGCGGCCTTCACCATGCCGGCACAACCGGTGGCCATGATGAGATCCACGTTCTTCATCAGGTAATCGGAAATTTCCAGAGAGGGGACTGAGACCCAGCTGATGACGTGTTCGGGAAGCCCTGCTTCAATAGCGGCATCGCGAATGATCTTTGCAGCAGCGATGGAGCAGTTTACAGCGTGGGGGTGCGGAGAGAGAATGATGGCGTTGCGGGTCTTCAGTGCCAGCAACATCTTATAAATGGTGGTGGAAGTGGGGTTGGTGGTGGGGGTGATGGCGGCGATGACGCCTTTTGGAGAAGCAATGCGCATGGTGCCGAAGGCCTTGTTTTCCTCGATCA
>URTL01000065.1 GCA_900550785.1 uncultured Collinsella sp. | reverse complement strand
GCGCCGGTTCCCGGTTGCACCGGGCCGCGCGGCAAGGAGATATATTGCCAGACCGGAGGGCCCCTGTGGGCGGGAATCACGCACTCCATATTTTGTTCACAAATGAATAGGTCCCTCAGTCGCATCACCGAGGTTAAAACTGAAGCAGCAGCTTCTGATATTGGCGATGACCAGCTGGTTTATAGGTGTTAAGGCATCGGTCATCTCTGGAGCGCCACTTTACTCCAAAAGCATCAGCTATTTGTTTCCCATCGGTAAAAGGCAGGTTTTGTTCGCCAAGCGTTCTTATATATAGAGAAGTTCGGGTTCGAACCCGTGCCGCGGCAACAAAAAAGCGACCAACCGGAGTCGATCGCTTTCTATTCTATGGTGGAGCATCCAGAAGATGCTTCCGAACTCGTTTTCTCGGTGCCATTCATGCTTTCGAAGCATCGTTCGACCTTCGCAGCCTCATGTTTTGAGGATCTGCCGTGTTTATCACTGTTATTAATGAGTGTGCGGAAGTGATCCTCATACAGATACGTGCGATCCGCCAGAGAACTGAGAAGCATCTTTCTGCAGCCCTCGTTGTCTATCCTCGCATCTCTCAGGTCTTCCGGAAATTCACAAGCAGTCTTAGGGTCAGTTTGTTTCTGCTTTCAGAGACTTGTTTGAGAGTTATTAAGACAGTTCAAAACAATAAGTGAGACACCATAAAGCAGAGCAAGATGTGCCGGATAGAAAATGTAGAAGAAGTATTTCAGCTTCAGCCCTCGCTTGCCATTATAAAGATTGATAAGCAGCAACGAAACGACCGCGGCAGCAACATCAGGATTAAATACATTAGCTGTAGCAAACTCAAATCCGCCGCCAACTATATGGCATGACGAAAGGAGCACTGCGCATACTGCAGCAAAGAACATCTTGGCCTTGCTGTCGTGGAATAAATAGAATGCAGCCACAAGCAGAATGCCATACACGCCGCCATCTAGTTTAGTGTATTCAGCTGCCAGTGCTGTCAAAACAATCAGAGCAATTTCTGCGATGTGCCTCTTCCATTTTGAAAGACTTTGTATCTTTTCCAGAATAATCAAAAAGACCAAGGAAAGCAGGAGCTCGCACATAACATTTTGTTGCCGAAGGTCAAAGAGTTGCCCGGTTTGAACGAAATCGTATATGGGCTCCGCAATGATTGCGAAGACAAGCATATTTCGCAGGTACTTCTTTATGTCATGAGTATGCAAAAATCCCTCAACTATCAAAAAGCAAAATAAGGGAAATGCAATTCTGCCAAGAACATGAAGCACATCCGAAGCCTCGCTTAGAATCGCCCACTGCTCGTCTGATATCTGATTGTACGATGCGTGAGTCATGATTCCATTGGTCAGGACGATCCTGCTTACATGATCGAGAACCATCGAAATGGCCGCTATTATCTTTAATGTGCTGCCGCTAATTCCGTATCTATCTGTTTTCATTTCGTTTTCCTTTCTTTGGGTGGGCCGTCAGGGGTTCAGCCTGCTTCGCAGGCGGCCGCTGCGGCGCTCCGCGCCCCGACGGGTTCGAACCCGTGCACCGGCAACAAAAAAAGCGACCAACCGGAGTCGATCGCTTTCTATTCTATGGTGGGCCGTCAGGGGTTCGAACCCTGGACCTTGGGATTAAAAGTCCCCTGCTCTGCCAGCTGAGCTAACGGCCCGCGGGTGGCATTGTACCACGGTCTGGGACTATTCCCAACTCCATTGGCCGTTCTGGAAAATCACAACTTCACGTCCATCAGGCGTAATGCCCGTAATATCGATGTCGTCCGTGCCGATCATAAAATCGACGTGCGTGCTCGAGACGTTAACACCATGCTCCAGGAGCTCCTCCTTGGACATGTCATACCCACCCTCGATGCATTCGGGGAAACCGACACCTAGCGCGAGATGGCAGCTAGCGTTCTCGTCATAGAGCGTATCGTAGAACAGAACACCACTTTCGCGGATCGGCGTGTTCTTGGAAATGAGCGCGACCTCTCCCAGGTGAGCAGCGCCCTCGTCAGTATCGATGATACTTGCGAGCGTTGCCTTGCCCACGCGGGCGTCGTAGTCCACCACGCGGCCGCCCTCGAACTTAATCCAAAAATCGTCGACTTTATTACCGTGGTGGATGAGCGGCATGGCCGAGTACACGATACCGTCGGCGCGCATGCGATCAGGCGAAGTGAAGACTTCCTCGGTGGGAATGTTGGGGAAGAAGGGGTGCCCATCGGGCGTCTTGCCCTTGCCGCCGGCCCACTCGTGACCCTTCGTCATGCCAATCGTCAGATCGGTTCCATTTACCGCGGTGTAATGCAGACAGTCGAAACGATTGTCGTTCAGGAAACGCAGGTTCTTTTCGAATGCGGCGTCATGGAGCTCCCAGTCGCTCTCTGGGTCCTGGCCATCGGCGCGAGCGGTGTGCAGAATCGCATTCCACAGCTTATAGATTGCAACCTCATCGGCGTCTCCCGGAAACACCTCGCGCGCCCAAGCCACGACCGGAGCGCCGGCGATGCACCACGGATTGATGTTGTAATCCAGTCCACGGCGGAAAACTTTGCACTGCGTGTTCTTTGCCTTAGAAGCTGCAGCGGGCTTAGCGGGATCGATGCCCTTAAGGGCGGCGGGGTCCGCACCCTCGATAAAGATAAAGCAGGCACCGTCCTGGGCCAGGGAATCCAGCTGCAGGCGCTTCCACTCGGGCGTCTGCTCAAAATAGCTTTTCTCGACATGCTCGTACGTGAGCCTCGTCACGGCATCATCGGCCCAGATGACCGTCACGTGGCCGGCGCCGGCAGCATAGGCCTCCGCGACCACCACGCGCGCAAACGGCGCGCACTCAACCGGAGACTGAACGACGACTTCCTGGCCGGGCTTAACGTTTACGCCCTTGCGGACAACCAGGCGCGCATAGTTTTTAATCTTGGGCTCCAGGGACTTCATACCCTCCAGGGCCTCTTCGACCGTCAGGGCAGCTCGAATCATGTGCCACTCCATCTATCTATAGAACAGTAAAAAGGCGCGCCGCAAAAACGACGCGCCTTATATCTTAGCGATAAGTATGTATGCAAACGCTACTTCTTCTTGGAGTCCTTCTTGTCCTCCTCGGCAGCTGCGCGCTCGATAAGAGCGTTGAGCTTGTTCTCGGACATGCCCTCGGCCTGCGCGCGGTACATGTTGCGCAAGGGACGAATACGAGCGAAGTCGTAGATAAAGTCACCTAGGATGATGACATAGGACAAAACGATGCCGACCATCTGGACAGGGCTGGACACCATGCCAGCGGGAGCGAAGTACAGCGAGGCCCAAATTGCCACGACGAGCACCATGCCAATGGCGAGCACAATCCACCAGATGCGACGGCGCTTGGTGTAGTCCTCGTCCTGCTTGAGGAGGATATTCGACACCGTATAGATGCGGTCCTCCTTGGCGCGCTGCTTAGCCTTGCGGGCGCGCTTCTCCTCTTTAGAGAGGCCCTCGAGGTTCTCGCCCTTCTCGAGCTCTTTGCGGCGTGCCTTAGACGAAGCCGGCACGACGCGAACGGAGCTCGCTGCTTGGCGGGCGGGCTTAGCAGATGCGGCAGACTTGCGCGCAACCCCGGTAACTTCGTGGGATTGCGTGCGCTTGTTCGTGGCGCTACGGGTACTCACTTATGCGTTCTCCTTCATGCTTGTGAACTGGGAGCCCGTGATGATCTGGAAGGCCTCGCGATAGCGCTCGGACGTGCCATCGATGACCTCGGCGGGCAGGTGCGGGGTCTCCCCCGTCATATCCCAGTTGGCCTTGAGCCAATTGCGGACGAATTGCTTGTCGTAGCTAGGCTGGATCTTGCCCTCCTCGTAGCTGGCAGCAGGCCAGAAACGGCTGGAGTCGGGCGTGAGACACTCGTCAATCAGCGTGACCTTGCCATCAATAACACCAAACTCGAACTTGGTGTCGGCAATGATGATGCCACGGGTCGCGGCGTACTCGGCGGCAGCCTTGTAGATCTTGAGGGAAAGGTCGCGAATCTGCGCGGCGATGTCCTCACCCACGATCTCGCAGCAACGCTCAAACGAGATATTCTCGTCGTGGTCGCCGATCTCGGCCTTCGTGGACGGCGTGAACAGCGGCTCGGGAAGCTTTGAGGCCTCGGTCAGACCCTCGGGCAGCTGAATGCCGCAGACGGTGCCGTTCTCGTCATAGGTCTTCTTGCCCGAACCGGTCAGATAGCCGCGGACGATGCACTCGATAGGAATCGTCTGGGCCTTCTTAACCAGCATGGCGCGGCCAGCGAGGTAGTCACGATACTCAGCAAACTCCTCGGGGAAATCCGCCGGGTCGATGGAAACGAGATGGTTGGGGACGATGTCGGCAAACTTATCGAACCAGAATGCCGAGATGCGATTGAGCACCTCTCCCTTAAACGGAATCTCGTCGGGAAGAATGAAGTCGAACGCAGAAATGCGGTCGGTGGCGACCATCAGCAGGTTTTCACCGGCATCGTAAATATCACGAACCTTGCCACGGGAATCCGGACGACGCTCCATCGTTGTCACGTGAGTCACTCCTTACCAAAATACGACAGTAATGCGGGTTCTTTCCCGCACGTTTTCGCAAACTCGGAGCGGCAGGGACGCGGCCCCTCCTTCACCGAATAGCGAAAAGCTAGTGCTCCATTGTAGTAGATGCCGCGTCCGCCGTGTGCTCGCGGGGCAGATGAATTGTAAAAGTCGTACCCTTTCCAAGCTCCGACTCCACGGATATGTAGCCATGGTGACGCTCGACGATCTGCTTGGTCACGGCGAGGCCGACGCCCAGGCCGCCAGCTTCGCGGGCGCGGCTGGCATCGGCGCGCCAAAACCGCCCGAAAATGCGCGACAGATCGTCCTTGGCAATACCGATGCCGGTATCAGAAACGGCAATGCTGACGTGCCTGCGGTCACTGAGCACCGACACCACGACCCAACCGCCCTCGGGGGTGTAGCGCATGGCGTTGCTCATGAGGTTGATAACACATTGCGTGATCATGTCGGGATCGGCCTCGACGACATCGTCGTGACCCTGGGTCTCGTCCGCAAAACGCAGGCGCAGATCGCGGTCGACAAACAGGCGCTCCTGGGCATTGACGATGGAACGCACGAAAGGAACCATGTCCACCGGCTCAAGGTTGAGCGGAGCCGTGCTGTTTTCCATGCGCGACAGGTCGAGCATCTGCTGCACCAGACGAGCCAGGCGACGCGTCTCGGAAGCAACGGTCTCCAAATGCTCATCGTCGGTGGGATACACGCCATCCTGCATGGCCTCGACCGTTGCGAGCATGGCCATAAGCGGCGTGCGAAGCTCGTGTGCAACGTCTGAGGTCAGGCGCTTCTCGTGTTTCATATCCTTCTCGAGCGAAGTGGCCATCTCATCGAAGGTCTCACCCAGCTGATCGATCTCGTCATCACCGCGCAGTCCCGTGCGAGCCGACAGGTCGCCGTCACGGATTTGCTTTGCGGTACTGGTGATGCGATGAATCGGCTTGGTGAGCATGCGCGACACGAGCGATCCGATAACGACCGAAATGCAGATTGCAACAACCGCGGCGAGGGCCATGGCGTTAAAGGTCTTCTCCCTAAACGCAGAGTCCGCCTTGGTGAGCAGAGCGTCGGAGCCGATGGCCCACAGCTTTACCTGTCCGACATGCTCGCCGGAAGACGTTACAATCTCGACGTCAGCAACGCTATCGGAGTCGGTTGGAGCAGACGAGACCGGGCTATGCGATGCCCTCTTGCCGCTCGTGTCGTCGGTCATAGCCTGGTTTTCGCGTACATCGGCGGTAGCGCTTGCCGAGGGCCAAGAATCGTCATAAACGATCACGCCCTTTTTATTGACGACCTGCATGCCCAGATCGTCGGAAACCAAACTCGACGTTGCGACCGTGCGCAGTTCTCCCGCGGTCCAAGAGCCGTTTTCCTCATATGAGGTCGCCAACTTCTCGGCAGCGGAATTTGCGATTTCGACGATATTGGAGCGTGTGTAATCCGAAAAGACCGTGCCCCACACAACAGAGACAACGCCCACCAGCACCAATACCGTCATGAGCGATGTCAGAGCAAAAGCAAGTGCCATGCGCGAGGGATAGCTCATCGTTGGCCGTGAATCGGAACGAGGCGTGTTCCAACTAGCCTTGGAACCCGCCTCGCTCTCCTGCTTGTGCTTTTGTCCGATTTCAAAGCGCGCAGGTGTCATATGTGATTTCCCTATTTCTCGTCCGACTTATCGGTCTTGGCCGGAGCCTCGAAGCGATAGCCGACACCATGGACGGTGTAGAGCCACTTGGGCTTCTTGGGATCATCGCCCAGCTTGGCGCGAAGATTCTTCACGTGGCTATCGATGGTGCGCTCATAGCCCTCAAAGTCATACCCGAGCACTTTCTCGACCAGCTCCATGCGGTTATACACACGGCCGGGATGGCGGGCAAGCGTGGTGAGCAGCTTAAACTCGGAAGCCGTCAGATCGACTTCCTTGCCCTCGACCAAGATCTTGTGGCCCGAGATATCGATGACCAGATCGCCGAAGTCGAGTACCTCGACGGCGGGCTCGTCGGCCTGATGGGCACGGCGGAACAGAGCGCGAACGCGGGCGACGAGCTCGCGCGGCGAGAACGGCTTAATCAGATAGTCGTCGGCGCCGAGCTCAAGACCGATAATACGGTCCTCGATCTCGCCCTTAGCCGTCAGCATGATGATGGGGACATCCGAGGTATCGCGAATGGTGCGGCAAACGCGCTCGCCGGGAATCTTGGGGAGCATAAGGTCGAGCACGACCAGGTCGAACTGATGCTTCTCGAACTCCTCGATCGCGGACTGGCCGTCGCCGACGCCCACAACCCAGTAGCCTTCGCGCTCGAGATAGGCAGCGACGGCGTCACGGATTGCCTTCTCATCCTCGACCAGCAGAATCTTCTTTGCATCTGAAGCCATAACACGGCCCCCCTGTCTCAATTAGCTAAGAACAAGCCCATTTTAACGCACCTGAGCCCGCCGGATGCCGCTATGACGCGGCAGCTCGGCGGGCGGTACTCACAATTACAACGCGTTTATTCCCCTGTTGGCGCCTTTTTAACCCCTCTAAGCTTAAAGAGAGAATAGGCGTGCAGTGACCGTCTCTGGTATACCCTGGCTGTTGCGCACCGTGGCGTACGTAAGGAATGAGTCCGATTTTCCCGCCGTAGCTGGATAATCGCCATACTCCAAAGCGCGGTCGGGCGACAGCAGCGAGCCATAGGTCTTGGCAGAGGTGTCGATCAGGAAATGCGACGCCTGTACCTTAACAAGGTATTTATTCTTCTTGCCAGCCGCACATGCGAGCGGCTCGCGTGACAGAAAGAGGTACGGCCCTCCCTCATTACCGATATACGTGCCCATATTGCCCAGGCTGCCCACGCCGCTATAGGCCGCCTCGATAGAAAACACGAAGGTATCGCCCATATACACGGCCTCGAAAGGCGAAACTGACGAAGGGAGGACCAGCTGGGCACGCTTGGTGTTGTTGCCGTCGGTCAGATCGATTGCCGTAATGCCGTAGTAGACGCCCTCGTCGTTGCGGACACGCGGCGAGATGGTCAAAATGCCGTCGCTCGCGCGCGGAGCCGATGCAAAGCGGCCCGTCGATTTCCAAATTGTCTCGGCCTTGGATTCATCAAGTGAGCGACGATAGCAAAACGAATCACTACTCGTTTTATTGCCGCCTGTCGAAGGCATTTTATACCAGATGACTGATGACCCGAACGCCGTAAACAGGGGCGGATCATAGTCCTTGCCGCCTCGATCGAGCTCAACCACATCGCCAGAGAGCGAAGCGCCCGACAGATTTTGAGCGTAGAGCTTCCACGATGAATTGGCAAAGTTCATCTCAACCCACGCGAATACGCCGTCGCCGGCGCGGACATCGTAGAATGCATATCCCGTGCCCTCGACAGGATCCTCGATTAATGTGGTAAGCGAGCCATCGCCCAGGTTGAGCACACCGAGCGTGTTGGCGTGCAATGCCGATGCGGGCGCCATCATCGCCGCGGCGTAATCGCCGTCGCAGTAGTACAGCAGCGTACCCAGAGGCAGCGTCCACGACGCCGCCGGCTCAAGATCGATGTCGACTGCCTCGTACTCATCCGTAATCGAGATGATCTTGGAATCGTCCTTGATAACCTGCGGCTCGCCGGCGGCATCATCGCTGGTGCCCGTTTTTTTCGAGCATCCGGCAAGTACCGTGGCAGCGCCCGCGGCAGCCCCACCGAGTACGAAGCCGCGACGCGATATTCCGTTCTTGATGTGATCGGCGATACCCATTAGGCGATCTCGGCGCGAGCGGCCTCGATGGCGCGCGTAAGCTGGTCGGCGCAGGAGGTCTTTTTCATACCGCAGGTATTACCGGCGAGAACCTCGATTACGCGATCGGCAGGAGCACCCTCGACCAGCTTGGAGATTGCCTTGAGATTGCCGTCGCAGCCACCGGTAAACTCAACGCCTATCACCTTGTTGCCGTCATCGGAAAGGTCAAGGTGAATATTGCGAGCACACACGCCTTGAGGCTTGTAATCAAACGAAATCATGCGATCCCCTCTCAGAATGTTATTCGAGACGACTATTATCCCCGTCTTTCCCTAAATGCAACGAGGCGCTTTGCCGGCAACACACATTACCAGCAAAGCGCCCTAAAAAGCTAACGTTATGCCCGAACCTACTCGAAGCTCAGCTGCTCCAGACGATCAAAGACTGTGTCGATACGAGTGAGGAAGTCCCATGGATCAAAGATCTCGTCGAGCTTCTCCTGGCTGACGGTGCAGCGCGGGTCGGCCTCGAGACGTTCCTTAAAGGTGGGGCCGGAGACACAATCCTGTACCTCGTGCCAGGTTGCCATGGCGTTCTCCTGCACAATGGCGTACGCGTCCTCGCGGGTGATGCCCGTGTCGACGAGGGCGAGCAGCACCTTGGAGGAGAAGATGAGGCCGCGGGTCTTATTGAGGTTGGCCATCATGCGGGCAGGGTACAGCTGCAGGCCGTCGATAACGCGAATGAGGCACTGGAACATGTGGTCGAGGGCGATGAAGCTGTCGGCCTGGGCGACGCGCTCGGCAGAGGAGTGCGAAATGTCACGCTCGTGCCACAGGGCGACGTTGTCGAAGGCAACCTGCGCGTTGGCCTTCACGACGCGCGACAGGCCGCAGACCTTCTCCATGGTGATGGGGTTGCGCTTGTGCGGCATGGCGGAGCTGCCCTTTTGACCCTTACGGAACGGTTCCTCGGCCTCGAGTGTATCGGTCTTCTGCAGATTGCGAACCTCGGTAGCGATGCGCTCACAGGTGGCCGCGGTGGTGGCGAGAACGCCGGCGAGGTAGGCGTGATGATCGCGGCTAATAACCTGCGTGGACAGCGGGTCGTGAACCAGGCCCAGGTGCTCGCAGACATATTCCTCGACAAACGGCTCGATGGAGCTGTAGGTGCCGACAGCGCCCGAGATGGCACCAAAGGCAACATTCTTGCGGGCGTCCTCAAGACGGTCCAGATCGCGCTTGAGCTCCCAGGCCCAAGAGCCAAACTTCATGCCAAAGGTCATCGGCTCGGCATGGATGCCATGAGTGCGGCCGGCGCAGAGCGTGTTGCGCTCCTCGAAGGCGCGACGCTTGCAAATCTCGCCGAGCTTCTTGACGTCCTCGATGATCAGGTCGCAGGCCTGGGTGAGCTGGTAGCACAGGGCCGTGTCGCCCAGATCCGAGCTGGTCATGCCATAGTGAACCCAGCGGCTGGGCTTGGGGTCGCCCTCGGGAACATCGGCATCGATGTATTCCTTCATGTTGGTCAGGAAGGCAATGACGTCGTGGCGCGTGACTTCCTCGATCTCATCGACCTTCGCCTTCTCAAAGTTGGCATGGTCGCGGATCCACTGGGCCTCGTCTTTGGAAATACCGATCTTGCCGAGCTCCGCCTGGGCCTCGCAGGCCAGAACCTCGATTTCCTGCCAAATGGCGTACTTGTTCTCGAGGGAGAAGATGTGTCCCATCTCCGGGCGGGTATAGCGATCGATCATAGCGGCTCCTTTTTGGTTATTGGCACGTTGGTCGTAACCCAACCATTGTACCGTGCGCAGGTGCAAGTATGGGCAGCAGGCATTAACCTAACATTTTGGAATTGGAGCGAGCATGGGGACGTCCGCGCATTTGCTTCGCAAATACGCACCGGCTGCGGTCGGCAGACCCGGTCCGCGCACACGCACGGGCACAGCGGGTTGGACCCGACGTTCCCGAGGTCCCCCGTACTCGATGGAGCGGGCAACGGGACATCCGCGTATTTGCTTCGCAAATACGCACCGGCTTCAGGCGCCTG
>URTL01000064.1 GCA_900550785.1 uncultured Collinsella sp. | reverse complement strand
TAGCTACCCCTATAAGCCAGTCGATATTAGTTCTGGTCCCCAATAATTCGTCGACAGTCAAAGGGCAGCTAAAATAGCCCCGTCCCAAATTGACTACTCGCGTTGACGCCTCAAGCGGAAGTTGCATCCCAGAATATCGGCTCAGAATGGGATGTATTTTCCGGATGGGTTGTTGGCGGAAAGCTCATCCCGGAATCCGCGCTCAGAACGGGACGCGCTTTCCCAGCGGCGGTCCAAGCGGAAAGCGCATCCCGGAATCTCGCCTCAAACTGGGACACACTTTCCGCTTCACCTGCCGCCTTGAAAAACCTGCGCGCCCTCCATCCCAAAACTGGGTAGAAGAAGGCCAAAACGCAATCGCAGGAGGTCAACATGACTGCAGAAGATAAGGCAAAGAACGCCGGCAAGGTCGCGCTCGTCTTGGAGGGTGGCAGTTTTCGCGGGCAGTTTACCGCGGGCGTGCTCGACGTTCTCATGGAGGCCGGCGTCGAGATTCCGGCGGTATATGGCGTATCGGCCGGCGCCCTCAACGGCGTGAACTACAAGTCGCACCAGATCGGCCGTGCCAACCGCATCAACCTGGCTTTCTGCAACGACAACCGCTTCATGGGCGCCGCGTCGTTTGCGGCCACGGGCTCTATCGTCGGCTACGACTTTATCTTCAACGATGTCCAGGACCGCCTGGATCCCTTTGACAACGAGACGTTCGACGCCAGCCCCATCGAGATGTACGCCGTTGCAACGGACATGCTGTTTGGAACCGCCGCGTACCTGCCGGTCAAAAGCGCTGTGCTCGATCTCGACGCCGTGCGCGCCTCGACTTCGTTGCCGCTGGTGACGCCTCCGGTCGAGATCGACGGGCACAAATACGTCGACGGTGGCGTTGCCGATTCGGTCCCCATCGAGCATGTGCTCGAGGAGGCGGGCTTCGACCGTGCGGTCGTCATCGTCACGCAGGACCGTTCGTATGAGAAAAAGCCCTATGAGTTTTTGCCGGCCGCGCGTGCGCGTTATGCCGACTACCCCTATCTGCTCGAGGCTATCGAGACGCGCCATGACCGTTACAACATCCAGCGCATGCACCTGTGGAAGTATGAGCGCGAGGGCCGTGCGCTGGTCGTCGCTCCGCAAAAGCCGGTCGAGGTCGGTCATGTCGAGCACGATTCGGCAAAGCTTTTGGACCTGTATATTCAGGGCCGCCAGGAGGCAAAGCGCCTGCTCGCGGAAATCCAAGAGTTCGTTGAGCGCTAGAGACGGCGAACCCTCAAAAATGAAAACAGCTAAAGAGCTGGAAAAATCACAGCTCGTGGATGACATGTGCAGAAACTCTGGTCGGAGCCAAAATACCTGTTGACTCGTACGGCGAGCGGGGTAATATGGACGGGTTACTTGCAGAGCCCCGTGAATCTCTGTAACAACACGTACTGTACATGGAGGAGTCTAAGTGATTTCGAAATCGACTCACTACGCCAAGCAGGGCGAGGTCCAGCGCAACTGGGTTCTCGTCGACGCCGATGGTGCTGTCCTGGGCCGTCTTGCCACCCAGATCGCAATGATCCTGCGCGGTAAGAACAAGCCCCAGTTCACGCCCAACAGCGACTGCGGCGACTTCGTTGTCGTCATCAACGCCGATAAGGTCCAGCTTACCGGTAACAAGGCCGACACGAAGACCTATTATCGCCACAGCGGCTACAACGGCGGCCTCAAGGCTGAGAGCTTCCGCCAGGCTATGGAGAAGCACCCGGAGAAGGTCATCGAGCGCGCCGTTCGCGGCATGCTGCCCAAGACCACCCTCGGCCGTGCCCAGATGACCAAGCTTAAGGTCTACGCTGGTGCCGAGCATCCGCACGCTGCCCAGAACCCCACGAAGATTGAGCTGGAGGCTTAAAGATGGCTGAGAACACCGTTGTCTACCAGGGTACCGGCCGTCGTAAGAACGCCGTCGCCCGCGTCCGTCTCGTCCCCGGCACCGGCAAGGTGACCATCAACAAGCGTGACGCCGAGCAGTATTTCGGCCGTCATCAGCTCGTTGAGAACGCCCTTGCTCCCTTCAAGGTGACCGACACCGCCGGTCAGTTCGACGTTATCGCTCTGTGCGATGGCGGCGGCATTTCCGGTCAGTCCGGCGCTCTGCGCCTGGGTATCGCTCGCGCTCTTCTGAACGCTGGCGACTACCGTGCTGACCTCAAGAAGGCCGGTTTCCTTACGCGCGATGCTCGCGTGGTCGAGCGCAAGAAGTACGGCCTCAAGAAGGCTCGCCGCGCTCCCCAGTTCTCCAAGCGCTAAGGTTTTATCTCCTTACGAGATACAATGTATAAGCGGGGCCTGCCGATTGCTCGGCGGGTCCCGCTTTTCTTTTTCGACTAGGGTGGGCGACTGCGTTTTGCCCACTTGGGAAGGAGCGATCCTATGCCCCAGAACATCTTCGGTACCGATGGCGTCCGCGGCGTCGCCAACGCCGACCTCTCGTGCGACCTCGCGTTTCGTCTTGGCCGTGCGGCGACCAAGTTCCTTGGTCCGGACATTTGCATCGGCCGCGATACGCGTCTTTCGGGCACCATGCTCGAGAGTGCTCTGACCGCCGGCATTATGGCCGAGGGCGGCCGCCCGCACTGCTGCGGCGTTATCCCTACACCGGCCGTGGCGCTGCTCACCGTTCAAAACGAGCTTGACGGCGGCATCGTCATTTCTGCTTCGCATAATCCGCCGGAGTTCAACGGCATCAAGTTCTTTAGCCGCAAGGGCATGAAGCTTCCCGATGCTGTTGAGGAAGAGATCAGCGCCTGGGTCATGTCCGAGGAGGCCATGGCTGCCGACACGCTGCCGACCGGTGCCGGCGTGGGCCACATCATCAAGATGAAGGACGCCCGCAAGGCATACGTCGACCACGCTATCAGCACCCTCGACGGCCTTAAGCTCGACGGCCTGGTTGTTGCCGTCGACTGCGGTCACGGTGCTTCCTGCCAGACCACGCCTGCCGCGCTGCAGCGCCTGGGCGCCACGGTGCATGCCATCAACACCGATTACTGCGGCACCGACATTAACGTCGAGTGCGGCTCCACGCACCTTGAGCCCCTGCGCGAGCTCGTGCTGCGCACCCACGCCGATATCGGCCTGGCCCACGACGGCGACGCCGATCGCGTGCTGTTCGTGGACAGTGAGGGCAACGAGATCGATGGCGACTACATCCTGGCTATCTGCGGCTCCGACCTTGCTGCTCGCGGCAAGCTCGCCAACTCCGAGATCGTCTCGACCGTCATGTGCAACCTGGGCTTCTCCATCGCAATGAAGGAGCAGGGCTTTGAGATGGTCCAGACCGCCGTGGGCGACCGCTATGTTCTTGAGCGCATGCTCGAGGACGGTGCTGTTATCGGTGGCGAGCAGTCCGGCCACATCATCTTCCTGGAGCACAACACCACCGGCGACGGTCTGGTGACGGCTCTGCAGCTGCTGGCCGTGCTCAAGCGCACCGGCCGCACCCTTACCGACCTTGCCGGCATCATGAAGAAGTACCCGCAGGTGCTCGTCAACGTGCATTCGGACAACAAGGCCGGCCTGGACGATTGCCAGCCCATTTGGGACGCCGTCGCTGCCGCCGAGAAGGAGCTCAACGGTCGCGGCCGCATCTTGGTGCGCCCGAGCGGTACCGAGCCGCTGGTTCGCGTTATGGCCGAGGCGGAGACGCACGAGCTGACCCAGCGTGTTGTTGACGATATCGTCGAGGTTGTCAAGCGCGAACTTCCCTAATGGCCAAAAACGGGTGCCAAGTGGTAAACTGACAAGGTTATTTTGATTGATTGGTATGTCCGAGGGGGAGCATGTTCACTAAAGTCCTAAGGTCTTTTGGTATGCGTGGTCGAGTCCTTACGCTGGATGCTCCCATCTCGGGTGATGTCATTCCGTTGTCCGAGGTCAATGACCAGACGTTTGCCACCGGCCTTTTGGGCCAGGGCGTGGCGATTCAGCCTGCCGGCACGCGCGTGATTGCGCCGGCAGACGCCAAGGTCGAGGCCATTTTTCCCACGGGACACGCCGTTGCGCTCAACACGGTCGATGGTCTGGACGTGCTCATCCACGTTGGTTTGGACACTGTTCAGCTCGAGGGCAAGCACTTTACCGTACATGCGCAAGTGGGTGACATTGTCCATAAGGGCGATGTGCTCATAGAGTTCGATCGCGAGGCAATTGCTGCCGAGGGTTACGATGTGACGGTTCCTATCTTGGTGTGCAACTCCGTTGAGTTCTCGAGCATCAAGGGCTCCGTTGGCGAGCATGTCGAGGAGATGGACCAACTCATTGTCGCTCGCGAGCGCTAGCAAGGCGCTTTGCCTTTAGCCTACAATTCAAACACGTTTACGGAGGGCGCCCTTGAAAGAGGACGCCCTCCGTGGCAAGATGGGATTTGTCCGAAGCTAAACAGCTTTGGGTCACCGTGGACGGGCAGGGGCCTCGACGCGGGTAGACACGAGACATATACATTACGCGACCTCGCCCTGGTGGCCGCACACGTTGGTTGCGGCCGACGCGGGCCGCGGGCAAGTGCTTGTAATGGGAGCCTTGCCTCTCTTGTACGAGAAAGGACGCGTAATGAAGATCATTAAAGCTAAAGACTACGAGGATATGAGCCGCAAGGCCGCCAATATCATCTCGGCCCAGGTTATCCTCAAGCCCGATTGCGTGCTGGGTCTTGCCACCGGCTCCACCCCGATTGGCGCCTACAAGCAGCTCGCCGCTTGGTACGAGAAGGGTGACGTCGACTTTGCCGAGGTCAGCACCTACAACCTCGACGAGTATCGTGGCCTTTCGCACGACGATCCCCAGAGCTACCACTACTTTATGCGTGAGAACTTCTTCGATCACATTAACATCGACCTGAACAACACGCATGTGCCCGATGGCTCCAATCCCGACGCTGCCGCTGCCTGCTCCGAGTACGACAAGATCGTCGCTGCCGCCGGTTACCCTGATCTGCAGCTGCTCGGCATCGGTAACAACGGTCACATTGGCTTCAACGAGCCCGATGACCACTTCTCCAAGGGTACGCACTGCGTCGACCTCACCGAGAGCACCATTCAGGCCAACAGCCGCCTGTTCGACAGCATCGACGACGTGCCCCGTCAGGCCTACACCATGGGTACCCAGACCATCATGTATGCCCGCATGATCCTGGTCGTCGCCAACGGCGAGGCCAAGGCACAGGCCGTGCATGACATGTGCTATGGTCCGGTTACCCCCCAGTGCCCTGCCTCGATCCTGCAACTGCACACCAACTGCGTTGTCGTTGCCGACGAGGCCGCCCTTTCGCTCTGCAAGTAGCGAAAGCCTATCACCTCGACATAGCTTTGCCGAAGGCCTCCGCTTTGCGGGGGCCTTTTTGCTATCCCTTTCCGCCCACTTGACCAAAAACTTGCCGCAAGCTTGACGAATGCCGGATGTCCAACAGCTTGATTCATTCTATACCAGATTCTATGCAAAAATGCCACTAGAAGGTCGTAGACGGTAGCGGGTGCTAGGCGAGTTGAATGACATGGCTGAACCTTGTTCATCTGCGTTACACTGCCGCTTAGATGGGACAAGCTGACAAGCTCATTTACCTGCTTAAAGACCGATTAGTCGGGGGATTAATAACAATCGGCCCTCGCTGTACAAAAACTTGCCGCTTGCGTACCAAAAGACAACCTAAAACACAAGGTCGCTCTATTCATAGCGCGGCTTGTATGGTCTTGCGGCTACAGTGTCCATACGGTCGAGTTGAGGAGCGGGCATGGTAAACGATTTGAGCGGTATAGACGAGCTCGAGCTGATGCCGCTGGGCGGAGGCTATATGGTGCGACGCGAACGCTTGATGAATGAGCTTATCGCCAAGGGCCGAAAGGCCGGCATCGTGGTTCTTTATGCGCCCGACGGGTTTGGGAAGACCTCGGTGCTGCTGCAGTACACCCATGAGGTTAAATGCGACCCGACGCGAGGCCCCGTGCGGATTATCGAGGCCGATCGTGCCATTGGGCGTGAGGTGTTTATGCAGCTCGAGGTGGTTACCGAAGAACTCAAAGACAAACCGCACTCCCTTATCGCGATTGATAATGTGCCAAATCTCGATCAGCACGATACCGAAGACCTCATCGACAGGATTCGCGGCCTGCGCGCTATGGGGGTAGGGGTCTTTATCTCCTGCCGTCCTTCAAATCGTCAGCTGATTCATGGGCTGGGCGATTCGGTTAAGATCAATGCGCAGATGCTCAAGGTGCATGCCTATGAGTATTCGGCGTGGGCATCGGCGTTTTCGATCAGCACATCGCTCGACTTTTATCAGCTCACGCAGGGCGTGCCCGAGCTCGTTTCGGCATTGCAGACGGGTCTGTATGGCCAAGGCGACGTAGCCGGCCTGCTCGAAAACGAGATTGTCAACGTATATGGCGCGGCACTTGCCGATCTGGCTTCGCTCGACAATAATGCGCTGTTTTGCGTGGCATGTCTCATGGTTTTGATGGGCGAGGGCAATATCGCAGAACTCGAGGCTTGTGGGGTAAGGCTGTCGATGGTCGACCAGTCCTACTTTGTACGCGACTACCCGATCTTTGGCTTGGATCCCGCCGAGCGGAGTTTTACGTGTCTGGGCACGGAGGATAACGGACGCTTGCGTTTGCGTAAGTTGGTGGCCGAGGTTCGCCCCGAACTTGTTCCGAGGGCGGCCCGGATTTTGCTTAAGGCGGGCCGATGCGATGCGGCGATGGGCCTGGCGGACGCCTTTTTGGACCGTGAGGCGGTCCTTGAACTTACTGGGCAGTATGGGGTCGATCTGGCTCTGACGGGGCACGGGGCCGATATCTGCCGAGCAGCGCTGGGCACGATCGATGCTGACGATCCGGCTCCAGAGCCAACGCCTGCCGAGGCACTCGGCGTATATCTGGCAGCGGTCAGCGTGTCCAATACAAAGCTCGCCCGCTATATGGCATCGGTCATCGAGCGCGAGGGCGAACGGGCGGCCTGCGAAATAGACCCTGTTTCATGGAGGATGGCCCAGACGCTGACGGCTGTTTGCTATGGGGACAACGGGCTTGGGCTTCCTACGAACCTGGCCGTGCCAGAAACCGAGACATCCCATGCCGCACTCGATATGTTGTCTGCGCATATCGAGGTCAAGCGCTGTCTGACCGAGCGGGGAGATGACGGCGGCGTACTACAGCAGCTCAAAACGAGCAAGGCCTACGACTGCGAGCTCGACATCGCGGGGATTGTTATACGGGCCGATAGTATGCTGGTGGAGCTCTTTGACGGGTCGTTTGCGGGAACCGACGAGCGCGACGACGAGATGACGATGGTGCGGGAGGCGCTCGACGTACGTGGGCTTAAGGCGATGGCTATCTGGGTGCGCATGGTGTTGGCGGCACGGCGGCTCCTTTCCGGCTTGCCGGTAACCGACGACGCGGCGTTCAACGAGCTCGATCGTTTTGCCGTGCGCATGCGCGACAACCAGATTCAGCTGTTTGGCCTGTTGCTAGAAGGCTGGCAGTCGCTGGCAGAGGGACGGCCGGTTAATGCAAAGTTCCGTGCGGTCCAAGTGCTCAAACTTGCCGAGGAGTCGATTGCGTACATGCGCGATAACGCATTGCTGCTGGAGCGCGCGGCATATCTGCGTAACACCTCGATGGTTTCGGTGCGCGAGGAAGCGGAGTTGCTCGATATAAGCCAGACGCAGGTTGGTGGCGCAGAAGCCTGGATGGTGGCGCTGCATTTGGCTTGCGCGGGCCGAGACAGCGACCTTGCGGCCTGGATGTCCATGAATCGCGCGGGGATTCTAGAGCCATCGTATCGGCTCTTTGCGCGCCTTGCCATGCATTGTCTGGGCGAGCCGGCGGGCAGGATACGCAAGAAGCTTCCCGTGCGCGAGCTGTCGCGGTACTCGCTGCGCGACGATTTGGAAGGGGAGGGCGAGCGCCTGTTCCAGGCTGGCGAGGTTGAAGCCGTTGATACCATCGACCATATCGAGATTCGCATGTTTGGCGCGTTTCGCGCCGAGCGCGACGGTTTTCCCATCACGGACAAAATGTGGCGCCGCAAGAAGGCGGCGACACTTGCCGAGCGGCTTGCGCTGGGCATGGATGCGCTCGTCGATCGTGAGACGCTGGCCATGGAGCTGTGGCCCCATGCCGAGTTCAATAGCGCCCGCAACAACCTGTACTCGACGATATCGCGCTTGCGGTCGGCTTTGGGACCGACGCCGGATGGCAAGTCGTGTGTGCTCATCCAAAATGAATGCATTGGGCTCAACGGCGACTACGTCAAGACCGATGTGCGGTTGTTTGACCAGATAAGCCGTGAGGTTTTGGGAAATCGCACGGGTGCGCGCGGGCCCCATCTGGTCGAGTTGTGCCTTAAGATTGAGCAGCTTTATGCCGGACCGCTGTATGTTCCCAATGGCTGTAATCCCACCTACTTTTTGCGTATGCGACGCATCATGCAGTCAAAGTACATCGATTGCATGATTAAGGGAGCAAATGCCGCTCTAGAAGAAAACGACCTGCAGTCGGCGATTTGGCTGGCGGAGTCGGGGCTTCGGCAGGAAACGGCGCGCGAGGATATGGTGCGCTGTGCCATGCGCGTCTACAGTGCGGCGGGGCGGCGGCGCGATATCGTCGAGCTGTACAGCGGGCATATGCACCATCTGAGGGAGCAGGTCAATGGCGTGCCCGAGCCCGAGACGCGGCGTCTATACGAGCGCTTGGTGGAGGGGCGGCTCAATCGCGTGCTGGTCGAGCGATAAAAAACGGGCGCCCGAAGTACTTGGGCACCCGTAAGCTTGCTATGTGTTGGCTCGCCGGATCATTGGCTCTTAGACGAGCTTGATCTTCTCGATGTCCTTGCGCGAGGACTCGCGATACAGCGAGAACTTGCGGCCGATGACCTGGACGACCTCGGCGTGGCAACGCTCAGCGAGCTCTTCGGCGGCCTCGCGGGCGGAAAGACTGGAGCCATCGAGCACGGAGCACTTAACGAGCTCGTGCTTCTCCAGGTAGGCGACCGTCTGCTCGACGGTGCCCTCGTTGACGTCGGACTTGCCGATGATGATAGCGGGGTTGAGGTGATGGGCCATGCTGCGAAGCTGCTTGACCTGGGCTCCTGTCAGTGCCATGGGTTCTCGCTTTCTATGTATGGGGCGCCCCATGATGGGGCCTTAATCTACGTGAGCTGTCCCACGATAGCGCAGGAACGGCGCGGTGTGGAGCGCGTTTGCCCAGTTCAAAAAGAATGCGGATGCCAAGTGAGTGGGCGGTGCGGGCTGCGAACAAGCTATGAGCTGGGCGCAGAGACTGGCTTCCATGCAATAAACGCCCAACGAACCTTGCGGACATGATCGAGCATATAGCGCCCCTGCGGCACGCCCTTGGAGCCCGGCTCACCGGCATGGGGATTCTCGATCATGTGCTGGGCGATGTAGTCGCGCAGACGGTCGACCTTATCCTCGTTGCCATGCTCAAGCATGCGGGAAAAATCTGCTACGCCCGCTTCAAGGTTATCGAAGGTATCGCGACGAGGCGATTCAAAGTACGTAACCTGCGGCAACGCACCCATCTGAATAAGGATGTTGAAGGCGTACACAAAGCCATTACTGCAGGTAACCGAGGCACCGATAGCGTTCATCAAGTGCAGATCATAGCGCGGGCTGGAGTTGGCGACCATCGTGACAGCACAACGCCGACGAGCCGTACGATCAAGCTTGGCAAGCGCACCTTTTAGATTGGTCGTCGTAACCGACCGACTGGCAAAGGCAACATCCACCGCTTTCGCGACGGGTCCAACTAAATCCCAATCATCATCCCAAGCAAGCTCAAGGGGCGTTATGCGCCCCTCGAGCCCGTAATACTCAATGCCGGCATCAAGGGTGCCCAACATAGCGGGGGAGAAGTCGGCTGCAATCACGGGATGCCCAGCCTGAACAAGCGGAATAGCAATCGACCCAGCCCCACATCCCATATCAAGCACGGATTCACCAGGCTTTAACGCCAACAGCTTCATAAAGTCCCGGGCATACGGGGCAGTCTCAAGCGGCCGAAAATGCCGAGCCCGCTTATCCCATTCAAAAGAATCATCAGCCCGATGCCGAGCGGCCTGCAGACGCATCCATTCGCCATTCCAATCCGCAGAAAGCAGCTCAGAACGAGAATCCCCATCAACCACGGGCCAACCTCCTAGCAACAAAAAAGCGACTCCCCCCAAAAAGAAGAGCCGCAACCAGCATATATCAGAAAAAGAACCGTTCCAACGCCAAACCACCGCACCAGTCAAGTGGTGCAGGAGCGAAGCGACTGCAACCGGGATAGAACCCAACCGAGGTCCCGTTGTGCGGGAGCCCCGGGGAGGGCAAATATATAAGGTCGATCGCGAGTTCCGCACGAGCCGGAGAGCACTTAATGTGCTCTCCGTGCGAGTCAGGACTGTCCGAGCAGGCGACTTCATATGCCGCCGCGCGGCCGGGGCGAAC
>URTL01000063.1 GCA_900550785.1 uncultured Collinsella sp. | reverse complement strand
CGCCGTGATCGAGGCCGCCCTCAACGGCCTGGGCAAACCCGGCATGGGGTGCACGGCCACCTGTGCCTACATCGAAAACGACACGCTCGCCATCGCCCACGTGGGCGACTCGCGCGCCTACCTGCTCCACGAGGGTACGCTCATCCGCGTGACCCGCGACCACTCCTACGTGGAGGAGCTCGTGGACGCCGGCGAAATTACGGCAGACGAGGCTCGCGTCCACCCCAACCGCTCGGTCATCACCCGCGCGCTGGGCTCGGATCCCGCCATGTATGCCGACCACTTTACCCTGCACATCGAGGAAGGCGACCGCCTGATTCTGTGCTCCGACGGTCTTTCGAGCATGATTCCCGATAGCGATATCGAGAACATCGCCACGCAGTCTTCGAGCGCACAGATCTGTGTCGACAACTTGGTGGACGCGGCGCTCGCCGCCGGCGGCCACGACAACGTGACCGTGGTGGTCGTCGATCTGGTCGACGACGGCGTCATGCGCGAGGCAAAACGCGTCCGACGCCGCAATGTCACCATCGCCTCCATCTTGGCCCTTGTCTTTGTGCTGGTAGCAGGCATCTGGGCATACACGGGCGTCACCGGCTCCTATTACTTGGGAACCTACCACGGCAATGTCGCCGTCTGGCGCGGCCTACCCGGCAAGACGCTCGGGGTCGAGCTCCACTGGCTCGAGAGCGAAACCAGCATCAAGCTGTCCGACCTGCCCGAAGACACGCAAAACCGCCTGAAGGCAGGCATTCCACAAACGAGCGTCGACGATGCGCAGGACACCATTTCCAAGTACCGCCATCAGATTGACGAGGAGCAGACCCGTCAGGTGATTGACGCGCAAACGATTCGCGACAACACCGATCAGGAATCCACATCCGAGTCAGATTCCGAGAAAACCGCCGAACAGTCAGCCGAGGCCGAAGCCTCCGATAAGAATTAGAAAGGGAGTGCCGCTTATGAGTCGCCGCAACACCGAACTGCTCTTGCTCATCGCCTCGGCGTTCCCCGTCATCCTGCTCTATGCGATGTACGTGCTCACCGCGGGTGCCACGGTTTCCTTTGAGACGCTCGCCGTGCCGATCGGCCTGTTCGCCGCCTTCGCCGCGGCGCATATCGCCGTGCGCATCCTGGCGCCCGGCGCCGACCCCGCCATCCTGCCCATCGTCTTTGTGCTCTCGGGCATCGGCATCACATTCGTGACGCGCCTGGCCCCCGACCTCGCCATCTCGCAGCTCATCATCTTGTTTGTCTCGGTGGCGCTCATGGTGGGAACGCTCGCACTGGTTAAGAACCTCGACGTGGTCATGCGCTACAAGTACACCTTTGGCATTATCGGCATCATCCTGCTGATGCTGCCGATCTTTATCGGCACCACGATCTCGGGCTCCAAGCTGTGGATTCGCATCGCGGGCTTCACCATCCAGCCTGGCGAGTTCGCCAAGGTCTTCATCGTCTTGTTCCTGGCAGGCTATCTGGCCGAGAACCGCGAGCTGCTCTCCATCTCCAACCGCAAGATCCTGGGCCTCAAGATTCCGCGCTTCCGCCTGCTGCTGCCGCTGTTTGCCGTGTGGGGCGTGTGCCTGCTCATCGTCGTCTTCGAACGCGACCTGGGCTCGGCCGTCCTGTTCTACACCATCTTTTTGCTGATGCTCTATGTTGCCACGGGACGTTTTTCGTACGTCATCATCGGCCTTGCGCTGCTGGCCGTTGGAGCCGTGGGCGCCTACAAGTTCCTGTCGCACGTGCAGGTGCGCTTTCAGGTCTGGGTCGATCCGTTTAAGGACGCCCAGGGCCAGGGCTACCAGATCGTACAGTCACTTTACTCGCTGGCTGACGGTGGCCTGGTTGGCGTCGGCATCGGCAACGGCATGGCAAACAACATCCCCGTCGTCGAGTCCGACTTTATCTTCTCGGCCATCGGCGAGGAAATGGGCCTTTTGGGCGGCGGCGCCGTGCTCATCCTGTTTATGCTTTTTGCCGTGCGTGGCCTCACCACGGCCGCCCGCGCCAAGTCCGACCTTGCCGCCTTTAGCGCGACCGGCCTTACGGCGGCCATCAGCTTCCAGGCATTCTTAATCGTTGGCGGCGTAACCCGCCTGATCCCGCTGACTGGCGTCACCCTGCCCTTTATGAGCCAGGGCGGCTCCTCGCTGCTGGCGAGCTTTATCATCGTCGCGCTACTGCTGCGCGCCGGCGACGAGGCAACCGGACGCGAAGCCGAGCTCACCGGCACCGGCACCATGGCCGCCATCACCGATGACCAGGTCGCATCCGCCGTCGCCCCGACCGGTACGCGTTTTGCCAGCGCACCTTCCTACAGCCACGGCAACCACTCCGCGGGCTCTCGCATGCGTCGTCGCCTGCTCGACACGCCAGAGTCCGGCGTGCTCGGCCGCGTGGCACTTGCCAACCGTCTGACTCGTGCCGTGTTTGCTTTCACGGCGCTGTTCGCCATCCTTATCGGCAACCTCACCTATGTCCAGGTCATCAAGGCGAAGGACTATCAGGACATGCCGACCAACAACCACACCATCGCCCGCTCCAAGTACATCCAGCGTGGCTCCATCATCACGTCCGACGGCGTGACGCTAGCCGAGTCGTTGCAGCAGGAGGACGGCACCTACGCCCGTTCCTACCCCAACGGCAACATGGCCGCGCACGTGGTGGGCTACGTGAGCCAGCAATACGGCACCGCCGGCATCGAGAGCGTCATGAACGATACGCTCACCGGCTCCAAGGATTACTCCAGCTGGAACAACGCCATCGCGTCGCTCGCGGGGCAGACCCAGCCGGGCAATACCGCCAAGCTCACCATCGACTCGCGCATCCAGACGGCTGCCGAGCAGGCGCTCAAGGGCTTTAAGGGCGCTGTGGTGGTCATGGATCCGCGCACCGGTGCGGTCCTTGCGTGCGCGAGCTCGCCCACCTACGACAACACCAACATCGATGCGCTGCTCCAGTCGGGCGGCGGCGAGGACGGCTCCATGTACGACCGCGCCATGGACGCGCTCTACACCCCGGGCTCGACCTTTAAGGTCGTCACACTCTCCGCGGCGCTCGAGACCGGCACCGCCAGCCTTACCAGCACGTACCAGGCGCCCGGCTCCATGGATATTGGCAACGCGCCGGTCACCAACGATGCCAACGAGAGCTACGGCACCATCAGCCTGCAGCAGGCCTTCGCCGTGTCGTCCAACGTCGTCTTTGGCCAGGTGGCAAACGAGGTCGGCGCCAGCTCGCTCGTCCAGTTTGCCAACGCCTTTGGCTACGGTCAAAAGCTCGGCCAGGATCTGACCACCGCGGCTTCCATCATGGCCGACCCGTCGCTTATGACCGAATGGGAGACCGCTTGGGCAGGCGCCGGACAGCCCGTCGGCATGGACCACACGCCTGGCCCGCAGACCACCGTTATGCAGAATTGCGTGATCGCTGCGGCTATCGCCAACAGCGGCGTGGTCATGGACCCGTTCTTTGTGTCCCAGATACTCGCCCCGGACGGAACCGTGGTTAAGACCACGCAGTCCCGCTCGCTGGGCCAGGCTGTCAGCTCTGCCACGGCCGACCAGGTCAAGCAGGCCATGCTCGCCGTCGTCCAGTCCGGTACCGGCACCGATGCCCAGATTCCGGGCGTCAAGGTTGCCGGCAAGACCGGTTCGGCCGAGATCGGCGGCACCAACGTCAACTCTATGTTTGTTGGCTTTGCACCTTACGATTCACCCACGGTTGCCATCTCGGTGGCCCTGGAGGATTACGACAAACACGACGTCGAGGCGGCCAAGATCGCCGGCATCGTCCTGACCGCGGCGCTCGCCGCACAGGGAGCGTGATGCCCGTGATCAAAGCGGATACTTGGGACGCGCCGCGGCCGATGAGCTAGCGACAACGCGCCACACGGCCCCAGCGGCCATACATTTGGTACTACACACATCGTTGAGCGAATAGTTATGTTAGGAGCAGGAATGGAACAGAGGGTCCTCGGGGGAAGATACCTCCTCAAGGATAAGGTGGGAACAGGCGGCATGGCGACCGTCTACCGTGCACAGGACCAGGTCCTCGACCGCACGGTTGCCGTCAAGATCATGCTGCCGCAGTATGCTGGCGACGCGACCTTCGCCGCACGCTTTAAGCAGGAGGCCCAGGCAGCAGCCGGCCTCTCCTCCCCCTATATCGTGGGCGTCTACGATTGGGGCAAGGACGGCGACACCTATTACATCGTCATGGAGTACCTGCGCGGTACCGACCTTAAGAGCGGCATCAAGAGCCACGGCGCCCTCGACCCCAAGAAGGTCGCGCAGATCGGCTCGCAGATCAGCTCCGCGCTTTCGGTCGCCCACAAGCACGAGATCATCCACCGCGACATTAAGCCGCAGAACATCATGGTGCTGCCCGACGGCAACATCAAGGTGATGGACTTTGGCATCGCGCGCGCCAAGAACAGCCACCTCACGCAAGACAACAACGTGCTGGGAACCGCCCACTACGTCAGCCCCGAGCAGACCCGTGGTCAGAACCTCGGCCCCACCTCGGATATCTACTCGCTGGGCGTCGTGATGTACGAGTGCGCCACCGGCCGCGTCCCCTTTGACGGTGACGACGCTATCTCGGTCGCACTCAAGCAGGTCAACGAGCTGCCTATTCCGCCGAGCCAGATCAACTCCGGTGTCGACGCCGACCTTGAGCGCATCATCCTCAAGTGCATGGAGAAGGACCCCGCAAACCGCTTCCAGACCGCCGACGAGCTGCGTCAGGTGCTCAACAGCTACCTGTCGGGCCGTGCCGTCAACGTCTCGGAGCCCACGCGCATCATCGGTGCCCCCGGTGAGTTGGGCGCCACCAAGACTCGCGAGCTTTCCGATCAGACGCGCGCCATGGTGCGTCCCGTCTCGGGCGTAAGCGGCCAGAATACCGCCCGTAGCTCGGTTTCGGGCTCCACCGGCTCCTACGAGGTCGAAGAGCCCAAATCCAACAAGAACAAGATCATCGCCGCCGTGGTGGCAGCCGTTGCCGTCATCGGCATCGTGGTGGCCTTTGCCACAGGACTCTTTGGCGGCGAGCAGGTCACCGTGCCCGATGTGCTGGGCAAGGACCAGCAGACTGCCGTCGAGCTGATCAAGGAAGCCGGCCTCGAGGTCGGCACCATCGACCAAAGCTACAACGACGATGTCGACGAGGGCAAGGTCGCCGAGCAGACGCCCAACGGCAACACCAAGAAGACCAAGGGCACCAAGGTGAACCTGGTAATCTCCAAGGGCCCCAAGCCCTCCGAAAAGGTTGAGGTTCCCAAACTTGTCGGCCTGACCAAGGACCAAGCAGAAGCCGCACTGGCAAGCGTTGGCCTGAAGGGCAACGCCTCCGAGGAGGCCAACGAGGCTGATGAGGGCCAGGTCTTTGAGCAGGGCACCGAAGCCGGTAAGGAAGTCGCGAAGGGCACGACCATCTCGTACAAGGTCTCGAGCGGCCCGGATACCACGTCCGTCCCCGACCTGACCGACATGACCGAGGCCCAGGCGCGCAACGCCCTCGATATGGCAGGCTTTGGTGTCGACGTGAGCTACCAGGAGAACGACTCGGTTACCGAGGGCACCGTGATCAGCTGGAACCCCAGCGGCAAGCAGAAGCCCGGCGCCACGATTACCGTCGTCATCGCCAAGAAGTCCGGCAAGGCCACCGTCCCGGGCAACCTGTACGGCAAGAGCATTTCCGCCGCCGTTACCGCGCTCAACAACGCCGGCTTCTATAACATCGGCTTCTGTGACCAGAACGGCAATCCCGTGAGCGGTAACGAGGATGCCACCGTTACGGGCGTCTCCCCCACCGGCAAGCAGTCCACCGACAGCACGATCACGCTAACAGTCGCACTTTCTGGCTCGGGTTCGGGCTCTGGCTCGGGCACGGGTGACGATTCCGGTACGACCAACTAGTCGCCACCCCACCGCTCATCACGGCTCTCGCCGCAAACATATTCGCTCACAGGCGCCCGCTTGCTCCCCCAGCAAGCGGGCGCTTCGTTTTTGACATGGCATTGAACCAGAAGAACCCGGCACCGTAGCGGTACCGGGCTCGATATTCCTCTGGTGCCCCCGGGCGGATTCGAACCGTCGACACCCGCTTTAGGAGAGCGGTGCTCTATCCCCTGAGCTACGGAGGCATGTTGTACTAGTGTAGCAGATTTACTGCATCGCAATACGTCGCATGACTAGACTTCGAAGTTGCGGTGGAATAGTTCCTGTCTGAAGCATCTAAAGCCGTATTTAGGAACTATTTCACCGCAACTTGTGAAGAGCTAGTTGCCTTTGTGGAAGAGGTTTTTGATGACGGAGGGGATGCTCTTGGCGCCCTTGGCCGTCACATCGATAAAGTCGGGCGAACGCACAAGCTTATCCTCGTCGACGTACTTGCGGACAGCACGAAGCGTCTCTTTGTCGTCGCGCGTCGAAAACGTAAAGTGGCCGGTATCCTTGGTAAAGATGGCAAAACGCGTGATCTTCTTGGTGCCGCGCAAAACCTCGGCGGCAATATAGTCGACCTCGTCCCACGGGATTTGAATATAATCCTCGGGATTGCGCTCGTTATAGTACTCAAACGCCTTATTGCCCACCATCACGTTACCGTGGCTGGTAAGCCCCATCAGGCAGGTTGCCGGCGTTGCCAGATCGACCGTGCTGTTCTGAGATTGCGCCATGCGCGCCTCGCCCTCCAAATAAAACAATCGGACCGCATCCAGTGTACCCACCGGGTGCGGTCCGTTTCAATGGCTCAAAAGCCCTTGCCTAGCAATTCTCGGTCTTAAGCCGAAGCGAGCTTACATGAAGCCGCAGACGCGACCGATGATGCCGATGGCGAAGAGAGCCAGGATGATGACGATCGGGCTGACCTTCTTCTTGAGGAGCTTGCAGACCAGCAGGGTCAGGCACACGGCGGCAAGGCCGGGGATGAGCTGATCGAGGTTGGCCTGAAGCGTGGTGACCTTCACCTGATCAAGGGCGTTAGCACCGATGGAGTTATACATCGTCAGTGCTTCCTTGACACCCTCAGAACCGGAGGGCAGGTTAGCCCAGTCGATAAAGGCGCCAGCAGACTGCGTGACCTTGGAGACGACCGGGGTGAAGGAGATGGACACCCAGCGCTCGACCAGGGCGCCGATGATGAACATACCCAGGATGGAAGCACCCTCGGTGACCTTGCCCATCAGACCGCCGGAGAGGTCCTTGGCGATGGAGGAGCCGACCTTGTAGCCAAACTCCTGCGTGTACCACAGGAAGGCGTAACGGATGATGTTCCACGCGAAGAAGAACAGCAGCGGACCGGCGATGCTGCCGGACAGGGCCAGGGAAGCGCCCAGAGCACCCAGAATCGGGCGAAGGGTGAACCAGAAGGCGGGGTCGCCGACACCGGCGAGCGGGCCCATCATACCGACCTTGACGCCCTGAATGGCGACGTCGTCGATCGGAGCACCGTTGGCGCGCTCCTCCTCGAGAGCGAGGGTGACGCCAATGACGGGGGCGGAAACATAGGGATGGGTGTTATAGAACTCCAGGTGGCGCTTAAGAGCGGCAATCTGGTCATCCTTGCTGGTGTAGAGCTTCTTGATCGCAGGGATCATTGCGAAGCACCAGCCGCCGTTCTGCATACGCTCGTAGTTCCACGAGCCCTGAAGGAACTGATGACGGAAGCAAACCTTCTTGCGGTCAGCCTTGGTGAGCTGAATCTTGTTCTCTGCCATATGTATCACTCCCCTCCTACTCGTAATCGTTCAGAATGTCGCCGAGCGGGTCACCGGAGCCGCCGCCCATGCCGCCACCCTGCTTGGCCAGATCCTTAAGGCCAAGGTAGATGAGGGCAAGGGAGATGCCGATGAGGCCAAGGGCGATCAGCGTGAGCTGAGGGATGGCAGCAAGGACAAAGCCGAGGATGAAGAACGGCCAGGTCTCCTTGGTGGCCATCATGTTGATGACCATGGCGTAACCGACGGAAGCGACCATGCCGCCGCCGACAGCCATACCGCCGGACAGCCAGTCGGGCATAGCGTTAAGCGCGTTGGTAACAGCCTCGGCCGGGATGATGCACAGAAGTACTGCCGGGATGGCGATACGAAGGCCCTGCATGAGGATGGCAGCGTACTGCCAGCGCTCGATGCCGGAGAAGTCGCCCTTCTCGGCGCAACCGTCCATGGCGTGAGCGATAGCGGTGGCCAGGGTACGGCAGATCATGGTCAGGAACAGACCAGCGACCGACAGCGGGACGGCGACGGCGATGGCGGCGGTAACGGCCTTGGCCGAATCGGTGGCGCCACCGTTGAGGGCGAGCACCATGATGATCGAAGAAGCGACCGAGGCCAGAGCGGCGTCAGGCGCGACAGCGGCGCCGACGTTAGCCCAGCCAAGGGCCATCATCTGGAGCGAACCGCCCAGGAGGATGCCCTCCTGAAGGTGACCGGTTACGAGACCGATAAGCGTGCATGCCACGAGCGGCTGATGGAACTGGAACTCATCCAGAATGCCTTCCATACCGGCAAGCAACGCGACAATCGCAACAAGCAGAATAGTGATTGCAGACATGTATCGGACCCTCCTTTACTATGCTTGAGCGGCCAGTTCGGCCTTAGCTTTCTTCAACATGGCGTCGAGATCCTCGGAGGAATCCGAAGGAACCTTGCGGACCTCGAACTTGACGCCCTTGGCCTTGAGGGCCTCGAGAGTCTTGACGTCGTCATCGCCCATAGCGACGGCGTTGGTGACGACGACCTTGCCCTTGGAGTGAGCCATGGAACCGATGTTGACTTCCTTGATGTCGACGCCGGCCTCGATGGCCTTGAGCAGATCCTGCGGGTTCTCAAAGAGCAGCATGGCCTTGGTGTCACCAAAGCGCGTGTCCTTGACGACCTCGGCCATCTTCTTGATGGGCACGACGTTGGCATGGACTCCCGGAGGGGCAGCCTGCTCGATCATGGTCTTGCGGAGCTCGTCGTGAGCAACGCCGTCGGAAACCACGATGATGCGGTTGGGGTTGATCTGCTTGGTCCACGTGGTGGCCACCTGGCCATGAAGCAGACGGGTGTCGATACGGACGTGGGCAATCTTGATGTGCCCGTCGCCGATGACCGTTCCCGGAGGGATGGCGCCTGCAGGAGCAGCGGCGGCCGCAGCCGGCTTCTTCTCCTCGGGCTCCAGAGACTCGGGCTTGACACGCACACCAGCCTTAGCCTCAGTCACGAGATGTTTTGCGATCGCATGTGCAGTGTTCTTTGCGTCAAAGCGCTGCGAATATGCCTCGATGAGCATAGGCAGGTTGACACCGGTGACGATAGCCCAGGAATCGTGGCCCTCGATGAGTCCGCTGATCTGGTTGAACGGCGTGCCGCCCCACAGATCAACGAGGAAGAGCACCTGCTCCTGGTCCTCGAAGGAAGCGACTGCTTCCTCGACCTTGGCACGGAAATCGTCGGGGCCCATGCTCGGCTCGAGCGAGACCACGGCAACAGACGGCTGATCGCCAAAGACCATCGAGCCCGTCTGCTTGATTCCAGCTGCCAAGTCCCCGTGGCTAGCAAGAACAATACTTACCATCACATAACCTCCTTTTTGTCTACGTAATTCCTACACGACATGAAGGAAGTATACCTGTTTGGTTTGTGGAATTATAGCTAAATTCGCAAAAGGTTGGTTTATTTGTTTAAAAGTCTAGGTTTGTTACAAGTTGATTACGTTGCCGGTTTACAGCTTAATGCCTGCTAAAACGTGATTTGCTGATTGCTTTCAAAGACATATAAAGGTGCACTGTTCGTTAAGACCGCTTTTAGGTGGATCCCAATGCGTCTGCGTACCACCATTTTGTTTAAACAGACATGACTTGACTAACCGAAGCAAATATGTTTAGAACTCTAGCCCATGCAGTCATTGGATGTTAGGTGATGTGGAGAGGGTTGGCGGCGTCAACGGCATCGGGGGCGTCGGAGAGGCCGTCAGGAGCAACGTCTGCCGGGTCCTCGTCGGGGGTCTCGATCTGTTTGATCATGACCTCTTGGCCCTGCAGCAAATAGGTCTCGCCGCTACCGCAATGGGGACAGGTCTTGCCGTGCTCGACCGTCGCGTAGTCGCAGCCGCACGCCTCGCAATGTGTCACGGCCTCGACGGGCTCCACGATAAGCTCCGCGCCCTGCGCGATAGGCTTTTTATCTGCTGCCCAGCGCCAAGCGTCGAGCAGCAAGTCGGGAACGACGCCCGAGACCTCGCCCAGCAGCAACGTCACGCTCGAAACGCGACGCACGCCATGAGCGCGCGCCACATTCTCGACATCGCGAATGATGTGATAGACGATTCCGAGCTCGTGCACTTTTAATTCCTTCCGCCGTTCCCGTTATGGCTACTTACTTGCGACCAAATTTGATCTTGATAGCACGCTTAAGCGCATACTTGCCGAGGCTTGGGAGCTTTTGCTCGTATTTGACCATCGTGGAGCACTCGGGGCGGTCGCGATCCAGATGGATGGCGTCGAACGCGCACTTGGTGGTGCACAGGCCGCAGCCGATGCACTTGTTGGGGTCGACGATTGAG
>URTL01000062.1 GCA_900550785.1 uncultured Collinsella sp. | reverse complement strand
CGCCGATACCGCCGCAAATGAGCGTGTCAACGCCACCGTTGGCAAGCAGGCCCGCCAAGGCGCCGTGGCCGGTGCCACCGGTGCCCACGACCTGCTCGTTGAGCACCTTGCCATCCTGGATGTCGTAGATCTTGAACTGCTCGCTGCGGCCAAAGTGCATAAAGATGTTGCCGTTGTCGTACGTTGTTGCCACCCTCATGGTGCCGACCTCCTTTGCTGGCCATGCGGCCGTCGTCGTGGTGATGGGGGAGTACGCGATGTTGCCGCCTTCGATGACGATCGCCCGTCCATTGACCAGCGCGTTTGCCACCTTGCGATGCGCGCGACTGCTGATTGCCGCCACCGTGGCGCGGGCGATGCCCATGCGTAGGGCGACGGCCTCCTGATTGAGGCCCTCCAGATCGCACAGGCGCAGTACTTCGAGCTCATCGACCGTCATATCGATAGCGTCTCCGCTGGCAAGGCCATCGGGGGTAAAGCCGCGATATTCGGGGATGATCCCAACGCGGCGTAATTTTTCTCGTCTTCCCGCCATACACTCTCCAAATCTGACATATGTCAACAATAGAATAGCGAACGTGCGGATTTGTGCAAGGAATTTCTGGCATATGTCAGAAAATGAGGGCTTATGTTTGGGCTGTGGGGCCGCGTGCGCCTGGGCTACAATGAATCTCGCTTGTAGGCGACTGACAGGAGGGTCAATGAGCAAAGCTGATCAACAGTTTGTAACCATGTGCCGCGATATCTTGGACCATGGCACCACCACCGAGGGCCAAAAGGTCCGCCCGGTGTGGGAGGACGGCACCCCTGCCTATACCATTAAAAACTTTGGCGTCACGGCGCGCTACGACCTGCGCGAGGAGTTCCCCGCGCTTACCCTGCGCCGCACGGCGCTCAAGTCCGCCATGGACGAGATCCTGTGGATCTATCAAAAGAAGTCCAATAACGTGCATGATCTCAACAGTCATATCTGGGACGAGTGGGCCGACGAGACCGGTTCCATCGGCAAGGCCTACGGATACCAGATTGGCCAGAAGAGCCATTATGCCGAGGGCGACTTTGACCAGATGGACCGCGTGCTGTACGACCTCAAGCATACTCCGTACAGTCGCCGCATCATGACCAACACGTATGTGTTTAGCGATTTGTCCGAGATGCACCTGTATCCGTGCGCGTACAGCGTGACGTATAACGTGACGCAGCGTCCGCAGGACGACAAGCCAACGCTCAATATGATTCTCAACCAGCGCAGCCAGGACATTTTGGCCGCGAACAACTGGAATGTGTGCCAGTACGCCATCTTGCTGATGATGGTCGCACAGTCGGTCGATATGATTCCGGGTGAGCTGCTGCATGTGATTGCCGATGCCCACATTTACGACCGCCACGTCGATATCGTCCGTGAGCTTATCGAGCGCCCGCAGTTTGCGGCGCCCAAGGTAACGCTGAACCCCGACGTGCACGATTTCTATGCGTTTACGACCGATGACCTGATCGTGGAGGGCTACGAGCACGGTCCGCAGGTCAAGAACATCCCCATTGCGGTGTAGGTGGTACTCATGACGTGTAAGCTATCTGCTATCGTTGCCGTGTGTGACGATTGGGGCATTGGGTGCGAGGGCGACATGGTGGTGTCCAATCGCGCCGACATGCGCCATTTTGTGGCCTGCACCAAGGGCTGCCCGGTCATCATGGGGCGCAAGACGCTGCTGAGTTTTCCCGGTGGGCGTCCACTCAAGAACCGTCGCAATATCGTGCTTACCCGCGACGAGGATTTTGCTGTCGAGGGCGTTGACGTGGTGCATAGCGTTGACGAGGCGCTCGCCGCGGTAGCCGATGAGCCTGTTGCCTGGGTGATCGGTGGCGGTGAGGTGTATCGGCAGTTTTTGCCGTATTGCGCCGAGGCCGAGGTCACGCACAACCATTGCGCCCATGCCGTGGACACGTACTTTCCTAATCTGGATGCCGATCCTGCGTGGGAAGTTGCGCGGCGCGACGGGGTTGCCACGATTGCCTCTGGCGAGGGCGATGAGGGTGTCGATTATGAGTTCGTGACGTATCGTCGCGTTGAGGCGTAAATCGTCTGGCGTGAACGGTATTATCGGGTTGATTGAATGTATGGGGCGGCGCTTAGCGTCGCCTCGTTTGGTATAGATGTGCTGTAAAGAAGGGTGCGGGCAGGCTGCTATGACTGATGCCGTTGAGGTTCTGCGAATTGATTCGCTCGAGGACGAGCGGCTCGATGCCTACGTGCGACTGACCGAGCGTGAACTGCGCTGCGTGCTAGAGCCGCAAAAGGGCATCTTTATCGCCGAGAGTGCCAAGGTTATCGAGCGCGCGGTTCGCGCCGGATATGAGCCGGTGAGCTTTCTTTTGGGCGAACGCTGGCTCGACCAGATGATGCCGCTGTTTGAGCGCCTGGTTGTGCGCGAGGGCGCAGGTCCGGTTCCTGTGTTCGTGGCTTCCATGGAACTCATGGAGCAGCTGACGGGCTTTAACGTGACGCGCGGTGCGCTCGCGGCGTTTCGTCGCCCGCGGCAGATTCCGGTTGATGAGTTCTTGGGTGGCGTCGTTGAGGCGGCGGGGGAGCGCCCGGTGCGCGTATGCGTGCTCGAGGGTATTGTCGACCACACGAACGTGGGTGCGATTTTCCGCTCGGCCGCCGCGCTCAATGTCGACGGTATTTTGGTCAGTCCGACGTGCTGCGACCCGCTGTACCGTCGCTCGGCCCGCGTGAGCATGGGCTCGGTGTTTCAGGTGCCGTGGACGCGTATTGGCAGCGAGGCTCGTGTGTGGCCGCATGATGGTCTGAGCGCGTTGCACGATGCCGGTTTTTCGTGTGCCGCTATGGCGTTGACGGACGATTCCGTATCGCTGGACGATCCCGTGCTGCAGGAGATTGACCGCTTGGCAATCTTTATGGGTACCGAGGGTGCCGGCTTGGGCGCCAAGACCATTGCCGGCTGTGACCACGCGGTGCGCATTCCGATGGCGCACGGGGTCGATTCGCTCAACGTGGCCGCGGCGAGTGCCGTCGCCTTTTGGCAGCTGTGCCCGCACGTGAGCAACGAGTATCACTACCAGCCGGGGCTGTATCACTAGGCAGATAGTTTGCACCGGGCTCTGACTCGGGGTGTTTCGGTCGACGTCGGTCGGTGCTAAGCTGGTATTGGCGTTGGTCTTAATTTGCTGTTTTGTCGGTTGACGTACGCTGGCGGGGAGGGCGTGTGGCTAAGAAATCTACGGCTATCGATGTAACGCAGGGCGTCATTTGGCAGCAGCTGCTTTCGCTGTGCGTTCCAATCTTTTTTAGTTCGTTTTTTCAGCAGGCCTACACGCTTATCGGTACCTATATCGTCGGTCAGTTTGGCGGCAAGCTCGCACTGGGTGGCATTCAAGCCACGATGGTGCTCACCGAGCTCTGCATTGGCTTTTGCGTTGGCGTCGGCGCCGGCTGCGCGGTCATTACCGGTCAGTATTTTGGCCAGCACGATGATGAGCGACTGAGTCGTTCGGTCCATACGGCCATGACGCTCGCGCTGGTGGGCGGTATCGTTTTCTCGATTCTTGGCATAGTGTTCGTTGAGCCCATGCTGGTGCTTATGAACACGCCGCATGAACTATTGGCCGAGGGCGTGGCCTATGCTCGTTGCTATTTTGCCGCTATGGTTGCGGCACTGCTGCTCAATATGGGAACGGCACTGCTGCGCGCCGTGGGCGACACGCGCGGGCCTGCTGCGATCATCGCTTCCGGCTGCCTTGTTAATGCGGTGCTGGATGTCATCTTCGTTGCCGTGCTTCATATGGAGGCTCTGGGCTGCGGCATCGCGGTGGCGCTGACCATTTGCTCCAACGCCACGATGATCGTGATTCGCATGATGCACGCACCCGGTGCGTGGCAGCTTTCACTGTCCAAACTCGGCATTGATCCTGGCATTTGTAAGACCATGATCTCGTGTGGTCTTCCGCTTGGCTTTCAGTCTGCTGCGTATTCGATTTCCAACGTTTTGATTCAGGTGTCGGTCAATTCGTTTGGTGCCGATGTCACCACGGCGTGGGGTCTTTCGGGCCGCTTGGATGGCATTGTCTGGATGGTTACCGAGGCGCTTGGCGTGTCGATCACCACGTTCTCGGCACAGAACTTTGGCGCGCGCAACTACGAGCGGATGCGCAAGGGCTACCATACGTCGCTCGTGCTGTCGTTTATGCTCATTGGTGGCCTGTCTGCCGTGCTGCTGGTGTTCTCGGGTCCGTTGTCGCGTCTGTTTGTCGACGATGTTTCGATTTCGGCGTACACCACGACGATTCTTCATTTCATCGCGCCGTTCTACGCGATCTTCTCGATTATCGAAAACGCGTCGGGCTCCATTCGCGGTGCCGGCGTGAGCTTGCAGCCCATGCTGCTCACGATTTTTGGCACCGTTGTCTTGAGGGTGATCTGGGTGTTTGCGATTATGCCGTTCGATCCGTCTCTTGAGCACCTGCTGTTGGTTTACCCTGTAACTTGGCTCATCACGGCCACGATGTTTACCATCTACCACCACAGCGGCAACTGGCTAGGCCGCGCCACCGCCTAGCCATTCGGGACGTCCCCAATGGCTAGTATTCGATGCCTTGGCGGGCTAGGAGACCTTCATCGAAGTAGTGTTTGACGGGGCGCATTACGGTTACTAGGTCGGCAAGGTCGGCGAGGGGTAGCAAGCCGCGGCCGGGGAGCACGAGTTTCGTGGTGGCGGGCTTTATCGCGATCAGCGCTTCGACATCCTTGCGCGTTACAAAGCCGCGGCGCATCGCTTCGCCGAGTTCGTCCAGGATGAGCGCATCGACCTGCGAGATCTGCTCGCGTGCTAGCTCCAGAATCTGTGCCGCGCAGGCCTCGGGCGTGTCGTGGTCGGCTTGTACGGTGCGCAGACCCAAACGGGGCGCCGCATCATGCTCGGCGCAGTGAAGTTTCTTGGCAGACTGCAGCCTAAGAACGTTAAGTCCATAGCCCGTGGCGCGCAGCGCGAGCCCCAGCGCAGCCGTCGTCTTGCCCTTGCCGTCGCCTGTATAGATTTGAACCTTGCCGACTTACAGTGATGCCATCTCTGTCCTTTCGTGCCCGGCGTCGGTTTATCGTCGCTCGGGTTGGGTATTCTAGAAACCATTATCAACCCCAGTAGATGGAGTTCAAGCAGATGGAGATGGATGACAACAAGCGTAGACGGAATATGATCCTCTACGTGCTCATCGCCTTCGTCGTCTACCTCGTGCTCTCGACCGTTCTGTTCCCCAACATCGGTCACACGCAGCAGATTACGGAGACCGATTACTCGACGTTTGTCAAAGCGCTCGATAAGAAGAGTGTCGACAAGGTCGAGTACAATACCGACGATTACACCATTTATTACACCAAGAAGGGCGAGGACGAGAACATCGCCTATAAGACGACCGGTGTGCCGAATGATGCGGGCTTTACCGATCGCGTGCTTGAGTCTGGCGCTTCGCTGGAGTCGGTCGTTCCCGATAAAAACTCGGGTTTGATGACCTACTACCTGCTCACGCTCATCCTTCCCATGGCGATTTTCTTCCTCATCGGTTGGTGGCTCAACCGCCGCATGAAGAAGGCTATGGGCGATGACGGCCCGTCGATGAACTTTGGCGGCGGCGGTTTTGGCGGCGGCGGACTGGGTAAGTCCGGCGCGCGCGTGATCGCCTCCAAGGACGTGGGCGTGACCTTTAAGGATGTCGCCGGCCAGGAAGAGGCCAAGGAGTCCCTCAAGGAGGTCGTTGACTTTCTGGAGAAGCCGCAGCGCTACGAGGAGATCGGCGCCAAGCTGCCGCGTGGTGCTCTGCTTGTTGGCCCTCCGGGTACTGGTAAAACCCTGCTTGCCAAGGCTGTGGCCGGCGAGGCGGGCGTGCCGTTCTTTAGTATTTCTGGTTCTGAGTTTGTTGAGATGTTCGTCGGCCGCGGTGCCGCTAAAGTTCGCGACCTGTTTAAGCAGGCCAAGGAAAAGGCCCCGTGCATCGTCTTTATCGATGAGATTGATACCATCGGCAAGAAGCGCGATGGCGGCGGCTTTAGCGGCAACGACGAGCGCGAGCAGACGCTCAACCAGCTGCTGACCGAGATGGACGGTTTCGATAACCACAAGGGTATCGTCGTCCTCGCTGCCACCAACCGTCCCGACAGCCTCGATCCCGCTCTGCTGCGCCCCGGTCGTTTTGATCGCCGCATCCCCGTTGAGCTGCCCGACCTGACCGGCCGTAAGAACATTCTTGAGCTGCATGCCAAGAGCGTGAAGACACAGCCGCCGATCGACCTGACCGCGATTGCCCGCGCCACGCCCGGTGCCTCGGGCGCCGACCTGGCCAACATCATCAACGAGGGCGCGCTGCGTGCCGTCCGCGAGGGTCGCAAGCGCGCCACGCAGGACGATTTTGAGGAGTCGGTGGAGGTCGTCATCGCCGGCCAACAGCGTAAGTCCACGGTGCTGTCCGACCACGAGAAGCAGGTCGTTTCTTACCACGAGATCGGTCATGCCATCGTTGCCGCTCGCCAGAAGGGCTCTGCGCCGGTCACCAAGATCACCATCGTGCCGCGCACGAGCGGTGCTCTGGGCTACACCATGCAGGTCGAGGAGGATGAGCGCTTCCTGACCACACGTCAGGAGGTCCTGGACAAGCTCGCCGTCTATTGCGGTGGCCGTGCAGCCGAGGAGCTCATCTTTGGTGAGATGACGACCGGCGCCGCCAACGATATCGAGCAGGCCACCAAGCTCGCCCGTAACATGGTGACGCGCTTTGGTATGTCCGACGAGTTTGGCATGATGGCGCTCGGTACCGTTCAGAATGCGTACCTTAACCAGGACACGTCGCTCACCTGCGCCCCCGGTACGGCCGAGCGTGTGGACGCAATTGTCGCCAAGTTGATTGAGGATGCGCACGACCGCGCCCTGCAGATCCTCAAGGAAAACAAGTTCAAGCTCCACGAGCTGGCTCGTTATCTGTACAAGAAGGAGACGATCACGGGCGAGGAGTTCATGAATCTCCTCACGCGCGAGAATCCGCTGATGCCCAAGCAGCAGTAAAGCCGCGGCCGAGCCAGTAAACGCCGACGCCCCATTTGAGCAGCTTTCTCAAATGGGGCGTTTTGCTTGAGGGGGATGGAAATGAAGATCGTGGTGAGTGCCTGCTTGATGGGCGAGAGCTGCAAGTATAACGGGCTCGACAACTATCATCGCGAGTTGGTCGAGGCCTGCGAGCGTACGGGGACCGAGGTCCTCTTGGTGTGCCCTGAGGTCTTTGGCGGCCTGCCCACGCCGCGCAGGCCGTCCGAGATTGTGAACGGCGAGGTCCGTACCTGCGAGGGTGCCTCGGTCGATCGCGAGTTTCGCCTGGGCGCTCAACGTGCGCTCGATATGTGCGAGCAGGCGGGCGGCCCGTCCGAGATTGCTGCGTGCGTCTTGCAGGACCGCAGTCCCTCGTGCGGCGCGGGTCGCATCTACGACGGTACCTTTAGCGGTACGCTCACCGCGGGCAACGGCGTCTTCGTTGATCTGTTGCTGCGTCACGGCTATCGCGTTATACCAGCTAGCGAGTTCGACCCCAGCATGCTGGAGCAATAAAAAACCACCACAAGGGCACTGCTCCCTTGTGGTGGTTTTGGGCTAGGCCTAGAGCGTGTGGCCGTAGGCGTTGGCGGCCTTGATGGCGGCGGCGAACTTTTCGTCGGTGAAGGGCTCCGGGTTGCCTTGCTTCCACTCGTTGGTGGCGTGTGCGTATTCGCACAGGGCAGGGATGTCGGCCTCGGAAAGTCCGACCTGCTCAAGCGTTACGGGCAGGCCCATCTGCTTGTTAAAGGCGGCGTAGCGCTCAAGGTTCTCGGTATCGCCCGTATAGGCAAACAGCACGAGCACGCCCAGACTCACGACCTCGCCGTGCAGGTAGGAGCCCTTGCGCGGAATGCTGCACGTGGCGTTGTAGAACGCATGCGCCACGCTCGAGTTGTAGTAGTAATCGTTTTGGTTGGTCAGGTTGGAGACGTAGCCCGTGTTGACCACGATATCGAGTGCGATTTGCTTGACGGCCTCGCTCGACAGGTCCTGGCGCACGTCCTCAAGACCCTGGACGCCATAGGTAAACAGCGGCTCGGAGCAGGTGTGGGCAAGCGCCAGGCCAAGACCTGCGGTGTGCTCCAAATTACCGGCGCTCGTGGCGTACTCGACCTCGGGCTGCTTAGAGAGGGCATCGCCTACGCCGGCCCAGAAGTACTCTGCCGGTGCCTTGGCGATGATCTTGGGGTTGATGAAGATGTGCGCCGGTCGGTTGGGGTACGAATAGCCCTCGAGTGATCCGTCGTCGTTGTACACGACGGCAATGGCGGTCGCGGCGGAGCAGTTGGAACAGATCGTCGGGACCGTAAAGACGATCTTCTTGAGCTCGATGGCTGCGGTCTTCACGGTGTCGAGCGCCTTGCCGCCGCCGCAAGCAATGAGCGCGTCGGCTTCCTGGCAGGCGGGGGAGTTTACGACCTTGGCGATATTGGCGCGCGTACTGTTGGTGCCGTAGACGCGCGTCTCCAGAATCTCGACGTCGGTACCCGCTAGCGCAGCTTCGATACCGGGAAGTGCTGCGGCCAGTGCCCGCTTGCCACCGATGATCGCGACCTTGGTCGCTCCGTACTCCGCCAGTGCGGTGGGCAGCTCGTCAAAGCAATCCTCGCCAACGGTGTAGTCGCTCATTCCAATCGTGCGCATAGCAACCTTCTTTCGTTCGATAAAGTGCTTTCAGGTATTTTGCTCCAAGAGAAGGTCCACAGCCGCGAGAAATTTCGAACGTATAAAACCAGTGTTGAGGGTTTTTCGCCGGCGCGGAACGTGCTAGCATACTCCGCATAAGCGTTGATGGGGACGAGTAGTCGGCCGTCCGCATGCTACAGAGAGCGGGGAGCGCTGAGAACCCGTGCATGCGACTGATGAAAATCACCCCGGAGCTGCGGTCCCAACGGACGTGCCGCGCAGGTTCGTCTTAGTAGACATCGCCGAGATGGCCGTCGATACAGGCCAGCCGAGTAACGGATGCGAGCGCGCGAATACGCGGGCGAGGGCATCTAAGCTGGGTGGTTAAGCGAAGAGCTTTTACGGGCAGACTGCCTGTTTTGTGGCGCTTCGTCCCAGCTTGTAGGGACGGGCGCTTTTTTGGTGCCCAGAGGGCGTGCGCGCCCACGACATGAAAGGGGTACCGTGGCAAACGAGTACAAGCAGACGATGAATCTGCCCAAAACCGGATTTCCCATGCGTGCCGGTCTTTCCAAGTCCGAGCCCAAGCGACTCAAGGACTGGCAGGACAACAAGGTCTACGAGCAGGTTCTGAAGAAGAACGAGGGTCACAAGAAGTTCGTGCTGCACGACGGCCCTCCGTACGCCAACGGCCCGATCCACATCGGCCATGCCATGAACAAGATCTCCAAGGACATGATCAACCGTTACTGGATGATGCAGGGCTATGAGGTTCCCTATGTCCCCGGTTGGGACTGCCACGGCCAGCCGATCGAGCACAAGGTCGAGGAGAAGCTTGGCACCGAGAAGTTCAACCAGACCCCCACGGCCAAGATTCGTGAGCTCTGCAACGAGTTCGCTGTCGAGAACATCGAGCTACAGAAGGCTGGCTTCCGTCGTCTGGGCGTGCTCGGCGATTGGGACAACCCGTATCTGACGCTCTATCACCAGCATGACGCCGCCGACATCGAGGTCTTCAAGGCCATGTTCGATAAGGGCATGATCTATCGCGGTCATAAGCCCGTCCACTGGTGCAAGCACTGCCACACCGCACTCGCCGAGGCTGAGATCGAGTACTCCGACGAGACGAGCCCGTCCATCTTCGTGCGCTTTGAGATGACCTCCAAGCCCGTCGGCCTCGAGAACTTCGACGGCCCGGTCGACTTTATCATCTGGACGACCACGCCGTGGACCATCCCCTCCGACCAGGCAGTTTCCCTCAAGCCCGGTGCCGCCTACGTCGCTGTTGAGCACGACGGCCGCGCCGAGGTCATGCTCGAGGACCTGGCTCCCAAGTGCTGCGAGGAGTTTGGCTGGGAGTACACCCCGGTCATGGTCAACGGCAAGCCCTACGTGGTTCCCGCCGAGACCTTCCATCATATCCACTACAAGCAGCCGATCTTTGACGGTGTTGAGGGCGTGGCGCTGCTGGCCGATTACGTCGGTGTCGATGACGGTACCGGTATTGTCCACAACTCGCCCGGCCACGGCGTCGACGACTACTTTGCCTGCCTCAAGGAGGGTATCACCGACATTTGCATGCCGGTCGATGATGACGGCAAGTTCTACACTGGCGAGGAGTTTGGTACCGGTGGCCCCTTCAGCGGCATGGATACCGATGAGGCCAACCCGCACATCATCGAGTTCCTGCGCGAGCGCGGCACCCTGGTTCTCGAGAAAAAGATCACGCACAGCTATCCGCACTGCTGGCGCTGCAAGCAGCCGATCATCTTCCGCGCCACGCCGCAGTGGTTCTGCTCCGTCGAGTCCTTCAAGGACGAGGCCGTCGCCGCCTGTGACAATGTCAAGTGGCTGCCCGCGTGGGG
>URTL01000061.1 GCA_900550785.1 uncultured Collinsella sp. | reverse complement strand
TGGCACAGAAATCCTTGGCAACCTTGTAGTTGACATCGGCTTCCAGCAGGGCCATGCGCACTTCCCGCATGGCGGTCTTGATGTCGGCCTCGGTCAGTTTGCCGTGGCCGCGCAGCTTTTTGAACACACCGGCAAGGCGGTCGGTCAGGGATTCAAATGCCATTGTGCGGTGCTCCTTTCGGTTCAGTCCTCGTTTGCCTCGTCGATCGAGCGGATGATGCCCAGCATCTTTGTCAGGGTGTCGGCATACTCGGTGGTGGTCAGGCAGGCGCTGGGGCCCGTGCATTCGAACCGTGCGTCGATCACCAGCTGTTCCAGTTCTTCCAGCTTCTGCTGCACCCGGCGGTACCGAGCCGCAAAGCCGACCTTTTCCTCCAGCTCCTTCAGGGTGGTCTCGCCATGCTTGATGGCGTCCCGTGCGCCCTGCCGGGTAATGCCGAAGTTCTCACCGATCTCGCTCAGGGAGAGGTCATCGTTGTAATACTGGCGCAGCATCTCCCGCTGTTTTTCGGTCAGCACTTCGCCATAAAAATCGAGCAGATACCCCATTTCCAGATCTTTTGCCATTGCGCGTGACCCCCGGTATCCTGCTCGTGTTTCGCGTTCGTGATGTAAAGTTCATTTGCTTTACGGATGGAGTATACCAGAACACATGGAGCTTGTCAAGGCTTCCGGCGCAGTTTTTCCAAAAAATCCGGCAAAAATTCGCTGTTTTTGCCAAAACACTGCTTGACGCGGTGCGTGGTTTGCGTTACGATAAGGTTGTTGTATCCCACCCGAAAGGAGGCCTTCTGTGCCGATCTACCCGAATTTTTACCAGACGCTGACCCCCTGCCCCATTGTGGAGCTGCGGGGCTACGCGGCCGCCAACGGGCTCAAGGGCCGCCTATTTGCGTATCTGGACTTCAACGGCCCCACCGGCACCGCCCGCGACGGCCTGGCCGAGGGCATGCTGGCGCTGGCCATCGAGCAGAAAAAGCTGGCTCCCGGGCAGCCCATCATTGAGGCGGTGTCCGGCCCCTTTGCCACTGCCCTCACGCTGGCAGGCCTGACCGCCGGGCACCCGGTGGTGCTGGTGATGCCGGAGGACGCCCCCGCTCTGCGGCAGGAAAACCTGCTGCGTCTGGGGGCACAGATCCAGCACAGCCCCGCCCGCAGCGGGCTGGCCGGGGCCCGTGCCATGGCCGCACAGACCGCCGCCACCAACGGCTGGTACTACACCGACTGGCTGGCCAACGACAACAACCCGGAGTATCACCGCCGGGTCACCGGCCCGGCCATCCTGCAGAACATCGCCCGGGAGGGTGCCAGCCTGGTGGACGCCATCACCGTGGGGGTGGGCAGCGCCGGCACCGTGACCGGCGTGGGCGAAACCATCAAGGCCTGGACCAACGATGTGCGCATCGTGGCCGTGGAGCCTTTTGAGTGTCAGGCCCTCACCGGCGGCGTCACCGGCCCCCACAACATCCCGGACATCGGCTTCGGCCTCGTGCCCAAGAACTTCAACTCCTATGTAGTGGACAATGTGGCGGCAGTTTCCAGCAAGGACGCCCAGCGCGCTGCCCAGCAGGTGCTGCGCACCGATGCCATCCCGGCCAGTGCCAGCGCCGGGGCGGCCCTGCACGCGGCGGCCAAGCTGGTGGCCAACGGCATCAGCCGCTCGGCCCTGGCCGTGTTCAGCGGCCGACAGAATCTCTTATAAATCGGAAAGGACTTCGCATTCACCATGACCAAAGATATGACCAGCGGCAAGATCACGCCGCTGCTGATCAACTTTACCATCCCGCTGGTGCTGGGCAATCTGTTCCAGCTCACCTACAATGCCGCCGATAGCATCATCGTGGGCAAGTTCGTGGGGGAGGATGCGCTGGCTGCCGTGGGCACCGCCAACCCGCTGATGACTCTGGCCATCCTGTTCATCAACGGCATATGTCTGGGTGCCGGCATTCTGGTCAGCACCGCCTTTGGTGCCGGAGACACGGAGCTGGTGGAACGGCAGGTGTCCACCACCGCCATTGCCGGTACGGTGTTCTCGCTGGCCTTCTCGCTGTTGTGCATCCTGCTGGCAAATCCCCTGCTGCGGCTGCTGCAGGTGCCGGCGGAGATCCTGCCCATTGCCGTGAACTACCTGCGCATCGTGTTTGCGGGCCTGCTCTTCACCTTTTTTTACAATTTTCTGGCCGCCACGCTGCGTGCCCTGGGCGACAGCAAGAGTGCCCTGTACTTTCTGATGATCAGCGCCGTGCTGAACATCGGCGGCGACCTGTTTTTTGTGGAGGCCCTGGACTGGGGCAGCGAGGGCTGCGCCCTTTCCACCGTGCTGAGCGAGGGCATGTGCTGCCTGCTCTGCGCCCTGTACATCCGCTGGAAAGTTCCGGTGCTGCAGCTGGGCAGACGCTGGTTCGTGTTTGACGGCAAGCTGCTGTGCAAGACTGTAAGCTACGGCTGGGTCAGCGCCATGCAGCAGGCCACCGTGCAGCTGGGCAAGATTGCGGTGCAGGCCATCGTGAACACCATGGGCGTCAGCGCCATGGCCGCCTTTACCGCGGCATCTCGCATCGACGACTTTGCCTACACTCCGCAGCAGAACATCGGCCACGCCATGACCACTTTCATGGCCCAGAACGAAGGTGCCGGGAAGAAAGACCGCGTGAAGGATGGCTACCGCTGCGGCATGCGCATCGAGGTGGTGTATGCACTGGGCCTGATGGCGGTCTGTCTGATCTTTGCAGAGCCCATCATCCGGCTGTTCGTCACCGACCCGGAGGTGGTGGACCTGGGCGTGCGGTTCCTGCGCACGATCTCGCTGTTCTACCTGATGCCCGCCGCCACCAACGGCATCCAGGGCTTCTTCCGCGGCATCGGCGACCTGAGGATCACACTGATCAGCAGCATCCTGAACATGGCAGGCCGTGTGGCCGCCGCGTCCGTACTGGTGCTGCTGTGGAAGATGGAGATCGAAGCCCTGCCCTACAGCTACGTCTTCGGCTGGGTACTGATGCTGGCCTACGAGCTGCCCGCCATGCTGCGCTATCTGCGCAAGAATAAAATGTAACCCTCTCGGTCGCATAAGAAAAGCCGCTGTATCGTTCGATACAGCGGCTTTTCTAGTACAGACTTCCGCAGGCTTATGCGCGCTTTGCCAGCAGAGCCTCGATCTTCTTCAGCGGATCAATGATGCTGGAAACGGACATGTCGTGGTTCAGGGCCACCACGAAGTAAGCAGCGTACTTGGACACATCCACGTCCACATACCAGTCGCGGGTCAGCAGCTCCGGCGTGCGGTAGGTCAGGTTGGTGCCCACCACATAGGTCAGCTTGCCCTCGGCCACAGCCTGGTCAAACTTGGCCAGGCCGCTGGTGAACAGCGGGAAGGTAGCGTTGGCGATGATGCGGGCAGCGCCGCGCTCCTTCAGGTTGCTGGCCACTTCCAGCATGCTCTCGCCGGAAGCGATGATGTCATCGGCGATAAAGACAGTCTTGCCTTCCACGCTCTCGCCCAGGTACTCGTGAGCCACGATGGGGTTGCGGCCGTTGACCACACGGGTGTAGTCACGGCGCTTGTAGAACATGCCCAGGTTGCAGCCCAGCACGCTGGAGAAGTACATGTTGCGGTTCATGGCACCCTCGTCCGGGCTGACCACGGTGAACTTACTCTTGTCGAAGGAGATCTCCGGGTCCTTCTTCAGCAGGCTTTTCAGCACCTGATAGGTAGGCATGGCGTTGTCGAAGCTCATCAGCGGCACAGCATTCTGCACGCGGGGGTCATGTGCGTCGAAGGTGATGATGTTCTGCACACCCATGGTCTGCAGCTCCTGCAGGGCCACGGCGCAGTCCAGGCTCTCACGCACCACGCGGCGATGCTGACGGCCGCCGTACAGGCTGGGCATGATCACCGACACGCGGTGTGCCTTGCCGGCCACCGCCTGGATCAGGCGCTTCAGGTTTGCAAAGTGATCGTCCGGGGACATGTGGTTCACGTTGTCAAACAGCTTGTAGGTCACGCTGTAGTTGCCGGGATCCACCACAATAAAGATATCGTCGCCGCGCACGGACTCCTTGACCAGACCCTTGGCATCACCGCTCTGGAAGCGGGGGCAGTCGCAGGAGATGATGAAGGTCTCCTTGTCAATGCCGGCGTCCTTGGCCCAACGGACCAGGTGCTTGTCGATCAGGCCGGTAAGCTCCTCGGCACCGGGGCAGGCGATCAGCCGCATGTCTGCCACACTGGGCTGCTGGAAAAACGACTTGGGGGAAATTTCAATGGACATAATCACAACTCCTTATTGCTGCTTTCCAATCCGAACGATCTGCGTACAAATGCGCATATCTACTTTTATTTTATCACAATTTGACATTTGTGCCATATCAATTTGTTTCACCTGTTGATTTTCTGCGCCTTGCACATCTGTTTTGCCTTTTTCAAAAAGAGACTGTGTGTTTTCGACAAAAAGACAGCCATTTCCCTTCGCAGTCGCAAAAATCCACCGATTTTTCGAGAAAAGTATTACTTTTTTCATTTGGACACATCCCACCGCCGCTTCCGGCCGCACCATGCAAAAAGGCCCCTCTGCCGGTCGGCAGAGGAGCCTTTTTCTTCATTTACCGGTTCTTCTTTACAGAGCAGCCACGGCAGCCTTCAGGGCATCCACGCGATCGGTGTTCTCCCACTTCACGCCCAGGTCCTCGCGGCCCATGTGACCGTAGGCAGCCAGCTTGCGGTAGATGGGCTTGCGCAGGTCGAGGTCACGGATGATGGCAGCGGGGGTCAGGTCAAAGACCTTCTCCACAGCCTGCTCGATCTTCTCATCGGAGACCGTGCCGGTGCCGAAGGTGTCCACCATGATGGACACGGGCTTTGCCACGCCGATGGCGTAAGCCACCTGCACCTCGCACTGCTTGGCCAGGCCGGCAGCCACGATGTTCTTCGCAACCCAACGGGTGGCGTACGCGGCGGAACGATCGACCTTGGACGGGTCCTTGCCGCTGAAAGCGCCGCCGCCATGGTGCCGGCACCGTAGGTCACATCGAGCTTGGGCAGGGACTCCCCCACGCGGGCGGCTGCAACAAGGTCGCCCTCAAACCCCTCCGGGATAAAGAACACGCAGTCGGCGCTGCCCTTGGCGCTATTGCTCTTGGAGAGCGCGTCCGCAAGATCGTACGTATCGTCGCCGATGCCCGTGACCAGCTCAAAACGCGACCCCAGATGCTTGGTAAGCGCACGCGAAAGGTCGCTGTCGTCGCGGTCGACCACAATCACGTTGGCGTCGTAGGGCTTGTACTCGGTGAGCTGCGACGAGTTCCAGCTCACCGAGGCCGCGATGAATACGCCCATGAGCGAGATGAACACCGTATAGATGAGCAGGTAGAACGGGTGCGCGAACGCCATGCGAAGCGCAGTCTTAAAGGTGCTCATAGCGGCTCCTTCCAAAGATCAGCGTGGCGGCGGCAACGAACAGCAGCGCCATAAGGACCAGTGCGCCGGCGCGAACGGCAAAGGGGCCCAGGTCCTCAAAGAAATACAGGCGGTTGAACATGTCGCAGATGAGCTTGACGGGGTTGAGCCAGCACTCGGCCGGGCAGGCGCGGGCGACGTCGTCGGCAAGCGCCATCGCCGGCTCGCCGTAGAGGCCGGCGAACAGGGCGCACGTGGTAGCAAAGCCTGTGAGGATGCCCGACTTGGACGCCTTGCCGCCCTTAACGGGAAGCGTGCCCACAAAGAGCCCCAAGCCCGTGGCGGCAAGCGCGGAAGCGGCGGCGCCCACCAAACACAGTCCCTCGCGCCCGCCAAAGTCGACGCCCACGACCAGGCGCACGTAGCCGATCGTGATCGTCATCGAGGCGAAGGAGACCAGCCACGAGCCGACAAAAATGCCGGCCAGCGACGCCGTCTTGGAAAGGCCGCCCACGCAGCGGCGTGCGCCAAGGCCGGACAGATTGGGTTGCAAATCGACGACGCTCAAGGCGGCAAACTCGGCAGACATCATCGCGACCAGGCCAAAAAGCGCGTAATAGTAGATGACCGTGCCATCGGGCGTGGTGCGTGTCAGGCTTACGCGGCGGGTGCCGCCCTCGAGCGACAGGGCGCGCGCAACCGCCTCGGAGTCGGCGAGCGCCGCCGGGTTGTCCTGGGCAATCTGGGACATGAGCTCGGCATTTTGCGTATACGAGCTCGCCACCGTCTCAAGGATGCTGCGGTCGGTGAGCACCGACGACGCACGAGAGCTGTCATAGCTCGAAAGCAACGTGAGTTTGGGCGTGCCCGCATCGTCGACCGTATAGATGCCCGCGACCTCGCCGGCCTTGAGCGCACGGTTCGCATCGGCTGCGTCGTCGCACTCATGGATCTCGAGCAGTTGGTCGTCGCCTTCCTTGGCAAGCGACGTCGCCACGTTCTTAAAGGTCGAAGCGTCCCAGGCCTCGTCCGTCACGATGGCAACCGGCACCGGATCGACCGTGCCGTCGGAGCTGAGATTCGCAAACATAAACATGAACATCGTGGAAAGCGCGATGGGAAAGAGAGCGCCCCAAACCCACGTGCTCGGCCGGCGCAGCAGCGTCTTGACCGTAATGATAATGGTATTGAACATGGCTGCCCCCTAGTCGCGCAGCTCGTGGCCGGTGATCTCGAGGAACACGTCGTTGAGGGTCGGCGGCTCGCTCCACACGCGGCCGAGTGCCACGTCGGCGGCGCGCAGCGTGTCGAGGATGTCGACCAGATTGTGCGGGCTCGCTTCGCAGGTGCAGACGAGCTCGCCGCCGGAAAGCTCAACCGAAAGCACATGCTCGAGGGCACGCAGCCGCTCGACCGTGGCGGGCTCGACGGCGCCGACCTCGACAGTCACGCGCTCGCCCATCTGAATCATGCGCTTGAGCTCGTCGTTGGTGCCCTGCGCCAGCACGCGGCCGCCGTCCATGATCATGATGCGGCTGCAGATCTGCTCGACTTCCTCCATGTAATGGCTGGTATACACCACCGTGGCGCCCTCGTCGCGCAGGCGACAGATGCCCTCCAGGATGGCGTTGCGGCTCTGCGGGTCGACCGCCACCGTGGGCTCGTCAAAGAAGATGAGCTCAGGCTTGTGCGCGATGCCGCAGGCGATGTTGAGGCGACGCGCCAGCCCGCCCGAGAGCTTGCCAGGGCGGAACTTGGCAAAGTCGCCCAAGCCGACAAAGTCGATGGCCTCGTCGACCAGCGCACGGCGGCGCTTGCGGTCGTTGACGTAGAGGCTGCAGAAATAGTCGATGTTCTCGCGCACGGTGAGCTCGTCGAACACCGCCACCTGTTGCGGCACCACGCCGATGCGGCGCTTGAGGTCGTAGCGGGCGGGCGTCATGGGCTCGCCGAACAGCTCGATGGTGCCTTTGTCGTAGGCAAGCAGCTGCAGGATACAGTTGATGGACGTGGTCTTGCCCGAACCGTTGGGTCCGAGCAGGCCAAAGATCTCGCCGGGGGCGATACTCAGGTTAAAGTGGTCGAGCGCAATAAGGTCGTCATAGCGCTTGACGAGGTTTTCGACGTGGACGATGTCTGTCATGAGGCGACCCTTCTGTTGATTGCGGCCCGGTACGATTGCATCATCGCAGGAGCCGCCGGCGCGCACCAGTGAGCTTTGTCACGAGTGCGAGGCTTGGCCGCGTGGCCTGCCGACGCCCCCGATTTGCCGCGTGGGAGGAATGTCACGGTTGCGCAGGCGGCCCCTCCACCACGCGCGGCATCGCGTACAATACCCGTATGAACAGGCTATTCGACAAATCGATCGTGCTGGCGTGCTGCATCGCAGCCGCCACGGGTCTCGCTGTGGACGCTCGCCTGGTCGCGGCGTTTTGTCTTGGCATTATCGCCACCTCGCTGGCCGAGGTCGCACAGGGGGAACGCACGCGCCGTGCGAGCGAGGCCGCAAGTTACGCTTACATCATCGCGGCTGCCTTCGTGCCGCCGTTTGTGCCGTTCGCACCCCTTGCCTTCTATGACATCGTGCGACGCGTGCGCCGTGAACGCATCTGGCCCGCGCTGGCGATTGGCGCAGTGTTTGTCTGTGCGCTTGTCGCGGACCTTCGCGGCGGCGCGCTCACCACCCGAACGCTGCTGCTAACCGCCATCCTTTCGGTCGCCGCCACGTTGCTGTCGCTGCGCACCGCGCAGCTGGAGCGCGAACAGGAACGCATGCGTCGCACCCGCGACAAGCTGCAAGAACGCGCCCTGGCACTCGAGGCACGCAACCGCGACCTCGTCGACCGCCAGGACTACGAAGTCGAGCTCGCGACGCTCGCCGAACGCGCCCGCATCGCGCGCGAAATCCACGATAACGTGGGCCACCAGCTCACGCGCGCTTCGCTTCAAGCCGAGGCCTTGCGCGTGGTCCATGCCGATGAGCCCGGCGTCGCCGCCGATTTCGCCGACGTCAAACGCACGGTTGACGAGGCGCTCCAGCTCGTGCGCGCCAGCGTCCACGCGCTCAACGACAATGCGACTAACCTCTCCGTGCAGCTCGAACGCATTGTTGAAGGCGCGCGCTCGGACGGCAGCCCGCAGATTGAGCTTGACGTTATGACCGAGCATGCGCCCGCAAACGTCGCCAACTGCTTTGCGGCGGTCCTGCGCGAGGCGCTCTCCAACACCATGCGCCACGCTTGCGCCCAGACCGTCACCGTACGATGCATGGAGCATCCGTCGTTTTACCAGCTCATTGTTACCGACGATGGCGCGGGCGGGGTCCAAGCAAGCAGCCGCGGCGCCGCGGAGGGCATGGGGCTCGCCTCTATGCGCGAGCGCATCGAGGCGCTTGGCGGCACCTTCACCGCCGGCCCGCGCGCCGGCGCCGGCGGCTGGCGCGTGTTTGCCACCGTTCCCAAACAGCAAGGAGATGAGGGCCGATGAGGCTCATCGTTGTCGACGACGACCGCTTGGTGGTCGATTCGCTCAAGATTATCCTGGGCGCCCAGCCGCAGATCGAGGTGGTGGGCACCGGTGCCAACGGCAACGATGCGGTGGCGCTCTATGCCGAGCACGTACCCGATATCGCACTGCTCGACATTCAGATGCCGGAACGCGACGGCCTTTCGGCGGCACGCGAGATCCTTGAGCGCAACCCTGCGGCACACGTGGTGTTTCTGACGACATTCTCGGATGACGAGTACATTGTGTCGGCGCTCAAACTGGGCGCCCGCGGCTACCTGATCAAAACCGATGTCGCCGCCATTCCGCCGGCGTTGGCACAGGTCATGGACGGCAAACGCGTGCTCGAGGGCAAAGCGATCGAGGATGTCGACTTTGATGGGGCGGACGTCGAGGCCGGCGCGACCCGCCGGCCCGCGGCCTTTGCCGATCTGACCGACCGCGAGTTCGAAGTCGCCGAGCTCATCGCCCGCGGCCTCGACAACAAGGAGATCGCTGCCACCGCCTATATGGGCGAAGGCACCGTGCGCAACCACATCAGCTCGATCCTAGCCAAAATGGGCCTGCGCAACCGCACGCAGATCGCCATCGCCTACCTGCGAGGGCAGTTGCCCGAAGATTGACCGCCCCGGCAGAGTAAAATGGCTGTTACCGATTTAATGCCATTTCAAAACTATGTCGGTTTACTACGATGAATCGCCCACCTTCGACCACGGCAAATTGCGCGCTTGGAAAACCGCAGGTAGAACGCTTGCGATATTTAGAAAAATACGGTCATGGTCGGGAATGTCGAATTCGTCGTAGTAAACCGACATAGTTTTGTTCGGGCGGCCCTGCACGAGCGCCTCCGCAAGCCTCGCGAGACCAAAATGATCCGTTTCTTCCGCCCCCGGAGATCGGCTGACGGCGCCCGCCACGAAATCGACCCATCTACTACGTTTGACCCGATACCCCTGACCATAGCCGCGTTTTATGAAAAATCGCAGGCGTTCTACCTGCAGTTTTGTTTTTGCGTTTTTCGCCATGGTTGAGGGTAGCGGCTTAAACGTAGTAGATGGGCCCTTTTCGTGGCAGACGGGTCACGCGGCAGCCATCGCAAGGCCAAAATGATCCGTTTTCCTCCGTCCCCGAGGGATCAGGGGCTGGTACTGATATGGCGTCATTTCAAAACTATGCCGGATTACGGGGCTAAAGTCGGGGCCCTCATCCATACCCGTGTTTTCTACAAAATGATGGCTCGTCTACCTGCGGTTTTATTTTCACGAATATCGGCATGGCTGGGGACTCGTGACTCAGCCCCGTAAACCGGCATAGTTTTGTTCGGGCGACCCTGCACGAGTGCCTCCGCAAGCCTCGCGGGACCAAAATGAGCCGTTTTCCTCCGTCCCCAATAGATCATTAGGAACGTCCCTAAGTGCCAGACTCGGGTGGGACTTTTGTCCCATTTGACGTTCCGTTGGCCCAGATATTCGTCATGTGTGTCCGCAAACGTGGGACAATGGCGCTGTTGGTTTTACAGACAAAGGATGTGCCTATGAACACCCTCGCCGCCAAAGTCAGCCGGCAGCGCCACCTGTTTGCGCGATTCGCTTCCGTCTGCGTGCTCGTCGCGCTTGCGTTGTTGCTGCTGCCTGTCGCCGCGCACGCCGATGGCTACTCCATGACCCAAACCTACATCGGCGCCACGGTCGAGGCC
>URTL01000060.1 GCA_900550785.1 uncultured Collinsella sp. | reverse complement strand
ACGAGCTGTCACGCAAAGTGCGCCGCCGCATCATCGTGGGCACGGTGATCTTTGCCATCCCCTGCATTATTATGACGGCGGGCTCCATTGGCTCGGCGCAGGCCGGCGTGCAGGACGGCTACGGCGTCACAGAGACCACACGCGAGCTTGCCGCGGTGCTGCCGGGCTTTAAGGATTACACCGTCGCCGTCGAGACCTCGGCTACCGAAGGCGAGGAGGAGGGCGTCGTCGAGCGTGAGATTGTCGCCCATGTGACGACAGGCGAGGCGCTTGGGGCGCACGACCGCCGTGTCGCCCGCAAACTCATCGACCTCAATGTGCCCGAGCTCGATCGCGTTGAGTTCGATGTGAAGTGATGCGGGACGCGAGGCGGGCCCGGCGCGAGCGCGCGCAGCCACGGGGCACAGACGCAGCCAAGCGCAGCGCTACAGCTCGTACTTGTACACGCGGTAGATGTACTTCTCGGCTTCCATCTCGTAGGTGGCGATGGGCAGTCCATAGCGATCGTACTCGGCAAAAGTCTTGGCCTTGCCCGATGCCACGAGCATGCTATTCGAATCGCCGACGCGCTGCGCACTGCTCGCATAGCCCGAGAACGGCACGGCGATCTGGTCCACAAGCTCGTAGGTGCGCACGGTCTCGTCCACCGTAAAGATGCGCCCAAACGAATGCGTTCCCTTGCTGTAGTCGGTCGCCACCGCGGCGCCCAGCTGGCCCCAGTCGAACTTGGGATAGCGCTCGGTCGCACCAAAGTTGTTGTCGTATAGCAGCACCTGGTAGCGACCAGTCGCTGCCGTGTCAGAACTCGGCAGATACGTCACGCTGTGCTGGCCTGCATTGAGCGAAAAATCGCCCTGGGCCTGCAATAACTTGTCTTCAAAGCCCGAGCCAGCCCATTGCCACTCCTTTCTATTTCTGGGTCCATCTTCTCACTGCTGGCGGCCGAAAATGATCCGTTTTCCTCCGACCCCGAGGGATCGTTCTTAGTACTTGAAGAAGCCCTCGCCCGAGCTTTCGCCCAGCTTGCCTTCGTCGAGCATTTTCTTGAGAACGGAGGCCATGGCCTTAAAGTTGTAGGGCATCATCATCTTCTTGAGCAGCGGGCTCACCAGGCCCGGCACCTTCTGATACTGCATGACGATGTTGTAGGCCGTCTGGATACCCACCGTGTCGAATACGCGGAACGGGCCCTTGGGAGCGCCGGTGCCACGCGTCCACGCGAGGTCGATGCTCTTGGGATCGCTCACGCCCGAGACGTACAGATCAAGGCCCGAAAGCAGCCACGGTACCAACATGGAGTTGAGCAGATAACCGTTCTTTTCCTTGTTGACGGGCAACGCCAGCATACGGATGTCGTTGGCAAAGTCGACGAGTTCATCGAAGTAGCGCTTGTCGGTCTGGTCCTGTGCCATGACCTCGGTCATGTTGTTCTTCCAGATAGAGTTGGCAAAGTGCAGCGACAGGTACTTCTCGGGGCGGCCAGTGTACTTGGCAAAGGTACTCGGCAGTAACGTGGAGGAGTTGGTCACGACGACGGTCTTTTGCGGAAGGACCGGGGCGAGCTTCTTGTAGAAGTCAATCTTTGCCTGGGTATCCTCAGCCATAGACTCGATGACCAAATCGGCGTCGGCCACTGCCTTGGCAAGATCGAGCTCCAGCTTGAGTGTGGAGTAGGCGCGCTCAACGGCGGCGAGTGCCGCCTCTTTGTCGAAGGGCTTGCCGCTATCGGCGATACCGGAGCACCACTCGCCCGTGCCGTCCGCCATACCCTCGATTGCCGCGATGTACTCCTCGCGCACATGATCGATCTTGGGCTGGGTGCGGCCGATGCTGCCCTCGCTGCGCAGCCAAATCGTTACATCGAAGCCGCAGTAGGCAGCCTGAAAGGCAATCTGGCTTCCCAGCACGCCGCCGCCGGCAACGCAAACGGTCTTGTAGCTCATAGGAACAGTCCTCTCTTACGTAATTCCATAGATGTGTATTTATTCAACCGTAAGAGGGCTGCACACTGGGGGTGGGTTCTATAAACGGACGGTAATTTGCGGCGAACGGCTACATCTGTTCATTATCTCAGGGTTCCGAGGGCGATTTTTTGTGCCACCGAGACGTCGTTTGCGGAAGTATGCGGCAAATTCCGGAACCCTTGAGCACCCCCCGATTTTCCGCCAATAAAACCGCAGGTACAGGGCTTGGACATATTCGGTGTGCTCGGTCTATTCAGATTTTGCCGCATACTTCCGAAATCTGAGTTCGCAAAGGGTGATAGTCGGGGCGTTTACGCAACATATGTCCAAGCAAAAACGGGTGGTAGCCGGTACGGCCACCACCCGTTTGTCTCATATCCAGCCCATAGCAGGCCAGCTACTTCTTAATGCCGCGTCCCAGGCGCTCAGCGACCGACGCCACGGCGCTCTCATCGACCGAACCGCAGCTCACGCAGCCGTCGTGGGCACGCATCTGGCCGGTGACCTCGTCCATCGCGAGCGGCGCCACCTTCTCAAGCTTAAAGCCCTTGCCGGCGCGCATGTTTTCCTTGGCCACGCTGATCATGAGCTTAATACGGTTGAGCTGGTTGACCTCGGACGCACCAGGATCATAGTCCACCGCAACGATGTTGCTCTCGGGATGCTGGCGGCGCAGCTCCTTAATCACGGCCTTGCCCACCACGTGATTGGGCAGGCACGCGAAGGGCTGCGTGCAGATGATGTTGGGCGCACCGTGGTCAATCAGATCGAGCATCTCAGCCGTGAGCAGCCAGCCCTCGCCCATGTTGTTGCACACCGAAAGCACCGTGCGGGCCTTGTCGGCCATGGTGCCGATGCGCTCGGGCGCCTCGAAGCGGCGGGACTTCTCGAGCATCTCCTCCACCGGCGTGCGCATCCAGTCCACGAGCTTGATGAGCGCCTGCATACCAGCGCGCGTGGTAGCGGAGCTTCCCAACTCGTCCTTCTGCAGCTCGGCGTTGCTCATGGAGTACAGGAAAAAGTCGAGCAGACCCGGCACCACGGCCTCGCAGCCCTCGCGCTCGATGACATCGACCACGTGGTTGTTGGCTGTGGGATGGAACTTGACCAGGATCTCGCCGACCACGCCCACGCGCGGCTTGGTACCCTCGCCCACGAGCGGCATGGTGTCGAACGCGCGGATGGCCTCGCGGCACAGCTTGGTGTAGTTGTGGCGGTTAAACTTGGGCGCCAGCTTGCGAGCGCGCGCCATGTACTCCTCGTAGAGCGCGTTGGCGGCACCGGGCGTAGCCTCGTACGGGCGGCAGCGATAGAGCATCTGCATCATCACGTCGCCAAAGAGCACCGCGTAGACCGCCTGCTTGAGCAGAGCCGGCGTAATCTTAAAGCCAGGGTTGTCCTCGCCCAGCGCCACGGCCGAAAGCGAGATCACCGGGATCTCGGGGTGGCCGCTCTCGCGCAGGGCCTTGCGGATGAGTGCGATGTAGTTGGTGGCACGGCAGCCACCGCCGGTCTGGCTGATAACCACGGCTGTCTTGGACAGGTCGTATCGACCGCTCTCGATGGCCTCCATGATCTGGCCCGTCACCAGGATCGACGGATAGCAGATGTCGTTGTTCACGTAGCGCAGGCCGGCCTCGACGGCATCGTGGTCAGTCGAGGGCAGCAGCTCCAAGTTGTAGCCAGCACCACGGAACACCTCTTTGACCAGGTCAAAGTGGATCGGCGCCATCTGCGGGCACAGGATGGTGTAGCCCTCCTCGCGCATCTGCTCGGTAAAGGGCACCTTGGGCCACGCGGTCGAAGCACTCTCGCGCTGCGCCTCGAACGTGTACTTACGGCTCGCGAACGCGGGGGCATCCGTGGAGGGCGCCACCGGCGCGGCATCGCCCTGCTCGTAAGTCTCGCCCGCGGCCGTAGCCTCGGCCAAGCGCTCGGCCTCCTGGTCCTTGAGCGCCGCCATGAGCGAGCGAATACGGATACGCGCGGCGCCCAAGTTGGACACCTCGTCAATCTTGAGCACGGTGTAAATCTTGCCGCTGGCCTCCAGGATCTCCTGCACCTGATCAGTGGTCAGAGCGTCCAGGCCGCAGCCGAAGGAATTGAGCTGGATCAGGTCCAGGTCGTTGCGCATCGTCACAAAACGGGCGACGGCGTACAGGCGGCTGTGGTACATCCACTGGTCAACGACGCGAATCGGACGCTCGGGCTTCACCAGATGCGCGAGCGAATCCTCGGTAAAGACCGCAAAGCCAAAGCTCGAGATAAGCTCGGGCAGGGCATGGTTGATCTCGGGGTCGTTATGGTAGGGACGACCGGCGAGTACGATGCCGTGGCCGCCGTGGTCCTCGACCCACTTAAGGGCCTCCTCGCCCATGGTCTGGATGTCCTCGTGAAAACGCGCGTCGGCCTCGTAGGCGGCGTTGACGGCGGCATCGACCTCAGAGCGCGTGATCTTGGGACCGCGCACGCGACCGCGACCGGCCTCAGCATCGGCCACACGGTCGACGGCGAGCACCTGGTATAGACGGCGCTTGAGCTCGGTCTTGTCGTGATAGGGCACAAACGGGTACAGGAACTCGATGTTCTGCTCACGGATCTCGTCGATGTTGAGCGCCAGCGCCGTGGGGTAGCTCATGACGATGGGGCAGTTATAGCAGTTGCCGGCGGTCGGATCCTCCTTGCGCTCCCAGCGCACGCACGGCATCCAGATAAAGTCGACGTCACGGTCAATGAGGTTCATCACGTGGCCGTGGCTCATCTTGGCCGGATAGCACACGCTCTCGGACGGCATGGACTCGATGCCCGCCTGGTAGGTCTTTTTGCTCGACTGGTCGGACAGCTGCACGCTAAAGCCCAGGCGCGTAAAGAACGCATGCCAGAAGGGGTAGTTCTCGTACATGTTGAGTGCGCGCGGGATACCCACGGTGCCGCGCGGGGCCTCGTCGGGGCTCAGGACCTCGCGGTCAAAGAGCAGCTCGTTTTTCTTTTTGAAGAGGTTGGGGGCCTCAGTCTTCTGCTTTTTGTGGCCGGCGCCCTTCTCGCAGCGGTTGCCGGTAATGAAGCGCCTACCGCCGCCAAAGTCGTTGACGGTAAGCTGGCAGTTGTTGGAGCAACGGCCGCAGCGGACATGCTTTTGCGTCACGGTGAGGTGCGCGATGTCCTCAGCCGAAAGAATGGTCGAGGTGCCGTCGGCGCCGGCGCGATCGCGGGCGAGCAGGGCCGCACCGTAGGCGCCCATGCAGCCGGCGATGTCGGGACGCACGGCATGAACGCCGGTGAGCTGCTCAAACGCGCGCAGCGTGGCATCGGACATAAAGGTGCCGCCCTGGACGATTACCTGGCTGCCGATCTCCTTGGGATCGCGCAGCTTAATGACCTTGAACAGGGCATTCTTGATGACGGAATAGGACAGGCCGGCCGCGATGTCGCCCACCGTGGCGCCTTCCTTTTGCGCCTGCTTGACGCGCGAGTTCATAAAGACCGTGCAGCGGCTGCCCAGGTCGACGGGGGCCTTGGCATGGATGGCGGCATCGGCGAACGCGCGCACGTCCATGTTCATAGACACGGCGAAGCTCTCGATAAAGCTACCGCAACCCGACGAGCAAGCCTCGTTGAGCATGATGTGCTCGATGACGCCGTCCTTGACGCGCAGGCACTTCATGTCCTGGCCGCCGATGTCCAGGATGAACTCGACGCCGGGCAGGAACGCCTTGGCGCCGCGCAGGTGCGCGACGGTCTCGATCTCGCCGGAATCGGCCTTGAGGGCCTCGATGAGCAGCGCCTCGCCGTAGCCCGTGGTGGTCACGTGGCCGATGGTGCAGCCCGCAGGGATGTGGTTGTAGAAATCGGCCATGATGACCTTGGCCGTGCCTAGGATGTCGCCGTTGTTGTTGCCGTACCAGGTGTGCAGCAGCTGACCGTCCTCGCCCACGAGCGCGGCCTTCATGGTGGTGGAGCCGGCGTCGATGCCGATGAACACGCGGCCGGTGTAGCCGTCGAGCTTGCCCTTGGGAACGACTTCCTGGTCGTGGCGGGTCTTGAACTCGACAAAGTCCTCGTCGGTGGCAAAGAGCGGGTCCAGACGCTCGACCTCGGCACCCTGCGTGTCGCCCAGGGCATCGATGGCCTCGATGAGCTGCGGGAACGTGCTGAGCTTGTTGGACTCGTGCGCCATGGCGGCGCCGCTCGCCACAAACAGGTGAGCGTTTTGGGGCACGATACGGTGCTCCTCGTCCAGGTTGAGCGTGAGGTAGAAGCGGTGACGCAGCTCGGAGAGATACTGCAGCGGGCCGCCCAGGAAGGCGACGTTGCCGCGGATGGGACGGCCGCACGCCAGGCCCGAGATGGTCTGGGTCACGACGGCCTGGAAGATGGAGGCGGCCACGTCTTCGGGGCGGGCACCCTCGTTGAGCAGCGGCTGCACGTCGGTCTTGGCAAAAACGCCGCAACGACTGGCGATGGGATAGATGGTGGTGGCGTTGGCCGCGAGTTCGTTAAGGCCGCTGGCGTCGGTGTGCAGCAGAGTGGCCATCTGGTCGATGAAGGCGCCCGTACCGCCGGCGCAGGTGCCGTTCATGCGCTGCTCGATGCCGTTATCGAAGTAGATGATCTTGGCGTCCTCGCCGCCCAGCTCGATGGCGACATCGGTGGCCGGGATGAGGGTCTCGACGGCACGCTTACTGGCGATGACCTCCTGGACAAACTCCAGGTCGAGCCACTGGGACAGCAGAAGGCCGCCCGAGCCGGTGATGGCGCAGGTCATCTGGGCCGTCGGCAGCACGGTCGCAGCGCCCTCGAACAGGTCGCGGGCGCAGGCACGGACGTCGGTGTGGTGGCGCTGGTACTTGGCGTAGACGATCTGGTTGTCGTCGTTGAGCACGGCAAGTTTAACGGTGGTGGAGCCCACGTCGATGCCCAGGTGCAGGTTGCCGCGAGCGTTCTCGGGGTTGAAGATCGCGCCTTCGGGGGCGTGGGCGGCGGCTACGGGCTCAGCGGCGGTGGCAAGCTCGCTAGCGACGGACGTCTCCCCTGCCGCGTTCTTGGCATCGGCAACTGCCTCGGCAACTTTCTCGGCAGCTGCGGTCGCGGCCTTCTGCGCGGCGTCCACCACGGCGGGCGCGGCCTCGCGTGCGGCAGCGACCATGCGGTCCTTGATGCCCTCGACGAGTTTGCTCATTGTCTCTCCTCTTAGTTGTTGGACTCGACGGTTGCGGTGGTGTCGACCGCGTCCTCGAGCTGCAGATTCAATAGCTTCATGCCGTATTCCGGCACGTTGATATCGATGGGTTGGCCATACAGGTCGCCGGGGCGCACAAAGGCGATAACCGTCATAATGCGCGCCATGGTCTCGGGCGATTCGGTGAGCCCACGCTCAAACCAGCGCTGAATCAGGCCGACCTCGGCACTCACGACATAGGTAACGTAGTAGTCAAAGAAGGTGCCCAGTGCCAGGCCCAAGATGCCCGTCTGTGCACGCGGCACCACGGCCTCGCGTGCGGTATCGATGATCTTTTTAATAAAGGCGGGGTCGCCGCCCGGACCCAGTAGGGCCCCGATAAGGTCGCGATTAGCCGCAAGATAGCGAAGCAGCTCAACCGAACCGGGTGCCGGCTCGAGCTCGTCGATGTTGCGGTAAAGATCGGGTAATTGAGCTGCGGTGATAAGCTCCACCCGCTCGCGAATCTCGGCAAGCAGGCCGTCCTCGATCTGACTGATAAAGTCGGGGATATCGCGGTAGTGCGAATAGAACGTTCGACGCGTAAGACCGGCGCGCTCGGTGAGCGACGCGACGTTAATGCGCGAAAGGTCGCCGCTTTCGGCAAGCTCGCTGGCAAGCGCCTGGCGAAGGGCGCGCTGCGAGCGAAGGGACCGGCGATCGCATTTCTCGAGCTGGGACAAGCGTCCTCCTTGTTACTCAGCCTGTGCGCTATTGCACAGTGCGAGTATTATTGCACACCGTGTGTATCAACACGTAAAGGCAATATTTGGAATGTGACAAAGGGCAGTCCCTTTGTCACATTCAGCGACCGCCTAGGTTGTGCCAGTTGTGCCTGGCTTTTGGAGCGGCATTGCCGATTGTTCAAAATGTCATTCGTGGGTAGAATAGTGTCGACGGCAGCCCAAGTTCTGGAAAGCTGGGCAGCGCCGTTGCTTGGATTAAGGGGTCAACGCCTTAGCGGCGGCGACCCCTTTTACGTTGCTTCGAACGTTGCTTGAGTGCCTCGGAAAGCCCGACGAGCGCCGTGGAGAACGAGACCAAAGCGGTCAGAAGTCTCACGAAATCAATCAAATCGGTCATGGGCATCACCTCCCATCAGATGGAGGGCGCTGCCCGGCACATGGAACTGCCGCCAACAGTATCAATTCTATCAAAGCGCAGTTAGATATGCGAATGTTTGTTCGCATATCAGAAGATCGGAACTCGGGCATGGCGAAGGAGCAGTTCCTTTGCCATACCCGAGCTTGTCGCCGAACTGCTACCTACATTTTTCGAGTTATTCGGCCACGCTGCTGGTTCTGCATAAATGCACCACCGGGATTATCTGAGAGTTTTTGTCCTTATTTGAGCGCATACATGCCCATTTGCGCACTTACGTCACCGAATCAAACACCGTTAGAGGTATGAATGTTCCTGCGAGGGCATCTTTAGCCATTTAACGACCTCCGACAGGCCGAATAACTCGAAATTTGTTGGTGGCGAAAGCGTAACAGTCCTATACGCCAAAAGCCGGCATCTCCCATGTGACAAAGGGACTGTCCCTTTGTCACATTATTCGATGACGGTGCGAGAGTTTTGCTTGCGCATGGTGGCGAGCATGTGTTTGGGGACGGCGTGGACCATGCAACTGCCGATAGTTGCGCTCGCGGCGGCCTTGGCGGCATCGCTTGCGTTTTTGGTCGCGTAGCTGTGGCGGAAGCGTTTGAGCATGGCGATGTCGTTGCCGCCGTCTCCGTAAACCGCGACCTCATCCTCGGCAATGCCGTAGTAGCCCGCCAGCCAGGCCACGCTCTCGCCCTTGTTGCATGCCACATCCGTGATCTCAAACATCACCGGGTCAAACGGCGCGTTGACCACGCGGTCCGAGCGCTCGGCCAAATACGCCTTAAGGTCGCGCTCCAGCTCGGGCGAGATCACACGGCAGTTGATCTTGCACACATCGTGGCGCAGAATGTCACCGATCGACTGGTCGAAATACTGTTCCTCGTGATACCCGCCACGTGCACGCATGCCGCGCATCACGATGCGCTTGATAGGACTGTCCTTTTTAAAGCCCGCCTGATGCATCTCGAACGAGCCGCTCGAGAACATGCCATCGGGCGTGGAGCAATCAAAGCAAATGTCCGGGAACTCCTTGAGCAGCTCCTCGGTGATCTGCGGATCGATGGTCCAGGTCTTGAGCACCTCGCCATGACTGTCGCGCACAATGGAGCCGTTAGAGCAGCAGGCATCGAGCGCCAGCCCCGTAAAGCCATGTTCGCCGATCGGCAACGTCGAGCGCCCGGTCGCAGGAACCACATGCAGGCCAGCCTCGGTCAGCTCGCGAATGGCACGGCGGATGGTCCCATCTGCTTCGTGCAGGGCGTTCAGCAGTGTTCCGTCTAAGTCACTCGCAAACATCTTGATCATGGGCATGCCTCTCCTTCGTCTGCACGATATTGTAGACGAGAACGGGCGCGCCCCAAGAGAGGCGCGCCCGTCAGGCGAAAGATTGTCCTACACCGCAGCGGGGCCGCGTTCGCCGGTACGGATGCGGATGACTTCCTCGACCGGCTCGACCCAGATCTTGCCATCGCCGACGGCTCCGGTGCGAGCGGCGTTGCAGATGATGTCGACAATGCCATCGACGTGCTCATCGGCGCAAATAAGGGTGAACTGTACCTTAGGGATCGTGTTGACAAGTAACTCGTTGCCGCGCGCGTATTCCTTCCAGCCATGCTGTGCACCGCAGCCCTGCACCTGGTTGATAGTCATGCCGCGAACATCGGCAGCAAACAGCGCATCTTTAAGAACCTCAAGCTTTTCCTGGCGCACGATAGCCGTGATCTTTTTCATAATGAATTCCTCTCAATAATCAACGTATCCCTTTACATGAGACGCGGGTTTCCCAGGTGCCGCAAACCAACCTCAGAAATCAAAAAGTTCAACTGACTGGTCTTAGCAGGTTTCCCAAGTGCCGCAGATTGCCGTGAAAGAGGAGCGAAGCGTACTTAAGTACGTGAGCGACGATTGAACGGCAAGGTGCGGTGCTTGGGGAAGCTGCTAATCGAGTCCGGAGAACGAGGGATAAGCGCTCTCGCCATGCTGACTCGCATCCATGCCCAGCGCCTCATCGGCCTCGTCCACGCGCAGTCTGCCGTGGAACAGCGCCTTGACCACCGCGGCGATCACCAAGTCGAGCACCAGTACAATAGCGACCGTCACCACAATGCCCAAAATCTGCGAGATGAGCAGCGAGACATCGCCCGTGTAGAACAGGCCGCCCTTACCGGTCCACGAGAGCTCCGGCACGCAGAACAGCCCCGTGAGCACGCCGCCCAGGATGCCGCCGATGCCGTGGCAGCCAAACGCGTCGAGCGCATCGTCGTAGCCAAATTTGGTCTTAAGATGGCTGATGGCCAGGTAGCAGACGGGAGATACGATCAGGCCCATGACCAGCGCCGCCCACGGCTCGACAAAGCCCGCGCCCGGCGTGACCACCACAAGGCCCGCAACCAGACCGGTGCTGGCGCCCACCAGCGTGGGGCGACCGGTGTGCACGCGCTCGACGGCAAGCCACGAGACCATG
>URTL01000059.1 GCA_900550785.1 uncultured Collinsella sp. | reverse complement strand
ACGGCTGCCGGCTTCGGATCGTTGACGTGATCCTCGGGGTGTACGGGCAGGTCCTTCTTGACGGCATCGTGGATCAAGTTGAGGTACTCAGTCACGCCAGTGGTCGATAGGTGCGTGCCATCGCCATCGAACAGGTCGTTGCGGTTGGCACTGTATCCGTACCAGTCGATAACGCGCACGTTCTTGTAGCGCGTAGCGGCGTTGGCGATGGCCTGGTTGGTAGAGCCAACCCACGGCTGCGGGCTGCGCGTGTTCACAAACACCACCATACGCTTATCTCCCGCATCGGCCATGATGGCGTCGATTTGGTCGTCGGTTACCAAGCCGTTGGTGCCCAGCGCAAAGACCACGATCTTGCCGGCAAGGTTCTGTTGAAGATAGCCCTCAAATGTCGCACGGCCCGCATCGAACTGGCGGCCCTTTTCGGCATCGATATGGCTGTGCGGGAACACGCCGTCAAAGGAATCAACGGCGCGCAGCGACACGGAGTCACCGATCATCAACAGGTCGTAGGAGCCGTCGGGAAAGCCGTCGTTGTCCTTGTCGGTGTCGTCGGCCGCCTGCTGGTCGGTGGGTGCGGCGTTCTTGGCTTCCTTGTTCAGAACTTCGGCGCCCTCGCCGCTCAGTGCAGACGTCTCGGGCACAAAGATCAGGCCGCCCAGTGCAACGACCAACACGACAGCGCAGGCTGCACAGGCAGGGACGTGCGCGCGCACCCAGTTGGCGGGCGTGGCGGTGCCGTCGCGGAACTCGGATACGGTGCGCCCAAAGGCGCCCTTTCTAAACGGCGTCTCGATAAAGCGATATGAGCATTCGGCCACGGCGACCACCAACAGCACCTGCAAAATGTACTGCCACCACGGTGTATCGTTGATGTTGGCGACCGGGTTCATAAGCAACAGCAGCGGATAGTGCCACAGGTAGATGCTGTATGAGCGCTTGCCAACCCACACGAGCGGCTCGGCGGACAGCGCGCGAGCAACCATTCCCTGGGGCTGCACGCAGGCCGCGATGACCATGAGCGTGAGGATGGAGCATAACAGCGTGCCGCCGCGATACTGGAACGCGGTGTAGCCGTTGGTGAGCGCGACCATGGCGGCAAGGCCAACCAGACCCACGACGCCCAATACATCGATGGATGCGGGCGAGGACCAAAAGCGCACGGGGGCGCTCGGCTGTGCCGGGGCGGTCTCGGCTGATTCGTCGGCCTTTTCGCCAGGCTTGCCCTCGGCGTTCTTGCCGTGCTTGGCGGCGCCAGCCAGGCGATTGAGCCCCAAACGATGGGCGAGACGAACCGGCGCCAGGTCGCGATCGGGGATAAAGGCCATCCAGGCACCCAGCAGCAGCGAGAACACGCGGGTGTCGGTGCCGTAGTACACGCGGCTGGGGTCGGCGGCAGGGTTGTAAAGCACCATCATGGCAAGGGCAGATACCGCGGCAAGGCCTAGAACCACGCGGCGCGTGTTGGGTTTGCTCACATGCATGGATACCATGGCAAACAGCAGCGGCGGCCAAATCAGGTAGAACTGTTCCTCGATGGCAAGCGACCAAAAGTGCGTGAGCGGCGAGGGGTCGCCCAGAGCATTGAAGTACGAGACGTTTTGGGCAATCTGCCACCAGTTGTTAAAGAACAGCAGCGACGGCAGGATGTCGGGGCGCATCTTGGTGAGCATCACGTGGTTAAAGATGGTGCACAGCGCGCAGGTCACCACCACGACGGTCACCACGGCGGGGACCAGGCGACGGATGCGGCGAATCCAGAAGCTCTTGAGGTCGATGCGGCCGGTCTTAGCGACTTCGTTGAGTAGCAGGCGTGTGATCAGATAGCCCGAAAGCACAAAGAAGATCGTGACGCCGAGCAGACCGCCCTGCGCCCACGTGAGGTTGAGGTGATAGAGCACCACCGCGACGACGGCAAGCGTGCGCAGGCCGTCAAGGGCAGGGATGTAGCGGGACTTAGGGCGAGCAGGCGTCTGCTCCGCGGCGGGAGTGTTGGCGCGGCCCGCGTTGTTGGCAGAAGCGCGATGGGGGCTCGCGGTGCGTCGCGGTTCGTTGGCACGGCGTTCGCCCTTCACGCGTTCGTGCGGCGCCGGCTCGTTGCCCGTGCGGCGTCGACCGCGCGAGCCCGATTGCGAGAGTTGTTCCATAAAACATCATCCAATGACGAGAATAATCAGCACGCCTTCATTGTAGCTGCCTGCTCCTGTGAATGCTTGCTGCTGGCGCAAGCTCAAGCGCGCGTCCACATCAAAGTGAACTAAAGTTATAGGGGGTGCGAGAGTGCACGATCGACGGTTGGCGGTGGGCATAAGGCCCGCAGATGAGGAGGTTTCCATGGCAGATCGCGGCATCGTTGCGGTGTTCGGCAGCATGAACATGGACCTTTCGGTGGCGTGCGAGCGCATACCGCGTGCGGGCGAGACCGTCGGCGGCAGCGGGTTTATCACCAACGCCGGCGGCAAGGGCGCTAACCAGGCCGTCGCCGCCGCGCGCATGGGTGCGCGCACGTGCATGATCGGCGCGGTTGGGCGCGATACGTTTGGCGATGCGCTGGTGGCGGGACTTCAGGATGCTGGCGTGGGCGTTGAGTTTGTGGCGCGTCGCGATGACGTGGAGACGGGAACGGCGACCATCATTCGCTGCGAGGGCGACAACCGCATCATACTGTCACCGGGCGCCAACCATGCGCTTGCGGGTGCGGACGTTGCCTGCGCGTTGAGGCGTCTGGTGGCCCATGAGCTCGACGGCGACGCCAGCGAGATTGCCCCGGCTGCCGGAAGCGTCTTTATCGCCCAGGGTGAATGTGACCTTGCAGCGACGGCCGAGGCGCTTGTTTGCGCTCACGAGCTGGGGTTCTATACGGTCTTTAATCCAGCGCCCGCCTGCGAGCTGCCTGCGGAGGTCTGGCCTGCGGTCGACCTGGTCTGTCCCAACGAGACCGAGTGCCAGGCGCTGACGGGCATTCTGCCCACGGATGATGCGAGTTGCGTCGCCGCGCTCAATGCGCTGCTCGACAAGGGCGCCGGAGCTGCGGTCATCACGCTGGGTGGTGCCGGCTCGGTTACGCTCGGCGATGACGGTGAGCTGCTGCGCATGCCGGCACTTTCGAGCACGGTAGTCGATACCACGGCCGCCGGCGATACGTTTATCGGCGCGTTGGCGGCGGCTCGCCTAGAGGGCTTGCCGCTCTTTGAGTGCATGGCCGCGGGTGCTCGCGCTTCGGCAGTGACGGTGTCGCGCCTGGGCGCTCAGCAATCGATTCCCACGCGCGCCGAAGTTGAACATTGGTTTGGTTAAACGATAAAGACGGAGAAGCGGAGTAGAACAATGGCAATCAAGAAGCTGATCCTTGATCTGGATATGGGTGTGGACGATGCGATGGCGCTGGCCTATGCCATCGCGAGCCCCGAGGTGGAGCTCGTGGGCATCACCACGTGCTTTGGTAACGTGCGCGTCGAGCAATCGGCGCACAACTGCCTGGCGGTGCTCGATCTGCTGGGTCGCCCCGAGGTTCCGGTGTACCTGGGTGCCGACCGTCCTCTGCAGGCGACTGAGCCCTATACGCCGCCGGCGTCCACCGCGCTCATTCACGGCAAGAACGGCATCGGCGGCGCGAGCGTGCCCGCGTCGCCCTACGAGCCGGTGGGGGCGACCTCGGCCGACGGCAACGCTGCGGTCGATTATCTGATCGATGCCGCGCGCACCTATGGTCCCGATCTGGTCTACGTAGCGACTGGCCCGCTCTCCAACCTGGCGCTCGCCCTGGAGCGTGATGCGGCGGCGATGATGTCCATCGGCCGCGTGGTCGTGATGGGCGGCGCCCTTACCGTGCCCGGCAACGTGAGCGCGGGCGCCGAGGCCAACATGGCAAGTGATCCCGAGGCGGCCGATGCCGTGCTGCGTTCGGGCCGCAAGCTCACCATGGTGGGCCTGGACGTGACGCATCGCGTGGTGCTCACACGCCGCGACATTGCCGGCTGGACGGGCTCGGGCACCATGGCGGGCTGCGCATTTGCGAGCATGGTCGAGCACTACATTGGCTCGTACGAGATGAACGCACCCTACCTGGGTGGTTGTGCGCTGCACGATCCGCTGGCCGTTGCCGTGGCGATCGACCCCACGCTCGTAGGTGCGCTCGGCTGCAACCTGCGTGTTGATCTGCTGGGCGAGTACCGCGGTCGCACCATCTGCGATGAGCGCCGCCTGTCCGATCCGGACAAGAGCGCGCTTGTGGCACTGACCGTGGATGCTCCGCGCTTCCTGTCCGAGTTCAAGACGCGTATGGCCCGTGTCCTTGGCTAAGTTGTCTTTTTGGGACGGGGCTTTTTTGACTGGTATGATTGGTGCGAACATTCGAACCAGCTAAAAGAGACCCGTCCCAATTTGACTATCGAGAGGATCTGCCATGGAGCGCATCGCCAGCTTTTCCGTTGATCATCTGCTGCTTGAGCCCGGCGTGTATGTGAGCCGCATCGACCGCGATCCGGCGACCGGTGCCGCCGTCACCACGTTTGACCTGCGCCTGACCACGCCCAACAAGGAGCCGGTCATGAACACGGCCGAGTGCCACACCATTGAGCACCTAGGCGCGACGTTCCTTCGCAATCATGCCGAGTGGTCGAGCCGCATTGTCTACTTTGGCCCCATGGGCTGCCGCACGGGCTTTTACCTCGTCGTGTTTGGCGAGGTGACGAGCGAGGAGATTCTGCCGCTCGTGCGTGAGCTGTTCGAGTTTGTCGCCGGCTTTGAGGGCGATGTCCCCGGTGCCGCTCCCGAGGAGTGCGGTAACTACCTGGACCAGAACCTCCCCATGGCAAACTGGCTCGCGCGCCGCTACCTCGACCGCGACCTGGCCGATATCGACGAGAAGCACCTGCACTATCAGCAGGCGTAAGAGCTTTATCGCCCAAAACGCGCGCATTGGGCGCCTTCGCTTATGCGGGGGCGCCTTTTTGTTGATTGGTCGGGGCGAGCGTTCAAAATCGCTCGTGTTTGTTCTAGAATGTTCGTATAGTCACATTTACGAACAGGAGTGAACATGCATATCTACTCTGTCAACGATCCCGAGTTCAAATCCTATGGCAACGTTTGGGATGACGTTCCGTCCGAGCTCACGTCGCCCGTGCTCGAGGCGCTCTCAGCCACGCCCATTCCCGAGGGCAGCAAGTACGTAGCAAGCGCGCCGGAGCTCGAGGGCGTCAAAGATGCCGATAAACTGGGCTTTCTCATGTTTGGCGGCCGTCCCTTCCAGCTCGGCTGGTGCAACGGCCACAACACGCAGCTCAACTGCCTGGAGTATCACCGCGCGAGCGAATTCAACCTGGGCGCTCGCGACTTTATCCTGCTCGTGGCGCATCGCTGGGAGATCGAGGACGGCAAGCTCGACACCGCGTGTGTCAAGGCGTTTCGCGTGCCGGCGGGTACGGCCGTCGAAGTCTTCAACACCACGCTTCACTACACGCCGTGCATGGTCGACGACGGTGGCTTCCAGGTGATGGTGGCGCTGCCCGCCGGCACCAACGGCCCGCGCCCCGAGGCCGCGGCCGACATGCCCACGGCCGGCGACAGCTACTGCTACTGGAAGGCCGACAAGTGGGTTCTCTGCCATGCTGACAGCCCCAAGGCTGCCGAGGGCGGCTACGTAGGCCTCATCGGCAAGAACCTCGACATCACCGTGGACTAGCGCATCGCCCCAAACCACCACAAAGGTGCCTGTCTCCTTTGCGGTGGTTTGGGGCGGGCGGATATCGGGAAGTGCCAGACGGGGGAGGCTGCCGGGCGCCTTGCCGTCTGCGGATTTTGGGACATGCGGCCCGCTTTTTCGACCCATCTGTCGGTACACTAAAAGCACTATGGGTACCCGCGAGCGACATATCGGCAACGCGGCCGCCCGATCCGCACCCGTGGCGGATCCCAGGGGCGGCAGGCTCTTCGCCATGCCGCGATTCCTTGTTGGCATAACACATCAGGTGTACCGCCACCGCGTCTTTGCTATCGCCGGTGTCATCACCGCGATGTTCCTCATGCTTTTGGCAGTCTTGCCGGCGCTGTTCGCCTTCGACCCCAAACTTTCTAACGCCGTGCCCGCCTATAGCGAGGTGTCCGAAGAGGTCGTGGATGCGCTCGTCCATTCGAGCTCTCTGCCGTTGCTTGTTGCCGCAATTGCATTTTCGATCTGGGGCGTATCGGTCTATCTGCGCTGTTTGGACTATGTGTTGCGCCGCCGCCTTGTTGCCATCGCCTCCATCTGCGCCCTGTGGATGATCGAAGTCATTCTCAAGTACAAGTCGTTCACGCCGTTCTATGCCACCGTGCTGTGGTACCTGTACTACGTGCCCATGACGCTCATTCCGCTGCTCTACCAGTTGTGTGGTCTGCGCCTTGCGGGCCTGGAGCAACACCGCCTGGGTCGCCGCTACTGCGTTGCGCTGTGGATTGCGGCCATCCTGCTTATCGGATTTGTGCTCACCAACGATTTTCACCAGCAGGTCTTCCGCTTTGACCGTACAAGCGACACCTGGAGCAACGATTACACGTACGGCTGGGGTTATTTCGCCGTCTTAGTGTGGACGGCCTTTAACTTCGTGGCCTTTTTTATCCTGGTTGGTCGGTCCTCGTCCTTTCGCATCCAGCGTTTCTCGGGCACGGCGGCGCTCGTGCTGCTGGGCGGCGCTTTCTTTGCCATCTCATATGCTCTGCGCGTGCCCTGGGCATGGAGGCTCAACTTTTCGCTCGTCTATTGCGTCCTGTGCGTGGTGGCGATGGAAATCTGTCTCGATTGCGGTGTCGTTCCGTCGTATCACGACATCGCCGGCATCTTCGACACCTTGCCGCTTGACCTCAAAGTTCTAACGCGCGACCTGCAGGAGGTCTATGCCACGCCGGTGTCAAAGCCAACGCCGGTAGGCGTGCGCGAGGAGTTGCGGACCCAGGAGCACGGCCGCGCCCATGCCTTTGCCGTGGCGTCCGATCCCGATGTGATGTACCGTGCCTTCCCACTGCTGGGCGGATCGGCCCTGCTTGCCCAAGACGTGTCGGAGCTCAACGAGCTTAACCGTGAGCTGGCACATCGTCGCATGGAGCTGCAGCGTCAAAACGAGCTGCTCGCCGCCGACTACGACCTTAAGACGCATTTGGCAGATCAAGAGGCCGAGACCTTGCTGGTCCAAGACGTGGACCAGGCGCTTGCCCGCGCGCTCAAAGGGATGTACGACCTGCTGAGCTCGCTGCCGCCGTTGACCGACGAAGCGTCTTCGCACGAGCGTTACCGCATGCTGCAGCGCGCCAAGATGCTCGTCGCCTATTGCAAGCGCAAAGGGTCGCTCACGTTGGCACAGCACGGGGAGAGCGGTTTTGATCGCGACCGCATTCAGCTCATTGCCAACGAGCTCGCAAGCGACCTGCGCACCATCGATATCGATTGCGCCTCGATTATCGCCATACGGCGCCCGATGCACGCCAGTACGGTAAGCGCCCTGTACGACTGCGTGTATGACTTTGCGTTTTTTGCCTACACCACCGACCATCCGGCGCTTATGTATCACTTGGGCGACCATGACCGATGCAGTGTCGAGCTGCGCGCCACGCTTTTTTCCAACGATGATGCAGATCTTTCGCAGACGCCCGCTGCGCAAGAGCTCGAAAGCGCTCTGCAAGGGCGCAACGTGGCATACCGCCTTGAGGGCGAGCCCGGCCAGCTGCGCATGATCGTCTTGATGCCGAGGGCGGGTGAGTGACGATGCAGATTTCGCTCATCCTTCCCCAAATCGTTGCGCTCGATGTTGTCTTTGCCCTGGCTGCGTGTCTGCAGACGATCCACGTCCCGCTCATTTCATCGCGCCGCTCGTCCTATAACCGTAAGGTGATTTGTGCCTACGAGGCGAGCCTTGTGCTTCACCTAGTTATTTCGGCGCTCATCTTATTCGCGTCATCTGGCTCGTATCTGGTGGCGCCGCTTGACGTTTGCGCCAAGGCAATGGGCGGAGCGCTGTGGCTCAATGCCGTGATCTTTGCCTACGGCGTGGTGCTTATGGTGCGCTATCGTCGCCCTGTCATGCTGGCCGAGCTGCTGCTTGTTGTCGCCGTTACACCGCCGGTGGTTTTTGCCATGGGCTCGGCGTGGACCACGGTCCTTATCGCAGAGGGAGCGTTTTTCCTGTTCCGCTCCATTGCGGCGCTCTTGATGGATGTCCGCAACCGCCAGGAGGATATCACCGCGTTCTCGACGATCGAAACCATCAACGTGATTCCCGTGGGCATCCTGTATCTGGACCCGAGGGGCCGTCCGCTGCTCATGAACCGCTGCATGCGCAAAAACCTGGTGGAACTTCATATGCCCACCGATCTAGGTGACATGAGCGGCACATGGAACGACCTGCGCAAACTTAGCATGCAAATGCCCGAAAGCAGTAGGAATCGCGTGCGGATTAACTTGGACCGTTTTGGTGAGGCTCGCGCGGTGATCGAGATTTCTCCCGCCGAGATTCGCCTATTTGTGCACGACGAGGTTATGGTTTCGGGCCGCCTCTTTGAGCGCATTATCGGACTGGACGTGACGGAATACGCACGCGCCTACGACCGCTTGGCGCAAGCAAACCACCTGCTTGAGCTTGCGGGCCAAGAGCTCCAGTCCCAGATCGAAGAAGTTAAAAAGGTTGCCGACAATGCGGCCTACCTACGTATGCGCGCCCGCGTTCACGATGTGATCGGGCAGCGCCTGTCCATTCTTCATCGCTATTTGGAGGAGGGGCGTCTGGACGATGAGTCGCTCGAGCAGATCGACCCGTTGCTACGCTCAATTGCCGCCGATTTGCGCAGTGGTGGTGCCAGCGAGCCTGCAGAGCAGCTGGGTGATATCGTCCATGCTTTTGGCCTGGTGAGTGTGCAGATCGATGTTGAGGGGGCGCTGCCTGAGGACGCGCGTGTCGCTGCAGCCTTTCTGCAGATTATCTGCGAAGCCTCGACCAATGCCACCAAGCATGCGCAAGCGCATCGGGTCCATGTGCGCCTGTGGCAGGAGGGGGCGGATGCTGACGGCATCGCGCACATGACGATTTCTAACGACGGGTCCCCGGCACCCGTATCGTATCGCGAGGGAACGGGTATTCCAGGTATGAGGCATGTCGCGCAAGATCTGGGCGGCTGCCTGGAAATCCATGCCGCCCCGCCCTTTACGCTTGCGGTGTCCATCCCGCTCAACGCCAGCGCCACAGCTCAAAGGAGAAACTCATGATTCGCGTCCTTATCGTCGAAGACCAAGCTATCTTGCGCGAGAGCCTGGCGCGCTCCGTTGGCGACCAGCCCGATATGACCGTTGTCGCCGCGATTGCCGATGCCTCCGAGGCCTTGGGTGTCGCGCTCAAGGAGCGCCCGGACATGATACTGATGGACGTGTGCACCGAACACGATTCAAACGGCATCGTGGCGGCGGCGCGCATCAAGGAGCGGCTGCCCGAGTGTCGCATCATTATCATGACGGGTATGCCCGAAATCACCTTTGTGGACCAGGCGCGCGAGGCGGGCGTCGACAGCTTTGTGTACAAGAACGTCGGTATCGACGAGCTATTCGCCGTGATGCGCTCCACGCTGGCGGGTTACTGCACGTTTCCCAAGCCGCCCGAGAGCATCTTCTCGGGCACGGCGGCCCTCGACGATGTCGAGCTGTCGATCTTGCGCCTTGCCTGCGAGGGTAAGAGCCGCCGCGAGATCGCGGCCGAGCTGTTTATGAGCGAGGGCACCATCAAACGCCGCATCTCGGAGATTCTCAACAAGACCGGCTATGACAACATCATGCGCCTGGCCGTGCGCGCAGTAACGGAGGGCAGCATCGTTCCCAACATGGAGCGCTAACGCTCGTTACGCATCGGCATAAAGCGGCGGGGCCGCAGGATTATCTCCTGCGGCCCCGCCTGTCATGTGCGCGGATGTGTCCGCCAATCCGCGGCTATCGGTGTCTGCCGTTACGCGATGGTTGCGCTGTAGGAGGCGACGTCCTCGTAGGAATCGGTCAGGTAGGCATCGATGCCGATGGTCGTGTTGACCAGGCTGTCGAAGCTGTCAAGCGTGCCCTTCGAGAAGGTGAACTCTTCGGTGGCGTTGGTGCCGGGCATCAGGTGAGCCGAGAACCAGGCTTCCTTCATGGTGCCGTTGACGTTGGTCTTGCCGGTGGGGGCGTAGAAGGTCAGGTCCTTGTCGCTCTTGTTGGTGATGTTGACGACAAAGCCGATGTCGCCCCAGTCGTCCTGGAACTTCTCGGTGATGGTGATGGTGCACAGATCGTCATCGGCGACGGTGACGGCGGGGGAGATTTCGACGCTCTGGACATCGCCGTCCTCGACGGCCTCATCGATCTCCTCTTCCTTCTCGGCCGCCTCGCGATCCTTCTTCACCGTACCGGACAGATCCTTGTCGGACTTGGTGAAGATAAACTTGTCGCCGTCCACCTCCAGGACGAGCTTGTCGTCCTTGAGCTTCAGGTCGTGCGACTCATCTTCGGCGGTGATCGTTACGGTGGTGGCGTCCTTGGCCTCCCATTTCAGGTCGGCGACCTCAAGGAACAAGTCGAGTGTGCCCGTTCCGTCCTCATCGAGGATCAGGATGCAGTTGACGCCCCACTCCTCGAGCATCTTCATGTACTCATCGGTCAGCTCTTCGCCCTCCAGGGTTCCACCTGAGAGTTCCCAGCTGCCGACGAAGTTGGCCTTGGGGTCTTTGCCGCCGCCGCTGCAGCCCGTCAGGGCAAAGGCAAGCGCCAGGACGCATGTCAGAAATGCGAGTACGGACTTTTTGAACGTTGTCTTCATGGTGTCCTCCTTTATCGAACGAAACCCATAGAAGCAAATGCGGGGGTGGCGGACCCCCCCGCCAATTACCAGATAGAGGGGTTAGGGCCTGGGCGTTCCGCAGTTGCTGCAGAACTTGCCGCCGTTTTCGCTGCCGCAGTTGGGGCAGAACCACTTGGCCGGTGCCGGGGCGGGTGCGGGACTGCCGCACTCGGGGCAGAACTTGCCGGTGTTGGTGGCACAGCAGCTGCAGGTCCACGTGCCGGCCGCAGGCGCGGTGGCGGGAGCCG
>URTL01000058.1 GCA_900550785.1 uncultured Collinsella sp. | reverse complement strand
CCGCGCATCCGCTGCGCGGATCCGCCCCGGCTTCGCCCGCCTTCCGGCGTGCTCGCCCGCGGGCTAAAAACGCTCCGCGTTTTCTTTACGCCCGCGCCCTGCACAGAGTTCGATTCTCCGCGGTATCTATAAGTAATAAAAAAGCAGGTAGATACGTTTACCTACCTGCTTGCAACTATTGGTGGAGGCGCGGAGAATCGAACTCCGGTCCACGAAAGCCCCCTGATTGGCATCTCCAAGCTCAGTCGCTGGTTTAGTCTCGGACGCTTTGCGCGCAGCGACACGCTCGCGGCGTCCTAACCGGTTCGGTCTTAGCCTGCGCCATACCGATTACGTGCGCAGGAGCATTCCCCAAAAATGACGTCGCGCCGGTGTCGGGGAAATCACCGGGTTGACGCGCCGCTATAAATTAAGCAGCGAGAGCCATAGGCTCAAAAGAAGAGTTGTTGTCAATTCAATTTGACGGTACCCCTGTTTAACGAGGCGAGGAGACCTCGGCTTGCTTCCTCTCTCAGAGCTATCGTGTCGAAACCAGTCGCCCCCGAATGTCGGGAAAGTCTGGATGGCATCGGGCCTGCAAACACCCGATAACCGTCGACTTTTCAAGGAACACGCGGGGTGAACCCCGCTCGTGGATAGCTATCTTACCACGTTCTAAAGGCAGACAGCTGTTCTATGCACGAGCTGTGAAGACCCCAATGTGCGCCGCACTTCGCACTTTTGCTACCGATCGCGTCACGTATATTTTCGCCAAGCAAAATTGACACGTCGAAAGGACCGTTATGGATACCAAACAGCAACTCGTCAATGCCCTCGCAGGCCTGGGCTCAACCATTACCGAAGCTATGGATGTCATCGAAGGCTTTGTCCCCTGCGGACATCCCGCCCTCACGGTATCGAACGCACTCGTCGCGCTGGACGCTGACGATGATGCAGCTCTCGCCCAGCAGCTTGAGACCGTCGAGGGCTTTATCGACCACGTGAGCGAGAACCGCGGCGTGACCGCCTACCACGGCATCGAGGTCGAGCTCGCGGGTCCCAAAGCCGATCTGTTCGCAGCAATCCGCGAGGTAGGCGCCCTTATGCAGACCGCAGGCGTCAAGAACACCCAGGTCAACGAGTGGGTCTACCGCAGTCTGGCAGCACTCGACAGCTCCGACGAAAAGGCAGCCGAGCAGCTCGCAGAAAGTCCCGCCATCAAGGCCGAGCTTTTGTAAATAGCAGACGCGGGTCCCTTGGCGCATCGTCGTCCAAGAGGCCCGCAAACAGTTCGCGTCAACCGATAGCCGCGCCGCCGCGTTCGGCCAAAGCAAGAATCGGCATCATTTGACGAGGTGTCTTTGCTGCAAGATCGGCATGTTCGAGCAGCTTGCGATCGTTGGTCACCAAGTAATCGACCTGTGCGCGCTTGCACGCGGCGAGCACCAAGTTGTCCTCGTAATCGCGATGGAGCGCTAAGTATTTGTCGGCCAGCCAAAGGTCCGACGCATCTGCGCCCACGGCCGTGGCGTTTTCGGTCATGTTCCGAACAAACGCCAACGCCGCATCGCCAATCGCGTGAGCAGAAGCCTCGTCGAGCGCTCCCCCTCTGGCAAGAACGCTACGCTTCAGCTCGTGTTGGACAACGTCCAGCACGTCCTTAGCGATATGCACCGGGAAGAACAGCAACGCCCCCGTCTCCGTCGCCCGCCCAATAAACGCACGCGCGGCAAGCGACTCGGCATGGTCGATGCAAAACGAATCAACCCATACGCTGGCGTCTACCATGATCTTGAGAGGCGCCCCACTCACTGGATCATCCCCTTTTGGCGATAATGCTCATCCATGGCGTCGGAATAGATTGTGTCCCAGCCGCGATCGTCGGATACGGGCGACGTAGCGATGCCCAAATCTGCATAAAGCCGGTCTGCCGCTGCCCACGACGCGACGAACGGAGTATCGGGCGCGACGACCTGCTGCCGGTCGTCGACGGCCGCAAGCACTTCCTCGCACTGCCCGCCACCCTGCGCGACCTTGGCCACCACCTTTTTGATGAGCTCGGGCAGTGACCCGCCCGAAAGCCGCAGCACCTCCTCGGCGCGCTCTTTAACCGAGCGATCTACGCGAACATTCACCTGCGCCATGCTGCCAACGGTAGCCATCTCAACCTCACCTTCAGCGTTTGCTAGCAGTGCTAGCACGAGCATATATCTGAGCTAACATCTCGTCAAACAAAAGAAGGCCTGCACCCTGGCGGCTGCGGTGCCGCCCGAATGCAGGCCATATACTCAATCGAAAACGCTAGCGCAGATATGCCTTCGCGTTGCTCAGGCTGTAGGCGATCGTTGAGCCGTTGTGCAGCAGCGACGACGCCTGCGGAGTAATCATGCCGGTAATACCCAATGCCAACAGCGCCGAGTTGGTGAGCATCACCTTGGAATACGAACTCGTCAGACGGTCGATAAGCCCCTGACTCATGCGGCGCAGGCGCACGATCGCGGCGAGATCCGTATCGGTCAGGATGATATCGGCGACCTCCTTGGCGATGTCGCTTCCACCGCCCATTGCCAGCCCCACGTCGGCCAAACCGAGCGCCGGCGAATCGTTGACGCCGTCGCCCACCATGGCAACGTGGCGCCCCTCGCCCTTAATGCGCTCAACATACGCGTACTTGTCCTCGGGCAGCAGCTCGGCCTTAAACTCGTCGACACCTGCCTCGCGAGCAATGCGCTCGGCTGTGCGCTCCGAGTCGCCCGTGAGCATGACCACGTGCTTAACGCCCAACGCGTGCAAGTCGGCGATGGCCTCGCGGACCCCGGGCTTGAGCGGATCCTCGATGCCGAGCACGCCCACGACCGTGCCGTCGACCGCCAGGTACAGCGGCGACAAGCCCTGCATCTGGAGCACGATTTGCTCCTTAATGTCGGACTCGAGCTGCGCGCCCTCATCCTCGAATACAAAGTGCGCTGAACCGATGATGGCGCGACGCCCTTCGATGGACGAAGCGATGCCGTGCGCCACGATGTACTCGACGGCAGCATGGCGCTCGCGGTGCTCGAGCCCGCGCTCACGTGCCGCATTGACCACGGCACGCGCCACCGGATGCGGAAAATGCTCCTCCAAGCAAGCGGAAAGGCGCAGGACCTCGTCCTCGCTCCAGCCATCGGTGGTGAGTACGCAGGCAAGACGCGGCTGCGCCTCGGTGAGCGTGCCGGTCTTATCAAACACAATGGTGTCGGCCTTGGCAAACGACTCAAAGTACTTCGCACCCTTGACCATGACGCCCATCTTGGCGGCATCGCTCATAGCGGTCATGACGGCGACGGAACCCGTGAGCTTGAGTGCGCACGAGTAGTCGACCATCAGCGCCGCTGAGGTCTTGATGAGGCTGCGGGTGGTAAGCGCAACCAGGCCCGCGAGCAGGAAGTTCCACGGGACGATCTTGTTGGCAAGGTCCTCCATATGCGACTGGCCCTCGGACTTGAGCGAGTCGGCCGTCTGCACGAGCGAGACGATTGAGCGCAGTTTGGTTTGCGCCGTATTGGCGCGCACACGCACCAAGATGCTGCCGTCTTCCACGACGGTGCCAGCGAACACGTCGTCGCCCACGCTGCGCTCGACGGCCAACGGCTCGCCGGTCAGGGTCGCCTGGTTGACCATAGCGCTTCCCTGCTCGACCACGCCATCGATGCAAATGGACATGCCGGTGCGCACGGCGACCAGATCGCCGGGCTCGAGCTCGGTCGCGGCAACGCTTACCTCGGTGTCGCCGACGACCTTTTGCGCCTTGTCGGGCACGTCAAGCAGCGAGTTGATGAGCTCGTTTTCGCTCATGGCGCGCGTGTAGTCCTCGAGCAGCTCGCCCACGTTGAGCAGGAACATCGTCTGGCCCGCGGTGTCGACATCACGCTTGACGAACGAAATGCCGATGGCCGAAGCGTCGAGCACGGGAACGGTCAGGCGCGGCTGCGCCAGCTCATGAAGAGCAGCGCGCAAAAATGCCATGTAACCGGCCACGACAAACACCGCACGCAGAGGCGTCGGCAAGAACCAGCGGCGCGCGTAGTGGGCGCCGATAAGTGTGGCAAGATCCATGACGAGCTTGTGCTTGCGTGGCTCAAGCTGCATCACGTAACCCGTCTTTGCGTCGGCAATGGCCTGGGCATCGAGCGCACCCAAGGCGTCGAGCACGCTTGCGCGGCGCGGCTCGTCGTACTCCAGCGCCATTTGGCCAATGCGGCCATAAACGCGCACCTTGTGCACGCCGTCGATATCGCCGCTGAGCTTAAGAAGTGCATCGAGATCGCTCTCTGGCACAGGACCCGCCAATTGAAGACGGGTCCTGCCGGGGATCTCGCTAATAATCGAGAATCTCATAGTTTGTGCCTGGGAGCGTTACTCGGCTGCCTCGTCAGCAGCGGCCTCGCTCTGGGTGATGTAGGCAGCCTCGGCAACCATGTCATCGACATTGGCCTTGGCCTGCTCGACCATGTCCTGGTAGCAGTTCTTGACGCGCATACCGCACGCGATGCCCTGCACGCAGGCGTTCTTTACCGGAGCGCTGGTGAGCAGCTTGATGCCGGCCGTACCAAGCAGAAAACCGCCACCGACAAGCAGGGTGTTAAACGTGGACTTCTTCATGTTGCTTCTCCCTTTTGCCGCACAAGCGCGGCATGGTGCCTTAGCACCCGAGTTCATTAGTTTGCTCGAGCACGCTTTTGAGACTAGTTTAGTCGAACTATTATGGTCAACCAAAGTTAACCTTTGGAAATCTTGGTCCCCTTTCCTACAGCTGCCAGGCAGCCGCCTCCTTTTGCAGCGCAACCATGCGGGCGAATTCTCCACCTGCCGCCTTGAGCTGCGCCGGAGCGCCATGCTCGGCAACCACACCATCCTTGAGCACAACGATTTTGTCGGCATTTTCCACCGTACGCATGCGATGCGCAATCACGATAACCGTCTTACCTGTAAGCAGACGGGAAAGCGCCTGCTGTACCACGGTCTCGTTCTCCACATCCAAGCTCGCCGTCGCCTCGTCCAACAGCACGATAGGCGCGTCTTTGAGCAGCGCACGGGCGATAGAGATGCGCTGGCGCTCGCCGCCGGAGAGTTTGGAGCCGTTCTCACCGATCATGGTGTCGTAGCCCTGCGGCATGCGGCTCACAAACTCGTCGCAGTTGGCGGCACGCGCGGCCGCAAGCACTTCCTCATCGGTGGCATCACGACGCCCGAGGCGGATGTTTCCCATCACCGTGTCGTCAAAGAGCAGCACGTCTTGGAACACGATGGCGTAATCACGCAGCAGTACCTCGGGATCAACGGTCGCAACATCCACACCGCCCACGGTAACCTTGCCCGCGGTGGCATCCCAAAAGCGCGCGGCCAGGCGGCTCACCGTAGACTTACCGGAACCCGAAGGACCGACCAGCGCCGTAACTTCGCCTTCCTTGGCGGTAAAGCTCACATCGGTAAGAACTTTCTCGCCGGCGCGGCCGTCCTCGCCCGCACCATAGCCAAATGCCACGTGATCGAACACCACATCGTGACCCGCGGGCTCAAATTTCTCGCTGCCCCGCGCCACAGGCTCTTCCATGATGGAACGCATGCGCTTGGCAGACGACTCGGCGGCAAACAGCTCGGACATTAACATTAACGCCTGGTCAAAGGGCGCATAGATACGGCTCACCATAAGCAGGAAGGCAAACATCACCAAAAAGTCGACCTGCCCGGAGGCGACCACCGCGGCGCCCGTAACCAGCGTGGTGGCAATGCCCAGACGCAGGATGACAAAGGCGGAGTTGACCAAAAGCCCGTTAGCGAGCTCGCCCTTGGTGGTCTCGCGCTCCTCGGCATCGATCACGGCGTTGAGCCCCTCAAGATAATGGGCCTCCTGGTTGGTGGCGCGGATCTCGCGAACGCAGTCGAGCGTCTCTTGAATTGCCTCGGTAACCTTGACCTTCTCGGCACGCACGCGATCGAACACCGGGGTCATGGGGCCGCATGTTAGATACAGTACGGCAAAGGCCACGGGAACGCTCCAAAACGCCGAGATCGCCAGCTGCCAGCAAAAGAACAGCGACGCCACGAACACAATGGCGCTTGCGATGATGGCACCCCAAAGCTCTCCCAGCACGTGGCTGTAGGCGTGCTCCATGGCCTGGACGTCGCCCATGATGGTCTCGGTTAAATCGGCCAGATCACGACGACCAAAAAACGACAGCGGCAGTTTGCGCAAGCGCTCGGCAATCTCCATACGCTGCTTGCCGCACTCCTCGTAGAAGATGCAGTAGGTGTAGTAATACTGCTGCCAGTTAGAGGCAAAGAGCAACACGAAAAAGACCAGGAGGCCACCCACGATCGGCAGGGCATCCGGCAGATCAGCCCCGCTGGCGAGATGCTCGACAAAGCCGGCCATAACCAGGAATAAAAAGCCCATGCCGGCCATGGTAATGAGATTAGTGAGCGTGGTCCAGAAAATGCCACGTTTTACGCCGGCGACGCCTTTATCGGATAGGAAATACTTCTTTTGGAATGAGGCGAACATTTAGGCCTCGCCTCCCTTCGTGACGGCGGCATCCGCGGTCACTGCAGTGATTTTCCAGCTCGCGGCCTGTTCGTATTCGGCCCACATCTTGGCATACAGGCCGTTTTGGGACAGCAGCTCGACATGAGTGCCAGTCTCCTGCACGCTGCCCTGGTTGAGCACCACGATCCTGTCTGCGCCCACTACAGTCGAGAGTCGGTGCGCAATCATAATGACCGTGCGGCCCGCCGCCAACTTGCTAAAAGCGCGCTGAATGAGCGCCTCGTTCTCGGGGTCGGCAAACGCCGTGGCCTCATCGAGCACCACGATAGGCGCGTCTTTAAGGATCGCGCGGGCGAGCGCCACACGCTGAACCTCGCCGCCCGAAAGATATGCTCCGCCGGCACCGAGCATGGTATTGATGCCCTGTGGGAGCTTGGCCACAATGTCGTCGCACTGAGCTGCGGAGAGGGCCGCACGCACTTCGTCGTCAGTGGCCGTAGGCTTGGAGGCGCGCACGTTATCGGCAAGTGTTTGCCGGAACAGCCGGTTGGTCTGGAACACGAAGGCGACCTGGTCCATAAGCTCGTGCGGATCCATATCGCGAACGTCCACACCGCCCACGAGTACGCGGCCCGAAGAGACATCCCAAAAACGAGGAATCAGGCTTGCGCAGGTTGACTTGCCGCCGCCCGAAGGACCCACAAGCGCAAGGGTACTACCAGCGGGAACGCTAAAACTTACATGGCTAACGGCAGGTGTTTCGGCACCCTCATAGGTAAAACTCACGTCCTCAAATCGCACGTCGCCGCTGGCAGGGTGCTTGGGTTGGGCGGGCACGGAGAGCTGCTTGGAATCCATGATGCTTCGGATGCGAGCCAGCGAATCGGCACTCATCTGAGAGGCCTCGCCCACAAACATGAGCTTGGTCATGGCCGTCGGTACCACGGCCGAAAATATCGCGTAAAACGTGAAGTTTGCCATAAAATGCGCGAAGTCCGTCTCGCCCGGAGCCAGCAGCAACGCCACCGGCAAAAAGAATGCCACGAGGCCATTGAGCGCCGTAAGGTTGAGTACCTGCGGACCTCGGCAAAACGTGCCCGCATAGTTTTGTGCCATGTCGGCGTATTCGGCGATCGCATCGTGGAAGGCCTTGAAGGAGTAGACCGTCTGCTGAAACACCTTGACCACGGGGATGCCACGTACGTATTCGGTGCCGGTCTTGTTCATCTTGACCAGCGCTCCCATGTAGGCCTTCATGAACTCGGCGCCTTTGCCGCTCATCATGGTGGCCATGGCGCCAAGCGAAACGACGACCGAGATAAGGCATGCCACCCCCAAACGCCAATCGAGGGCGAAAAGCAGCACGAGCAAGCCCACGACCATGGCGGTGGCGCCGGCGATATCGGGCAGCATGTGCGCGAGCAGGGTCTCGGTGGAGGCGGCGCATCCGTCTACAATACGGCGCAGCTCACCGGTGGCGTGCGTGTCAAAGTAGCCAAGCGGCAGCTTAAGCAGGTGCTCGCTCGTAGTCTTGCGAATATTGGACGCGCAGCGAAACGCAGACAGGTGCGTGCACATGAGCCCCACGAAATAAGCTACGATGCTTGCCAGGGCAAAACCCACGGCCCACCAGCCATACATCGCGATGTTAGTGGCTTCGCTCCAGTTGGGCGTCACGGCGATCAGATCGCGCGCGACAAGCCAAATGCACACGTACGGGCCAAAGCTCAGCAGCTGCGAGAGCGCTGAGAGAGCCATGCCCAAATACGTTAGGAATTTACGGTCGCCGGCATATGCAAGCAGCTCGCCGATACCGCCGCCTTCCCTTTTTGATCCCTTTGCCATAAGGTTCCTTTCTAACGGCTTGAGAGTTAACCTTAATCAACTTATCATTGATATGTTAGCCAAGGCACACAATCGAGCCAGGCGTGGACGTTTCCGCAAAGGAAGGGGACGCTTTTGCAAATACGGCGGGCAGCGACCGACATAACCGAGCTCTACGCACCGCAATTTGAGCAGTTTGGCTTGGAGCTTACCGGCAAGGGCGCCGTCTTTACCGGCGAGGTGGCAAACGATCGGGCGCACGGACGCGCATGGATCATGCCTCTCTCCCCTGCCTGCATCGTCATGGAGCATTTCATCACCCCGACGCGCGATATGTACCTGGCCGAATACACACCCGAGCCATACGCCTGCGTGAGCGAGGTCAGCGCGCCCACACTTACATGCATGCCCGAGGCTGGCATAACGCCCGCAAACCTTAAACCATTGCATGGACCGTGGCCAAACAATGCCGTTTGCAGCTTTATCCAAGATAGCTGTGGCGAGGAATTAAGCCCGCTGTTTGCGGGGGAGCTTTATCACTCGCGCTCGGTGCTCTTTTTGCCTGGATATTTTGACGAACTGGAGCACCGCTACCCCACCGAGTTCGCGGGAATCTTTGAGTCGTTTGCCGAGCCATGGCACGAGGAAGCGACGTCTGCCATCTGCCACACGCTGCGCCGGATTAACGAGGACCGCGCCCGCACCGTAGGCGGACACGTCTATATGCAGGGCATCGTGGAGACCATGGTCGCGGAGCTCGCCTGTTCGTGCGCGGCCCACAAGCAGGCGCGGCAGGCAGCAGACACACGCGTCAGCATAACCATTGCCGAAGAAGCAACGGCAATGATTGAGCGCGCGCTCGACAAAGGCAGACGTGTGGGTATCAACGAGGTGGCCGAGAGGCTCTACACAAGCCGCTCCAAACTATGCGCCACCTTTAAGGCCCAAACCGGCGAGTCCCTGGGCGCCTACATTCGCAGACGCCGTATGGAGCGAGCACAGGACCTTTTGGCAGATAGCGCGCTCACGATAGCGCAGGTGGCAGAGCGGCTCGACTACCCTCAGCAGGCCGCCTTCGCCCAAGCCTTCAAGCAATACACCGGCACCACCCCCACCGCTTGGCGAAGCAAGCATCGCTAAGGCCCAAGCTCCCTGGCCGTAACGGAGCGATTAATTAGCCGCCGCCCGTCAGCTCACCCAGGATCTAAACGTCAAGATGCGCACAATCAAGCGCCTTTTTGATAAGAGGGACAGATCGATCAGCCAAATACAACGGAATGTTGAGCACCCCGTCGTCGAGCTTTAGGTTCTTAAGTGAGTAGCGGACCCTCAATGGAGTCGTCTCCGCATGCTTGTCGGCATAGTACTTAAGGCTCTTGGAATGAACGACCTCTCCCGATTTGACCTCGACGGGAACGATTTCGTTTCCGACTTGAATCAAAAAATCGACTTCGTGCTTCGGCTTCTCGTTTGTCCAGTAACGCGGAGCAGCATCTAACTGTGAAAGTAATGCCTGAAGCACATAGTTCTCGGCGAACGAACCTTTGAACTCCGAAAATAGCGCATCCGAGATGGCAAAAGCGGACGCATCCAGCCTTGCCATGCGGCGCAGCAAGCCGACATCAAGACAGTAGACTTTAAATGCCTTGAGGTCATCGTACGCAGAGAGCGGCACACCACCGGCAGTATTAAGGCGAACCGCCGTGATGAGCCCAGCATCGGCAAGCCATTCCAGAGCATCCTTGTATTCTCGAGCACGAGCCCCCTCGCGCACCGCACCCCAAACGAACTTTTTGTTCTCGCGCGCCAACTGAGCTGGAATCGAGTTCCATATTTGCGAAAGCTTGGCGAACTGCGCACGGCCACCATGCTTGGCAAAATCGCGCTCGTAGGAATCCAAGAGATCAGACAACACCTTATCGACCTGAACGATATCGCCCGTCTCCGCCCACCGGCCAAGAGCCTCTGGCATGCCGCCGCATGCAAAATAACGACGAAGATGCTCGACGAGACGGACATGGAAGAAATCGGGCACTGTCTCGATCTGATCCAGGCCGCCAAGGTATTCGTCGTAGTTTGCAGCGCCCTCGGCTTTCAGAAACTCGGAAAAGCTCATGGGGCGCATCTCCATGAACTCGACCTTTCCCACCGGAAAAGCGCTGGTCTCACGGGACAAGCGAACGCCCAACAAAGACCCTGCGCATGCGACGTGATACTCGGGGGCCTCGTCACAGAAGTATTTAAGGGCGCCGACTGCAGAAGGACAATCCTGGATCTCGTCAATAATAAGCAGCGTTTCGCCGGGATCGATAGGCTGTCCAAGTGCCAGGGAAAGGTTTGAGATGATCCGTCGAGGATCGCGCGTACCTTCGAAAAACTGAGCGTACTCGCTCTGTACCCCAGGTGACGGCTCCTCGAGCGTCAGATACACAAAATTGCGGTACGAGGTTCGTCCGAACTCCTTAAGCGCCCATGTCTTTCCAACCTGGCGCGCCCCCTTAAGGATAAGCGGCTTACGATATTCCGACGCTTTCCAAGCGTTAAGCTTGGCAATGACATCTCGCTGCATGACCGAACCTCCCGCAAAGAAACTTCCGTAAGCGTGATATTTCCCACATTTTACCCTAGGTAAAACGTGACATTTATCACATTTACGGAAGTTTTAAGCTCATTTCGCCACACTTTCATCACATTTATTGCAATGTGACAAAGGGACAGTCCCTTTGTCACCCGCACAAAAATGGACGCGCCAACGGCGCGCCCATTCACTCTATTCCTATCAGCCCGCCTGACCCGAACGGCCGAGTCGTCACGAAACCCGGGAGCCCCGGCAGGGCGGGTGCTTGCTCAAAATGAGTTCCGCACGCAAAGAAGGCCACTTAATGTGGCCTTCGTCTTGCGCAGGAC
>URTL01000057.1 GCA_900550785.1 uncultured Collinsella sp. | reverse complement strand
TCTCGGAAGGCACGTGCAGACCTTTCGTCATGGCCTCCTACCTTTCTTTCGGGCCCTTGTCAGGGCCGATTCGTTAGCGCCCCTCCGTGTGAGGCGTTATTGCTGACGACATATTTATATCCAAAATCAGTCCATACTTCCACCTCGCCCCCGAACGGTTTTATATGAGGGGTGAACGGCATACACATATACTTCACGCATGGCACACTTTGATTTAATAAAGTTTATTTACGTGCTTAAACGCGTTTTCAATCCAGATAGCAAATGGAACTAAACTTTATTAAACCACCCTCAAATTGCATATTTCCAATAAAGCTATGAATAGAATTAGCGATTCATACCGCGTCTCAACCATTTTCATTTTTATTCAGAAAAAAGTTTGTCCTATTCATTTCTGGTAACAAATGACCGTTTACCAGACGCTTGATACCGTTCACCGGAAGCTCAGTATAAGGCCCATCGGATACCGGCTCGCCTTACGGCCTCATTTTTAACAACTTGACTTCTCGGTATAGAAAAACAGTCCCGCTCCCCTCATGGGAAACGGGACTGTTATCGATAATCGTAGACAGATTTGAGCGGTTTTGAGAGCCGTCGGAATCCTAGCGATCGAACTCCGCCAGCGCCTCGCCCAAAAGCCTCAGGCCCTCGCGCAGAACGTCCTCGCTCGCGCAGTAGCCCAGGCGTGCGCCACAGGGAAGCTCAAAGCGGCTGCCAGGTACCAGCAGCACTCCCCTCTCGGACAGCAGGCGCTTGCAGAACTCCTCGTCATCCTCGGGAATGTCCAGCTGGATAAACGAGGTGGACACACCCTGCGGGGCCGTCCAGGAGACACGCTGCTGCGTATCGATCCAAGCCTGCGCGATATCGCGGTTGCCAAACACGATCTTGCGATTGCGCTCGAGGATCTTGTCCTTGTGCTCGAGCACATAGGTCGCCAGGGCGTCGTTGAACACGCCGCCGCAAATCATGGTGTAGTCGCGGTAAGTGCGAATGTGGTTAATACCTCTTCGTCTGCCACAACCCAGCCCACGCGGGCCGCAGGCGTCGAATAGGTCTTGGACACCGAGTTGGTGACGATGGCTTTCTCGTACACGTCGGCCATCGACATAAAGTCCTCGGTGTTCTCAAGCGGCAGGTACACCTCGTCGCAAAGAACATAGGCGCCCACCGAGCGGGCGATCTCGGCAATCTGGCCGAGCGTATCGGCATCGAGCACCGTTCCGATGGGGTTCGATGCGTTGTTGATGCAGATGAGCTTGGTATCGGGACGCACCAGACGCTTGAGCTCCTCGATATCGGGCTTCCAGCCGAGTTCCTCGCGAAGCTCCCAATACTCGACCTCGGCGCCGAGCGTACGCGGAATCTCGTAGAGCGGCGCATAGGTAGGCCACTCGGCGATAACGTGGTCGCCGGGCTCGACTACAGCCATGATGGCGTTGAGGTTAGCGCCCGTGCAGCCATTGGTCTGAAGAATGTGATCGGGATTGACCTCGCGACGATACAGCTCGGCAACCTCGGCCTTAAACTCCGGCGAACCCTCGATCCAGCCGTAGCTCATCTTCTCGCGGTCCAGGCGTTCATAGAACGTGGCGCCGTCCTGCTCGTCGAGCGCGCGAAGCTCGCCCATGGTAAGCGACGAAATCGTCGACTGGGCGATATCCCACGTGGCGCTCTTCTCCCAAACGTTAAGCCATTCCTCAACGCCGATTGCCTTGATATCCATGGCCAAGCTCCTTACAAAAGCAGTCATCCAATCGTATTGACGTTCCTCATACAAGAATGGGGCGGTGCGAAAACCCGCACCGCCCCATTGGGAGACATCTAATGGCAGCTAGATGTATGTATTAAGACCTATACGGGTCCTTGAAGACCTTAGAGGTCCTCGCGCCAGAAGGGCATGCTCATGCAGCGCGGGCCGCCGCGGCCGCGGGAGAGCTCGGCGGAGGGCACGACGAGAAGGTCCAGGCCCTCCTTGTACAGCACGTCGTTGGTGACGGTGTTGCGGGCGTAGACGCAGATCTTGCCGGGCTCGACGCACAGGGTGTTGGAGCCGTCGTTCCACTGCTCGCGGGAGGCCGCGATCGGGTCGCCGCCGCCGCAGGGGATCAGCTTGACCTGGTCGACGCCGGTGGCGTCCTCCAGGACGTGCTCGAGGGTGTCCTCGATCAGGCGGATGTTCACGTCGCCCGGGTTCTTGCCGGCGGTCAGCTCGTAGACGCGCAGGGTGCCCATGATGGCGGGGTGGATCGTGAACTTATCGACGTCGATCTGGGTGAAGACCGTGTCGAGGTGCATGAAGGCGCGCGAGACCGGGATGTCGAAGGCCAGGATGCGCTCGACCTTGGAGTCGGAGTTCCAGAAGATGTTCTGGGCCATGACGTCGATAGCGGCGGCCTGGGTGCGCTGGGAGATGCCGACGGCGAGGGTCTTCTCGTTGATGTTCAGCACGTCGCCGCCCTCGGTGTGGAACTGGCAGTCGCGGCGGAAGTACAGGGAGACGTCCTTGTAGTCGGGGTGGTACTTGAAGACGTACTTGCCGTACAGGGTCTCGCGGTTGCGGGTGACCGAGTACATGCGGTTGAGGTTGACGCCCTCGCCGACGACCGCGAACGGGTCGCGGGTGAAGTAGAGGTTGGGCATCGGGTCGATGATCAGGTCGGACTCGGACTCGGAGTTGACCAGGGAGTCGAGGGTCGTGGACGCCGTGAGGGGCAGGTCGATCTCGGCCTTGGTCATGCCGGCCATGGTCTTCTTGACGAACTCGAGGTTGTCCTCGATGGAGTCCAGCTTCTCGCGGACGATCTGCGGCATGTGCTGGCCGCGGATGCCTGCCTCGGCGATGTACTGGTCGGTGAACTCGGCGCGGGCGCCGGGGACCTGGTCGAACACCTCGGCGACGAGGTTCTCGAGGTAGAGGACCTCCACGCCCTGGTCCCTCAGGATCTGGGCGAAGGTGTCGTGCTCCTGCTGTGCGACCTCCAGGAACGGGACGTCGTCGAACAGGAGTCGCTCGAGCTCGTCGGGCGGCAGGTTGAGGAGCTCGTCGCCGGGACGGTGCAGGCAGACCTTCCTGAGCTTGCCGATCTCGGAAGGCACGTGCAGACCTTTCGTCATGGCCTCCTACCTTTCTTTCGGGCCTTACTGGCCGAATGTATCAGCGCCCCTCCGTATGGGACGCTGCTTGCTGACAGCTCTAGTTATATCCAAAAACCACCCGCAATTCCACCTCGCCCCCGAACGGTCAGCAAAGTGCGATGAACGGTATATCGCATATGATTTCCCATGATGCACTTCAGTTTCGTAAAGCAGATTTTCCTAGGTAAACGTTATTTTTCTAGGAAATCAAGATTGAACACTCAAAGTTATCCATGATTCAAAATTGCATAGTGAAAACGGTTTTCTGCATATTAATGACACTTGCCCTCGATTCGAGCTACATTCGATTATATTCAGCTTGCTATCATTCTTATTCATACATTCTCACCAGTTGAGTGAGGATATAGATCGCTTGCTCAAAGCACCGGACGTTAGTGCTTCGGATCGTCAGCGTAATAAGTAGGTAAAGATACCGTTCGCGCGATACGTCCGCGCCATAGGTCGACTAAATTGAGACAATAGGAAATAGTGTTAGGCTACCGTCCCCCGTAGGGACTGAACGGACAGATGCATATGCCGAGCAAAATCGAAAAGAAGCAAAAGGCCGCTAAGCAGCGCAAGCCGCCGCGCGACTTCTCGTACACGCAAAATCGAGAGCTCAGCTGGCTGCGCTTTGACAACCGCGTGCTCGACGAGGCCTTCGATGAGTCCGTGCCGCTGTTCGAGCGCCTTAAATTCGTCTCGATCTTCGAGTCCAACCTCGACGAATTCCTTATGGTACGCGTGGGCGGCCTGTCCGACCTGGCAGAACTCAAAAAACAGCCTGTCGATAACAAGAGCAATATGACCGCCTCCGAGCAGGTCGACGCCGTCATGGCAGAGCTGCCCGGGCTCCTTACCCGTTGGGAGTCCATCTTTAAGAGCATCGAGGGCAAGCTCGACACCTTGGGCTTTCACCGCGCCCGCATCGATTCGCTTACGCCCGAGGAGCGCACCTTTGTAACCCGCTACTTCCAGGCCTACGTGTCGCCGGTCATCTCGCCGCTGGTCATCGATCCTCGCCACCCCTTCCCCAACCTGCGCAACGGCGCGCTCTATCTGGCCTGTGGTCTGGACGGCGCCACCGACGAGGAGAGCTTACTGGGCCTTATCGAGATTCCCGCCTCGATGAACCGCGTGGTCGAGATCCCCTCGCCCACCGGCACCTACTCCTACATCTTGCTCGAGGACGTCATCCTCGCCTGCCTGGACAGCTGCTTTGGCTCCTATAAGCCGCTGGATCGTGCGCTGATCCGCGTCACCCGCAACGCCGACATCGATCCGGACGGAGAGGGCGTCGAAGAGGAAGAGGACTACCGCCAGCACATGAAGCGCATTCTCAAGAAGCGCCTGCGCCTGCAGCCGGTAGTGCTCGCGGTCTCGGGGTCGCTCGAGAAGGCGACGCTCAAGACTATCCGCAAGGCGCTCGAGCTTTCGCGCCGCTCTGTCTTTACCTGCGATATCCCGCTCAACCTGGGCTACGTCTTTGGCATTGAGGGCAAGATTCCCGAGCACCTGCGCAACGAGCTGCTCTTTACGCCGTTTAAGCCACAGCCCAACCCCACCATCGACATGACCCGCTCCATCCGCGAGCAGGTGCTGCAGCACGACAAGCTGCTCTTCTACCCTTACGAGGCCATGAATCCGTTCCTGGATCTGGTACACGAGGCAGCCTACGACCCCGAGTGCATCTCGTTGCGCATCACGCTCTACCGCGTGGCCAAGCAGAGCCGCCTATGCGAGTCGCTGATCGATGCCGCCGAGAACGGCAAAGAGGTCACGGTGCTCATGGAGCTCCGCGCCCGCTTTGACGAGCAGAACAACATCGAGTGGGCCGAGCGTCTGGAAGAGGCAGGCTGCACCGTCATCTACGGCTCCGAAGGCTTTAAGTGCCACTCCAAGATCTGCCAGCTCACCTATCGCGAGGGCATGGCGCTAACGCGCCTGACGCTGCTGGGCACCGGCAACTTTAATGAGAAGACGGCCAAACTCTACAGCGACTTTATGCTCATGACCGCTCACCCCGGCATCGGCGAGGACGCCAACCTGTTCTTCCGCAACCTGTCGCTGGGCAACCTGCGCGGCGATTACCGCTTCCTGGGTGTGGCGCCCGTCGGACTGAAACCGCTCATCATGCGCGGGCTTGACCGCGAGATCCAGCGCGCCCTTGCCGGCGAGCCCGCCCGCGTGTTCTTTAAGCTCAACTCACTGACCGACCGCGAGGTTATCGACAAGATCGCCGAGGCATCGTGTGCCGGCGTGCGCGTAGACATGATCATCCGCGGCATCTCGTGCCTCAAGCCCGGTGTTCCGGGCAAGACCGAGAACGTGCATGTCCGCTCCATCGTCGGACGCTTTTTGGAGCACGCGCGCGTCTATGCTTTCGGCGTGGACTCGGACATGATTTACCTGAGCTCAGCCGATATGATGACGCGCAACACCGAGCACCGCGTGGAGATCGCCTTCCCCGTGCTCGACCCCACCTGCCGCGCCCTAGTGCACGAGTACATGGGCATGCAGCTGCGGGACAACGTGAAGGCCCGCAGCCTCACGAGCGACGGCACCTGGGTCCCCGTGGAGCGTGCAGAGGGTGAAAAACCCTTCAACTCGCAGGAAGCTCTGCTGGAGCGTGCCTATCGCAACGCCGAGGCCGCCGCCAAGGCAGAACCCGCACTCGTATCTCAGCCGGAGCCCGAACCGCAGCCGGCCACAACCGAGGTTCAGAAGGTCCAGGCTACCGTCATTGAGCCCGAGCCTGCACCTGCACCTCAGCCCGATCCGCAGGTCACCAAGCCCGCACCCGAGACGAGCGCCCGTCGCGATAAGCCCGCTGGCAAGACCAAGGCCATCGAGCGCCATCGCCCCGGTCGCGTGCGCATGGGCCTGGGTCTGATCGGCCTGGGTCTTAAGACGCTCATTACCGGCAAGACGAAATAGTCGTTTGTAGAAGCAGTTTGTAGAAGCGTCCCGCATTTGAGGAAAGCCTCGGATGCGGGGCGCTTTTCCCTGCTACCATGGTGCGAACAACAACGCGAATGACAGGCAGGAATATGAAGCTCACTATAGAATCGATGACCTACGGCGCCGACGGGCTGGCGCACGCCGACAACGGCAAGGCCGTCTTTGTGCAGGGCGCCGTGGCAGGCGACACCGTCGAGGCCGAGGTCGTACAGGACGGCAAGTCGTTCATGCGCGCCCGCACCACCGAGATTCTGGAGCCAAGCCCCGATCGCATTCAGCCTCCCTGCCCCTTCGTGGGCATCTGCGGCGGCTGCTCGTGGGGCAATCTCTCACGCACGGCACAGCTCGCCGCCAAGGAGCAAAACCTGCGCTCCACGCTCGAGCGTATCGGCAAGTTCGCTCCTGAGCAGGTCGATGAGTTGGTACAGCCCATCTGCCACACCAAGGACGACTGGGGCTACCGCAATAAAATCGAGCTCGAACCAACCGTCGTCAACGGTCGCGTGCGTCTTGGCATGCACGGCGTCGATCCCCGCAAAATCGTGACCGTCGATTCGTGCCCGTTGTTCGACAAACGCTTCCCCAAGGCGCTCAAATCGGTCGTCGGCGCACTCAACTATCTAAGCGGCAGCCATGACTTGCGGCTCGAACGCGTGGGCATTCGCGCATCGCGCCGCACCAAGACACTCGAGGTCGCACTCTGGACGCCCACAGGCTCTTTTCCGCGCTCGCAGGTCTCCCGCGTGCTGGCGGACGCCGCTCATCCCACGAGCATCGTGCGCGTGATGAGCAAGGGCGAAAAGAAGGCCCGCCGTGTCTCCAAGGTCGAAATGCTCGCCGGAGAGGGCTCATGGACCGAGAATATCGCCGAGGGTCAGATGCGCTTGTCTGCCCCGTCTTTTTTCCAGGTCAACACCAAGGGTGCCGAGATTTTGATCGAGCTTGTCATGGAAGCGCTCGACCCGCAGGAAGACGAGCTTGCCGTGGACCTGTACTGCGGTGCCGGCACCTTTACCCTGCCGCTCGCCCGCCGCTGCGACTTTGTCGCTGCCGTCGAGGCCTACGGCCCCGCCGTGCGCGATCTACGCCGTAACCTGGAAATCAACAAGCTTGATAACGTCGACGTCATTGGCGGCGATGCCGTGCGCGAGTTCCCCGACCAGGATGCCGATGTCCTGGTGGTCGATCCGCCGCGCGCAGGTCTGGCACCCGAGGCCATCGACCTCATCGCCAGCACAAGCGCTCGCGATGTCGCCTATGTGAGCTGCGACCCGGCCACCCTGGCGCGCGATCTTAAACGCTTTGTCGAGGAAGGCACTTTCTCTCCCATCAAGATCACACCGGTCGACCTATTCCCGCAAACCTTCCACTGCGAAACGGTCGTCCACCTCAAGCGCAACTAGACTGTTTGCCCAAGACCACGCCCGATGATTTTCTGAGACGGGGATAAAAATAAATTTGCTCCGAATGATTATTTAATCCCCGTCCCGAAATTGAACCGCCCCCCCATTTCTTGAACATTAGAAATGGGGGCTTCTTTATGGACGGGAGAGTCAGGCTCGACGCCACGCTGAGGACTCTTGCAGCAGAGCTTTGCGACAGGGGGTACGGGCGCGCCGAAGGCCGGCGGGAGGCCGAAGGGTGTCCGTACCCGGCCGGGGCCGGCGGCGTGCGGGGGCAAGCTCATGCGACGGAGCTGCTGCCCGGGCGCCTGAAGGACGAGTTCTACAGGAACCGGACGTGGCGGAGCTTCGAGGAGTTCAAGCGGGACCTCGAAGCCTATACCGTTCACTGGAACAAGGGGAGGCGGGTTAAGCAAAAGGGACTGACCCCGGAGGAGTTCCGGAATCAGTCCCCATGTGTGGCATAGGCCGCTAATTGACTCGTCCAAGTTTCGGGGCTCAGTTCATTTCAGCGCCGCCCGAGAAAGCTAAACGCCTTCTGGCAGGTTGTCCCGGGCCGAGGGCGGCCACCTTGATCGCCCTCGGCCCTCACCCACCTCAACTGCTCCTCAATTACATAGAGCTGGTCGAAAAGAGCGCAGGCTAGCGGGCGCCTTCCTCATCGTCGTTGGGCCGGTAGGTGATGAACTCGATAACAAAGGCCAGGACGGCAGAGACGAGCGAGGCGATGATCGCGAAGATCATGTGGGAGATCCCGGCGCCACCAGGGGTCCCGTCGATGAAGTTGAGCAGGTTGAAGACGCCGAGGCCGCCCGAGATGTACATGAGGGCGCCCGTCATTCCCACGATGGCGCCGCCCACGGCGGAGCTCAGGCATGCCACGACGAACGCGCGCTTGTTGGGGAGGGCGATGCCGTAGATGCCCGGCTCGGTGACGCCGAAGAAGAAGGCGGAGATCATCGCGGGAAGGGCGATGCCGCGGAAGCGCTCGTCCTTGTTTCTGAGGTACATGGCAAAGATGACCGCTCCGAGCGCGAACCCGTGGCCGATGGTGGCGGCGAGCACGCTGTCGTGGCCGAGGGTGTTCAGGTTCATGATGGAGATGGGGATGAGGCTCCAGTGGAAGCCAAAGATGACGAGACACATCCACAGTCCGCCGACCAGGGCGCTGCCCAGGACGGAACCAACCACGGGAAGCTGGAAGATGAACGAGAACGCCGCGCTCAGCAGGTTGGTGATGAGGGTGGCCACCGGGCCGATGACGAGGTAGCCCAAGACGATGGAGACCGTCATCGTGGCGAGCGGGACGAGGAACATCTTGAGCGCAGTCGGCATCCAGCTCTTGAGCCAGCGCTCAAGGATAGAGCCGAACCACACCATGAGAAGGACGGAGATCACCGAGCTCACGTAGCCGGACACGGGCATGATGATGGGGACCCCGAGGGCGGTGGCGTACCACGAGAACGTGCCGGCCACGCCGAGGTCGATGCTGCCGAGCGCCTCGCCCGAGGTCAGGGCGACCATCGTCGGGTAGAGGAGCGCCACGCCGATTGCCACGCCGGTGAACTCGTTCATGCGGAACTTGCGCGCGGCACTGAACGCCAGGGCGACGGGAAGGAAGTAGAAGAAGCCGTCAGCCACGGTGTAGAGCAGCGTGTAGAGGCCGTCGTTTCCAAAGGCCGGGACGAAGTAGGTGATGAGGGCAAGCAGTCCCTTCATGATGCCTGCGGCGGCAAGCGGTCCCAGGATGGGCTGGAAGATGCCAGAGATGAGGTCGATGACGACGGAGGCAACGGTCTTATCGCCCTGGGGCTCGTCGTCGGCGCTTGCGCCGCCCAAGAAGCTGCCGGCCTCCAGGACCGCGTCGTAGACGTCCTCGACGATGTTACCCACGACCACCTGGTACTGGCCGTTGGCCTGGATGACCTGGATAACGCCCTTGAGGGCCTCGATCTTGGCAGTGTTGGCGCGGGACTCGTCCTTGAGCTTGAAGCGCACGCGCGTGATGCAGTGCGCGACGCTGGCGACGTTCTCGGCGCCGCCTACGTTCTCGAGTATGGATCTGGCCAGATCGTCGTATTTTTCAGCCATTATTTTCTCCTTAGCGATATTGCCCGGGCGGCTAGCCCAGGTCGCCTCCGTTGGTGGCGATGGCCTGTTGGTACCAGTAGAAGCTCTTCTTGCGCCTGCGCTCGAGCGTGCCGTTGCCCAGGTTGTCGCGGTCCACGTAGATGAAGCCGTAGCGCTTCTCCATCTCGCCGGAGCCCGCGCTCACGAGGTCGATCGGCCCCCAGGTGGTGTAGCCGAGCATCTCGACGCCGTCCTGCTCGATGGCGTCGCGCATGGCCTCGATGTGCTCGCGCAGGTAGGCGATGCGGTAGTCGTCCTCGATCGTGCCGTCGGGAAGCACCTCGTCATAGGCGCCGAGGCCGTTTTCCACCACAAAGAGCGGCTTCTGGTAGCGGTCCCAGAGGTCGTTGATCGTGATGCGGAACCCCAGTGGGTCGATGACCCAGCCCCAGTCGCTCGTGCGCACGTAGGGGTTCTCCACGCCGGCGAAGGCGTTGCCCTCGGCGACGCCGCCCACGGAATCGGGGTCGCCCGCGGTGCAGCGCGAAGAGTAGTAGCTAAACGAGATGAAGTCGACGGTGTTCTCCGCAATGATGCGCTCGTCCTCGGCGGTCATGCCCACGTCGATGCCCTCGCGCTCGAGCATCTTGAGCGCGTAGCCGGGGTAGTGCCCGCGTGCCTGCACGTCCACGAAGAAGAGGTCCTCCTGGTTCTTGACCTGCGCTGCGCGGACGTCCTCGGGACGACAGGAGTAGGGGTAGTAGCTTCCCGCGGCGAGCATGCAGCCTACCTTGTTCTCCGGGTCGACTTCGTGGGCGATCTTGGTGGCCCAGGCGCTCGCCACGAGCTCGTTGTGCGCGGCGCGGTACTCGGCCTCGCGGGCATTCTCCCCGGGCTCGAGGACGATGCCGGCACCCATGAAGGGACGGTGTAAGATCATGTTCATCTCGTTGAACGTGATCCACCAGCGCACGAGGCCGCGGTAGCGGTTGAAGAGCACCGTCACGAGCCGCTTGTAGAGCTCGATGAGGGTGCGGTTTCGCCAGGCGCCGTACTTCTTGACGAGGTGGATGGGGCAGTCGAAGTGCGTGATGGTCACGAGGGGCTCGATCCCGTGCTCGCGGCAGCAGCGGAACACGTCCTCGTAGAAGGCGAGCCCGGCCTCGTTGGGCTCCTCCTCGTCGCCATTGGGGAAGATGCGGCTCCAGGCGATGGAGAGGCGAAAGACCTTAAAGCCCATCTCCGCGAAGAGGGCTATGTCCTCGCGGTAGTGGTGGTAGAAGTCGATGCCCGTCTGGGCCGGGTAGTAGTACCCGGGCTCAAAGTCGAGCATGCGCCTCAGGCCGCGGCTTACGTCGTTGCGCTCCGGCCCGTGTGGGATGACGTCGACGTTGGCAAGGCCGCGGCCGCCCTCGTCATAACCTCCCTCGCATTGGTTGGCGGCGGTAGCTCCTCCCCAAAGGAACCCTTTTGGAAATGGCATGGTGCCTCCTTCTCTCTGGCGCCCCCATCTCTGCGGGGGACGCTTTATAACGTCCTTGCGGCCTCGCGCGCCGAGCCCGTGGCCCTTTCCCTAATGCGCGCGGGCCGCCCGTGAAGGGGTGACTAACTGACGGCTTGTCCTGCGGCGGCGCGACGTGCCTCCCGGCCTCCAAGCAGGGAGGGGACCTGTGCCAGGCACACGCCGGCGAGGATGATGGCGACGCCCAGCCACTCGACGACGCCGAG
>URTL01000056.1 GCA_900550785.1 uncultured Collinsella sp. | reverse complement strand
GCCTTTTCGGGCGTGTCGAAGCCGGCCTCCTCATTGACGTATGCTGCGGCGGCGTCGAGCGCACTGCCCTTGGCCGAGGCCTGCATGATGATCATGTTGGCGAGCGGCTCCAGGCCGGCCTCGCGGGCCTTCTGCGCGCGAGTCATGCGCTTTTTGCGGTAGGGCTTGTAGAGGTCCTCGACACGCTGGAGCTGCGTGGCCTCGCGAATTTGCTGTTCGAGCTCGGGCGTAAGTTTGCCCTGGGCGTCGATGAGCAGAATGACGTCCTCTTTGCGCTGTTCAAGATTGCGCAGGTAGGACAGGCGCTCGTCGAGTGTGCGCAGGGCGACGTCGTCCATTCCGCCTGTGGCTTCCTTGCGGTAGCGCGAGATAAAGGGGATGGTGTTGCCCTCGTCGATGAGCTTGACGGCTGCCTCGATGTTGGCGGCCTTAAGGTTGAGCTCGTGGGCGAGCTGGGCGATAAGATCCATGGGACTCCTTGCGTTTAAGGTGCGTTTGCAGCACAGGGCTACCAAGGATACCACCCGCCACTCCACCCAAGTAGTCATTTTGGGATGGGGCTCTTTTAGCCACTTTTGCCGCCCCGTCCCAGAAAAATCGTCGGCAAGGTAGCAAAATGCCCCACGGGCAGGAGGCTGCTCGCGGGGCAAAGAAGAGGGGCTTATTGGTGGCGGACCGAAGGGTTCGGCATGGGGTTTCTGCCGCGGTCGCTCTTAAGGCATTACAGCTCGACGAGCTGGCCGGTCTCGGCGGCCTCCTTGATAGCGTTGAGAAGCGTGAGCGTCTTAACGTTGTCGGCGGGGGTCACGACGGGCTCGACCTCGCGGCGGACAACCTTCACAAAGTGCTTGAGCTGCATCTTGTGCGGCAGTGCCGGGTCGACGGCCGGAATCTCCATCTGCAGCGGCTTGTGCCAGTTGGAGGCGCCGTCGTAGGAGAACTGGTGCAGGCGGGGCAGCGACAGGGCGCCCTTAGTGCCGCCGATAAAGTAGGCGTCGGCGTCGAAGGGGCGGTACTGCGGGTCCTCGCGAGCGGTTGCCTCCCAGTTCCAGGGGCTGGCGGTGGCGTCGGAGATGGTCATGCTCGCGAGCGCGCCATCGGCAAAACGGACGTTGACCACGGCGGAGTCCTCGGTCTCGAAACCGCGGGCGGCGCTGGACTGCATACCCTGGACGGCAACGGGCTCGCCCAGCAGGTAGCGGAGCAGGTCGACGTCGTGCACCAGGTTGACCAGGATCGGGCCGGCACCCTTCTTGCGGCGCCATTCGACATCGAAGTACTCGTCATTCTTATAGATCATGTAGTGGAAGCTCGACACGGTGAGCTTGCCCAGCTCGCCGGACTCGATGGTCTCCTTGGCCTTGTTGACGAAGGGGTTGTGGCGACGGTGCTGACCCACGAGCACGGGCACGCCGGCGGTCTCGGCCTCGGCAGCGAAAGCCTGGGCATCCTCCAGGTCGTTGGAGATCGGCTTTTCGACCAGCGGCACGATATTGCGCTTCACAGCCTCGCGGGCAACGCCCAGGTGCAGGTCGTTGGGCGTGGCGATGATGACGGCCTCGGGTTTGACCTCGTCCATCATCTGGGCGGGATCGGTGTAAAACGGTACGCCGGCGGCCTCTGCCGTGGCGCGGGCGCCCTCAAAGGCGTCGGCGATGGCGACGAGCTCGGCCTCGGGCTCCTCGGTGACAAAGCGGATGTGGTTGCGGCCCATGGCGCCGGCGCCGATAACGGCAATGCGGACGGGGTTGAGCTCAGACATTTCGACTCCTTAATACTGGTGACCGGTGGAATGCGACAAAGGGGCTGTCCCCTTGTCGCAGCGGTAAAACTAGGCGGACTTCTTCTTGCTGTCGGAGACCATCATGTAGACGGTGAGCACGACGGCGATGGCGGCGATCACAATGGCGCCGTAGAAGGACTGCTGGTAGGCGGCGCTGCCGGCCTCGGCGTGATACAGCACGGCGGTGATGGGCTGGCTGATCCAGGTGGAAGCGGCATAGCCTAAAAACATGATGCCGTAGTTGACACCGATGTTGCTGGTACCGAAGGCACCACCGGTGAGCGGCGGGTAGATGACGAGCAGGGCGCCAAAGCTAAAGCCGAGCAGGGCGAGCGCCACAAAGAACATGCTCTGCGTAAAGCTCATCGACATGATGACGAGGGCGACGATGGTGACGACAAGGCTGATGAGCAGCGACTTGTAGGCGCCGAGCTTGTCGATGATCTGGCCAAAGGACAGACGGCCAACCAGGTTGGCGCAGGTGTTGACGGAGACCACCACACCGCCGAGGGCGACGGCCGCGGCGCTCGTGGGGTCGGCGAAGAGCTGAACGGCGGCGATGGAGGCAACCTTGCCCACGAGCAGGGTGCCCGCGGTGGCGGCAAAGGCGAAGGTGACGATGAGGACCCAGAAGCGCGGGGTCTTGACCATCTCGCCCGGGGTGAGGTCGCCGAAGGTGCCGGCGTGCGCACCGCCCTTGGGGGCCTCGAAGCCCTCGGGCAGCCAACCGGCCTCGGGGGCCTTCAGGAACAGGGCGGAGGCGGCGATCGTCACAAAGAAGATGACTCCGAGCGCCTTAAGGGCGCCAAAGATGCCCAGGCTCGGGATGAGCAGCGAGGCGAGCACCGGGGACAGCACGGCGGGACCGGCGGTCGAAGCGGCCAGGGTGATGCCGGAGGCGAGACCCTTCTTGTCGATGAACCACTTTTGGCCGGTGGTGAGCGCCGGGTTGTAGCCCAGGCCGTTGCCGATGGCGGCGACAAGCGAGAACCACAGGTAGAATTGCCACGGCTCGGTGACGGTGCCGGACATGAACCAGCCCACGCCGTAGCACACAGCGGCGGCGATCACGACGTTGCGGGGGCCGATCTTATCGGAGATGCGGCCGGCGAAGATGCCCGTCACGGCCATGATGGTCTGAAAGACCGGGAAAGCCCAGGTAAGAGCGCTGGACCACTCGGGGTAGACGGCGAGCAGGTTCTTGCTCACGACGGAATACAGCGCGATGGAGCTGATGAAGAACATGGTGACGCACGCGGCAGAAAGCACGACGGCGCGACCCTTGTTGGAGTTGGTGGAAGCCATTGGACTCTTTCTAATCGATGCGGGAGAGGAGCGGGCGTGTCCGCGGGGCCTCCCTGTCAGGTTGGTTTACTGGTCAGTCGGCTTGGCGACGCCGGACTCATCGGACCAGAGCTCGACACCCTTGTTCTTAAGGTAGTTGTCGGCATAGGCGCGACGGCCGCCGGGCTTGGCGGTGAGGTCGCCCATCATGTTGGAGAAGCCGCCGTCGACCTTGATGGCGTCGCCGGTGGTAAAGTCCGAGCGCTTGGACGCCAGGAACATGACGGCGTTGGCGATATCGCTGACCTCGCCGATGCGGCGCGTGGCGATCAGGCGGCTGCGGCTCTTTTCGACCTCGGGGTCGGCGTAGAAATTGGCCGACATCGGGGTCTTAACGAAGCAAGGCTCGACGCAGTTGGAGCGGACGCCGTAGGGGCCCCACTCGGCGGCGAGCATCTTGGACATCATGTTGACGCCGGCCTTGGTGGAGCTGTACACGCCCGAGAACGTCTCGGGGGAGTGGCTGGCGACGGTCGAGATATGCACCAGGCGGCCCTGGCCGGCCTTGATCATCTCGCGACCAAAGCGCTGCGAGGTGATGAAGTAGCCGGTGAGGTTGACGTTGAGCACCTGCTCCCAGTCGCTCAGCGGCAGGTCCTCCATGGCGGCGAAGCGCAGGATGCCGGCGGTGTTGACGAGGACGTCGACGCGGCCGAAGTTGGCGATGGTGGCGTCGACAGCAGCCTGAACCTCGGCCTCGTCGGTGGCGTTCATCTTGTAGCCCTCGGCGTGGATGCCAAACTCGGCGGCGAGGTCGGCGGCTGCGGCCTTGACCTTTTCCTCGTCCAGATCGAGCAGGACGACGTTGGCGCCGTTGCGGGCGAACTCGCGGCAAATCTCGACGCCCATACCGCCGAGTGCGCCGGTCACGGCGCAGACATCGCCCTCGAGCTTAAGCCAGTTGCTCATAGGAACTTCCCTTCTTGTGCCTCCCGGTGGGCCGCTCCCATTAATCGACCCACGTGGTTTTCGCTGGTTATCGTATGCTTTGCATTTGCGCAGGTGAATTGCATATTTGTTAGAATAGCGTTAACCGTAGGTTTACACTGTGCGATGCAGTTTATTCTCAATTGAGCGCGTGACCTGCGAAAACAACCCCCTGTGGCCCCATGCGGTCACGGGCGCGAAAACGGGAGATTGACGTGTACGATCGACGACTCGAGGCCATATCGGCCGCCGCGGAGCTGGGAAGCTTCTCGCGTGCGGCGGCAAAAATGCGTGTGTCGACTCCGGCGCTCGTCAAGCAGGTGTCGGGCTTCGAGGCCGAGTTCGGCATCACGCTGTTCGAACGCTCGCACTCGGGCGTCAAGGTGACGCCGGCGGGTGCTCTGCTGGTGGACGATGCGCGCTCGATCATGCGGCAGTCCGAGGACGCGTTGCGCCGTGCCCGACGCGCGGCGGGCGATGGCGGCGCCGTGCGCCTGGGCGTGTCGATGATGTGCCCGGGGCGCCAAACGCTGTCGATGTGGTCGGGCATCCACGATTTGGAACCGTCGCTGCGATTTGAGATCGTGCCGGTAAGCGACCTCTACGACGCGCGCGAGACCGTTATGCGCAGCTTGGGCCGCGAGGTCGATGTGGTGCAGTCGAGTTTTTCGACCCCACGCTGGGGCGATGCCTGCCAAAAGCTCCGCATTGTCAACGTGCCGTTTTATATCGACGTGCCGCGCATGAGCCCGCTGGCGCGTAAGACGCGTATCACGGTTGCTGACCTGGAGGGCATGCGCCTGCGCGTGCTCCGCCACGGCAACGACGCCATGGACAGCCTGCGCATCGACCTTCTGGCCGACGGCGGCGTTGACGTGATCGACGTGGACAGCTTTGACTTTGCGCTCTTTAACGAGGCAGAGGAAAAGGGCGACGCGGTGCTCACCTGCGGCGCATGGTCGGGGGTGCACCCGGCCTTTGTGGGCGTGCCGTTCCTGTGCGGCCGCGAGGTACCGGTCTTTCTGCACTACCCGCTCGAGCCAACCCCCCAAGTCCAAAAATTCGTCAACGCCATGGCACAACTCCTCAAGTAGCTCATTTGGGACGGGGCTTTTTTAGCCGCTTTTGGCGTCCTACCTGCGCAATGCGAAAAATGCGAAAAATGACTGCAAATCGGTTACGCATGATTTTGCTTTTGCCCTGGGCTGGTTGTAGAATCAAAAAACTTAAACGTACTACTTGTGTAGCTTGCGCGAAAGCTCGGGCTGCGGCTGGGGGGGTGCGCCCATGCAGGGTCCTTTCGGTCATATAGCGTCGATGCGCCGCACCTTTGTGATGTTGGCAGCGGTCTTATGCTCGTTCGTATGGTCGGGGGGGGGTTGCCCTCGCGTGCGTACGGTGACGATGGCAACCTTATAGCGAACCCAACCTTTACCAACCGAGCTTCTGGTTGGTCGACGACCTCTCCGACTAATAGGATCGGCGAGACGTCGTACCTCGCAACTCCCACGCAGCTCCTCAAGCCCCAAACGAACACCAAAGAAGCTAACGGTAATCATTTTGCGCTTGCATGGAATTTGAGGCCACAGGGTGCCGGTAACTATTTTGAACCTGGATCAACCTACACCACCTTTTCCACCCAGAGCGGCGCCACGTACGAGTGGGGCCTCAACCATCGCGCCGCAACCGAACACGACGTGCTGATGCTCACGATGGGTCCTCAACAGGAGAATCTGTCGGTTAACAGCGCAGGCCAAGACCAGCTCATGCAACTGCGGACTTGGCTTAAGGCACGGGGCAAGATGCCCCAGGGAAATACCGTTGAGCAGCACACCGTTTACAGCGATCCCTTTGCTGCAAATGGCGGCTTTGCTGGTAGCAGCGCCGACGGATCCCACTTCTCGTTTGAGCAGAGCGACGGTCGCATTGCGCTTTCTGTGTGGCTCGTAAGCTCTAACGGACAGGGTTGGTTCTCCTTTGGCACCAACAGTACACACTATTATCGAGCGCTTCCCGAGCAAGACGATGAGTTTGCCTATCAGGCAGTCTATACCGCAGCGTCCGAAAATACGATGCTTGCACTAACTTGCTACGATTCAAATCTTACGGGGGCAAACGAACAATACCGGGAGTGGTTTGGCAATCTGGTCAATGACGTTCACGTGGAAAAGCAGGGCACGCGTGACATCTATACTGACTTCGGCAAGGTATATCAAGAAAATTCGTCCGAGACCATGACAACGTTAAATAACTATGCGTTCTCGACCTCGAATCTTAAGAACGAAAAAACGAACATTGCTAACGGCAGTTTTGAAGACGATATACATCTAGGGAACAAGAGCACCAGCAAGTTTACGCTGTGCTCGCCCCATTGGCGTACGACCGAGACGGACCATCGTATCGAGATCGTTGCCCAGAACGACTACTATATCGACCCAGTTGGGCATTCTGTTACATTTGCACCCTCGGATGGCGAGTACGCCGCCGAGCTCAACGCACATGAGGCGAGCTCACTCTACCAATATGTGACAACCGATCCGGGAAAACAGTACGAGTGGGGGCTCGACCACCGCGGCCGCTCGGGTCGAGACGCCATGGCCCTTATCATCGGTCCGCGACAAGAAAACGAGCCGTACAAGGACAATCAAAAAGCACTCGATCAGTACCAGCAAATTATTCAATGGATTCAAATAAGCGTCGATAACTATGTCGGCTTGGATGTGGCCAATTTTTCCCAATCGGGCTGCAGCAAAAAGATCATCCTGTATTCGACCAAATTTGACAAAGTGGGTGGATTTGCCAGTGCGTCTAGCGGAAGCGCGTTCTCATGGACGGCCGATGCGGAACATACCGAAAAATGGTGCGTGTGGATTATGGCGTCCGAAAACGACGCGTGGGCTTCCTACGGTTCCAACGCGCTCGAGCGCAAGAAAAAGGTCGACTACGACTATACCTACACCATTCCGGATGGCCAAAACCAGAGCGTCTTTGCTTTTGTGGCCTACAACACGGCCAACAAGATCAATTCGACCGGCAACTTCCTCGACAATATCTCGTTTAGGGAGTTCTATCGCATAGAGGCGCACACGACGCCCAACGGAAGCGGAACGTATTTTTATAATTCCGATACCAAGACCGCCGACTTTACCTATGCCAAAAACTACGTAGGTAAGCAGGAAAAGAACTCCTACTTTATGGTCGATGCCAAGCGCGATGACGGGGCGGTCTTTATCGGTGCTTTTGTCAACGGCGAGTTCTATTCCGCGGACGATGCGGCGCACTGGACCGAATTGAACGATGGCACCTATCACTTTAAGGTCGACAAGGTCACAAAGCACTACAAAGTGCACCTCGTGTTTTCCAAGGCAGGCGTTCAATACGATGTGAACGGCGGCAAAGCGTATCACTATGATCCGTCCGATGAATCCACGGGCGATTTCGTGCAGCTTTCTGGCGCTGGAGCGAGCTATACCTCCCATGCCGCCGATGGACAAAACAACGGCTGGAAGTTTATGGGCTGGGAGTACGCGGGCTCGGGAAAAGCCGTTCGTTTTAGTGCGGAGCACACCGTGACCCATACGGCACCCGAGGGCACCACGGATTCCGGCACTCTTACCATTAGGGGCAAGAAGGTCAATCCGGATACCGGTGCTGCGGGCGATACGGTAACGGTCGAAAACATCCCTGAGAGTCAGGGCGCGACATTTGTGGCGCAATGGAAGTATCGTCAGGCCTTTGTTGCCCAGCTTAAAAATGCCGACGGCACGTGGAGCAACGTAACGACGGGCGGCACGGTCAGCTCCAAGCTTAAGGGGGCAAAGGGCTCTATCGATGCCGGGGATGGCTCGGACAAGGACGCCGACGCGTACGATAAATCGGGCGTTGCCTACTTTGTGGATGACGGCACGTTTGTGGAGGCGGTGGCCGCTCCCAAGGATGGCTATCACTTTGAGGGCTGGTATGACCTATCGAATCCAGACGCCCCGGAGCTGCTGTCGTCTTCACCCACCTATACGTACAACGTGAAGGACCGCCATACGGGATGCGTATACGCACGATTCACCCCGCGCACCTACACGCTCAAGGTTTCCAAGAGCGTTACGGGCAATATGGGCGACAAGCGTGCCTACTTTAAGATGACGGTGACCTTTACGGGTCTCAAGGCTGGTCAGACCTACGCCATCGAGTATTCGGATGCGCCTGCCCAGGGCAGCCATACGCTCGTGGCGCGACCGAATGATCAGGCCGAAACCGTGGAAAACAAGACGGCCTTTACGGCCGATGGCCAGGGCAGGGCGATCGTGCCGTTTGCCGTTAAGGACGGCCTGACCGTTTCGATTAAAACGCTTGATTACAACGCGACCTATACCGTGAGCGAAGACGATTACTCTTCGTTGGGCTATCACGCTGAGCTTACGGGTGCGAGCGGCACGCTCAACGGTCCGCGTGTGACCGTTGCCGTTGAAGCTAAGGCCACCAATTCCCGACAGGTCGCAGTGCCTACGGGTATCACGCGCAATCCCATCTATGCCCTGGCGATTTTGGCCGCCGGCGTGCTGCTGGTCACGGGCATGGTTGCGCTGCGTTTACATCGCGGCTCCAGGAGGGGCGGGCGCCTATGAGAAGACATGGCGCCAGCAATGCTGGTGGCGGGGCGCCCACACCTGCCGCTCCGCGGGGGAGGTCCTGTGGCGCGGGGTGCCCGATCGTGTCGAGCGCGAAGATAGGCGCACACGCGGCGCCAGATCTAAGGGAAGCAGACGACCGGCGAGATATCGTGGGCTTTCTGGCGCGCCTGGCATTTTTTGTCGTGACGCTCTGGCTGCTCTTTGGCGTGGTCCTGGGCGTGGGTGCGGTCACGACCGGCGAGATGGCTCCGCGTATCTGTTCGGGTGACGTCATGCTCTACTGGAGGCTCAGCCAGGGCTTCAACGAGGGTGACGTGGTGGTATACACCGCGGATGGCGAAGAGCGCCTGGGTCGCGTGGTTGCCCGCCCCGGTGATGAGGTCACGATTACCGAGTCGGGCGAGCTCATGGTTAACGGGGCTGTTGTGGTGGAAAGCGATATCACCACGCCGACGCCGCGCTACGAGTCTGCTGTGGACTATCCCGTACACCTGGCAGCGGATGAGTTCTTTGTGCTGGCCGATCTGCGCGAGGGTGGGCATGACAGCCGCCTGTATGGGCCGATTGCCCGTTCGCAGATCAAAGGCAACGTGATCAGCGTGCTGCGCAGGTCGAACCTGTAGGCACGGAGATTGGTTTTATTAAGGGCATGTGCCCGAGAGGAAGGATACAACATGAAAACTGGAAAGAGGCGACTGGCGGCGTTTGCAGTTGTGGCTGCCACGATGCTGCTGGCTTTGGTGGGAGTTGTCACGCCCGCGTGGGCGGAGGGGGGATCTACTACTCCGCATCTGCCGGTAACTGGCAACAAGGTTACGATCACCTCGACGCTTACCATGAACAAGGATGCTGTGGAGCCGAATGCGCAGTTTAAGTATTCGACCTCGCCGGCGGAGACGAGCGAGCTTACGAACACGGGTATGCCCGTTACTGCTGGAGCGGAAGGGGCCGTTTCGCTTTCGCCGTCTTCCGTAAATTATTCTGCCAAAGGTCTTTCTAGCGAAGATAATACCGACGGCGTTACTAAGACAATAACCGCCCCAATGAGCGTCAGCCTTGATACCTCAAAGTTCGCGGCTCCGGGCATCTATCGATACAAAATTACGCAGACGCCGCCAGAGCTGGATGGCCTCAACGACGTTGAGTATAAGGAGCTGTTCCTGGATGTTTACGTAGAAAATGGCGACTCAGGCTTAGTTGCTAAGGGCTGCACTCTTAGCACAGCGGCGGGATCGGGCGACAAGACCTCAGGCTTTGAGAACAAATATGTCACCCAAAAGTTGACCATCAAAAAGGTCGTTGCCGGCAACCAGGGTGACAAGAATAAGGACTTTGACTTTACCGTCACGATTAAAGGCGCTGACGGGGAGACTTATAAGTACGCCACTGTGAAAGACGGGACTACTACCCCGAACGAAGTTAAGGCCGCGTCGGGAACTGCGATTAGCGTGAGCCTTAAGAACGGAGAATCCGTCATCTTTTACGGTCTCTCATCGGAGGATAAATTCGCCGTAACTGAGGCGGATTATCATAGCGAAGGTTATAAGACGTCGTACAAGATTGGTGATGACACCAGTTCGACAGAAGGTAACTCTATTGCCGAGAAGGGTATCGGTACTTCTGACACCACGGTGACCTTTACCAACACCAAAGAGGCTACCGTTCCCACCGATGTTATTCGGACGGTCGTTCCCTATGCGGCAATCGTCGCGTTTGCTGCCGTGATGGGCGTGGTCTTCTTCCGTCCTCGTCGTAACCGCCATTAAAACAGCGAGGATTACAGCCGATGGAGCTTAAACGCATGGCTCGGCTGGCGAGAGCCGGCGACCGCGTGCTTACGTGGTTTGCCGGCTTTCTCGTGCTGCTCATGCTGCTGTACGGGGGCTATTCGCTGTGGGACACAAACAACGTTATGAACGGTGGGTTCATCAGCGATGAGCTGCTGCACTACAAACCCACCGGGGCCAACGATTGCGCACGCCTGCAGGAACTGATGGCCAAAAATCCCGACGTGGTCGGATGGGTTACCATCGATGGCACCAACATCGACTATCCCTTTGTTCAGGGAAAAGATAACCAGGAATACCTCAACAAAAACGTGTTGGGGGAGTCCGCGGTTTCGGGAGCGGTGTTTTTGGATACGCGCAACAGTCGCGCGATGACCGATTCCTACAATCTGCTCTATGCGCACCACATGGATAACGGCGCGATGTTTGGCGATGTCGATCGGTTTTTAGACAGGGGCTTCTTTGACCTGCACCGCACGGGCACGCTCTACACAAAGGATGGGGCGTTCCGCCTGCGCATTGTTGCCGTGTGCTCGTTTGCTGCGAGTGATGACATTATCTTTGGGCCGGGAAACCTGGACCAGGCCTCAATGCAGACGCTGCTCGCGCATATCTCGCAGACGGCGGTGCATGCGAACATGGACGGCGCTGGCCTCGATGCACGCATTATCGCGCTTTCTACCTGCAGTGATAAAACAAATGGGCGCCGAGCGCTCCTAGCCGAAATCTTGTAGCTCATTTAGGATGGGGCTTTTCTAGCTACCTTTGCCGTCCTACCTGCGCAATGATTTTTCCGGGATGGGGATTTTTAGCTACGGCGTTCCGTTAGCTTGACCAGTCCCCCCACCTCCTCCCAAATCATCCTTACAAAA
>URTL01000055.1 GCA_900550785.1 uncultured Collinsella sp. | reverse complement strand
GGGAAGGTAGTCCGGCCCTCCCGGCCCGCTTTGGTTCGTTGCGTGCTCGCTACAGAAAAGCTGATAACTAAGTTTGTGTGCCGCCCCTATCGGGGCGGCACGTTTTTGTATGGGGACTGGTTGGGACGGCACCGTTCATGGGTGGGGTACACTGGGTGGCGACTTTTAGTTTATCTACTACCTGATGGGGTGTTTTTGTATGGGTAAGAAGTCTCGGGCTCGGGTTGCTGCGGCGGGAACTCGCAAGGATCCTGGTCGTCGGGTTGCCGAGGGTAAAAAGGTCGATCGTGTCGAGAAGGACAAGAAGGTTGGCGCGCATGCTCATCCTGAGTGGGCGCCTCACCTCAATACGGCTAGCGAGGATCTGACTGCTAAGTTGTTTACTCTGGTCGAGGTTATCTTGGGCGTGGTGCCCGTGGTGGTCATTGGCTTGTTCTTGGCTTCGAAAGATGCCACGAGTGTCGATAAACTCACCGATGTCTTTTCTCAGGACCCCTCGATGGTGGTTACGTTTATCTCTGCGTGCCTGCAGCCGTTTGTGGCGTACATGTTGTACATGATTTATCGCAAATACTGCGAGGGCGACGCTGGTTTTGTCGCCGGCAACCTGATCGGTCTTTTGTGCTCCGAGATCCTACTGCTCAATATCCCGGGCGTCATCGGTATGGGCATCTTGCTGTGGCGTGTTTGGCGCAACGTTGCCCCGCACTTTGAGAGCTGGTTGTTTGAGCGCCGCGTAATGGGCGTGCTGGCAGACATTGCGGGCTCGCTCGTGATTTTAGCCTTGGCGTTTATGTGCGCCACCGCCGCCCGCGGTCTCGCGGGCATGTAGTCTGTCCTCACCGACCACGGAGCGCAGGGCAACTGCTGGTTTCACCGCTCCGGACGTCAGACCCGCGGCGCATCCCTTTCCCTCCCGCTCACGGCTTCGCAGAGTCACGCGAGGCAAAGGCATGCGCCGCGGGTCTGACGACGCGGGCTTGCCAACGAGTTTTGGCTAATAGATTGGTTTATGTGCCGCCCCTTTGGGGCGGCACTTTTTGTGTGGGGTCCCGGTCTCCACAATTTTCGTCAAGCTTTTGGTTAGATTTTGGTCAGTTGGCGTAAGGGTGGAAGGCCAAAAGATTGCTGGCGAAAAAAGCTCAGAGAAAGTGCTGGTAGGGGAGTTGTTGAGCTTTTCGACAGCTTTTGAGCAAAAGAAACTTTGTGGCTATTGCCGGCGATTGCGTTGTCGCGGTCATGGCGGTGCGGGATGCTGGTCGTAAGCGTCGAATGCTCCGATTTTGGAGGCCAGCATGGACCTGTTTCTTGAGACTCCGCAGCAACAAGCCGAGCGCATGTTGCGTCAACAGCAACGGCTTATGGAGATGCAAATGCAAGGGGTAGCCGCTCAGCCCCTTGCGCAAAATGCCGTGCCCACTGCTGTACCTGCAGCTGTGCCCGGGTGTGAATCGGCGCCAGAGGCCTATTCCGTACAACAAGATTCATATGCGCAGGAGCTTGCGTTCGACAAGCGCCGCACGCGTCACCGCCGCGTGGGCCAGCGCCTGCGCACGTTAGCGATGATTGTGCTGATCCCGTTGGGACTCGCGGCAATCTTCTTGGCCTCATATGCCTTCACGTGCATTCTCAACGGCGCCTCGCCCAATGAGGTGCTTCAGCACTTGGCGGCTCTCGGCCAGCGCCTAGGCGATGTCGTGACAACCGTTCGCGCCGGCTGGGAGAGTTAGCGTTTGTCACATTAGGACTTCTAGGGTGTAGGGATTATCGCCACGAGTAGAATTCTTGCAACCTGTGGGTCCTGTCGTGCAACTGAATAGTATTATTGAAGATAAATAATAATAGGATTTGCTATGTATAAGCAGGATTTAGAGCGGACTCTTTTGGGCATTGACGAAGAGGCGGAGCTGGAAATAGGTCCAAGAGACGACAGGCCGAACGTTGTATTGGTGGGAGGAAGCGCCTTCATGCTAAACGATGTGACGAATCGTTCGGTTACACATGACATTGATGTGTTTGAGGCAGATAGGTGCCTCCGCGAGATCATAGCTCGATACCCCGAGGTGAACGGTATGGCGGTGGCATATTGCAACCAGATGCCATTCAATTACGAAGATCGCTTGATCCCCTTGGAGATTGGGGCGCGTTTTATTAGGTACTTTACGCCATCTTTGGAGGACCTGGCGGTGATGAAGCTTTATGCCTATCGTCCGAACGACATCGTCGACCTCCATAGTCGAGCGTTTATCGACCGACTTGATTGGGATCTGCTCGAACGGCTTATATTCGACGAGGGCGAGGCGCTGGCGTCGTCGCCTTCGGAGCGGAGTTATCAAGAGATGGTCTGCGCATACAGCCAATACAAAAAGGAGGTGCTCGGTTGAATCTGACCTTTGAGGGATTCTTAAAAGGCTATTGCCGAGAGCTATCCGGACAGCAGTCGCTCAGTTTTAGAAAACTGGTTAAGCAAGCGACGACGGTTGCGCCGCGCGTGGCGGAGCCCCTGTTTTTGCTCGCTTTGGCACAGGGTAAAGCCGAATACGTTCTGGGCTTATCCGAGGGTTTGTGGATGGAAGAGGGTTACCGAGGCGTTTTGTCCTTGTACGCCCAAACGGGTAGCCTGGCATCTCTATGCGCCGAGGACAAACTTCCTAATCGTTATGCCAACGTTTGGCGTGCGTATAGAGCGGTGAAGGAAAAGCCAGTGGCGGACAGAAGAATCAACGCCCTGATGCGAAAAAGAACATTGGGAGCGCTAGAGGAATCGGGCGTAACGCGCTACGGTCTCTGCCGCGATTTGAATCTGAATAAGGGAAACGTGTACGCATACTTAGCCGGCGATGACTCAAAGGTGAGCAGGGAGACGGCGCGCCGCATTATGGAATATGCGGAGGAGAGGGGCACCCAAGAAGGGGCCGGGCGCCCGGTGCGTGTGGCAGGGTAAGATTGATCGCGGTTTTGATTGATGACCGATTGAGTTTGTTGGGCGGAGTCTATGTCTGCTATTGATATTGCGCTTGTTGTGATTGCCTTGGTGGCGGTGGGAGTTGCTGTGGTTTGCGCCCTGCAGCTTAAAGGCCTTCGTGCCGAGTTGCGAGAGCGTGGCGGCAACGACGCGGAGACGCTCGCGGCGCTCGAGCAGGCCAACAACGCGCTCGACACCCTGAACGTCGCGCTGGCAGAAACCCGCCGCACGGCAAACGCCATCGCGCAGCAGCAGACAACCGATGCGGCCGTAGGGCAACAGCGTTACCTGACCATTGCGCGCGAGTTCTCGCAGGCTGGCGACCGTATGGATGACCTGCGCCGCGAGACGGCCCAACAGCTCGGCACCAACCGCGAGGGCATCGAGCACCGCCTGGACAAGGTGCGCGAGACGGTCGACGCCCAGCTGGGCGCCATTCGCAAGGACAACAACGTGCAGCTCGATCAGATGCGCGCGACGGTGGACGAGAAACTCTCCCGTACGCTCAACGACCGTCTGTCTGCATCGTTTAAGCAAGTGAGTGACCAGCTCGAGGCCGTGTACAAGGGCCTGGGCGATATGCAATCCATCGCCACCGGTGTGGGCGACCTTAAGCGCGTGCTGGGCAATGTGAAGGCGCGCGGCATTTTGGGCGAGGTGCAGCTGGGCGCAATCCTGGCGGACATCCTTACGCCCGACCAGTATCTGGAAAACGTGGCCACCAAGCCTGGCGCCTCGGAGCGTGTTGAGTTTGCCGTCAAGCTGCCGGTAGACGAGGGCGATCCCGTGCTGCTGCCGATCGACTCCAAATTCCCGGGCGATGCGTACGAGCATCTGCTCGACGCCCAGGAGTCGGGCGACGCGGAGGCCGTTGCCACCGCGCGCAAGACGCTCGATATGATGGTGAAGCGCGAGGCCAAGGACATTTGCGAGAAGTACCTGAGCGTGCCCGCGACGACCAACTTTGGCATTCTGTTCGTGCCGTTTGAGGGCCTGTACGCCGAGGCCGTCAGCCGCCCCGGGCTTATCGAGACCCTGGGCCGCGACTATCACGTCAACGTTGCCGGCCCCAGCACCATGGCCGCCATCCTCAACAGCCTGCAGATGAGCTATCAGACGTTTAGGCTGCAAAAACGCACCGATGACGTGCTGCGCGTGCTTTCCGCCGTCAAGGCTGAGCTGCCGCGCTATCAGGCGGCGCTGCGCCGCGCGCAGCAGCAGATCGAGACCGCGGGCAAGACGGTCGAGGGCATTATCACCACGCGCACCAACGTTATGGAGCGCAAACTCAAGGACATCGACGCGCTGGAGGATACCGACCAGGCCGACGAGATCTTGGGGCTCACGTCCGCAGGCCTGCTCGCAGACCAAAAAGACGAGGACTAGTTGCATCTGACGGCGGGGCGCTTGCGCAAGTACTGCGCGGGCGCTTTTCGCATCGTGCCTGCCTGAAGTGCACTTTAGTGTGCAACAATGGCGTTTCGCCCTATCAGACGCGAAAGGAAGCCCATGTCTCAGAGAAGCACCAGTCCGCTCAAACGCTCCACCGTGCGCCGCACGCTGCAGCGTTTTTGGGACGTCACGCGAACACAGCCGTTGATCGTCTTTCTCTCGGTGTTCTCGTCGGCGGGCTATATCTTTTTGCTTACGTTTGCCAACACCTACGTGATGGCCCTTATCGTCGACCGCGTCCAAGCCGGCCCCGTGGCGGGCGACCAGGTGTTTGAGGTCTTTGGCCCTTACATTCTGGCGCTCGTGCTCGTTAACCTAGTGGGCCAGATCCTCTCCAAGCTGCAGGACTACACCGTCTACAAGCTCGAGATTGCGGGCAACTATCACTTGGCGCGCCTGTGCTTTGACACGCTCTCCAACCAGTCCATGACATTCCACACCAGCCGCTTTGGCGGATCGCTTGTGAGCCAGACGAGCCGTTTTATGAGTGGCTACACGGGCCTGGTGGACGTGACGGTGTATTCGCTCATCCCCACTATCACCTCGGTTGTCTGCACGGTGGCAGCGCTCGCCCCGGTGGTGCCGACGTTTACCGTGATCCTGGTGGGCATCATGGTCGTCTACATCGCGTTTGTCTGGCTTATGTACAAGCGCATCATGCCGCTTTCGGCCGCGACGTCCGCCGCACAGAACAAGCTATCGGGCGTGCTGTCCGATGCGGTCACGAACATCTTGGCCGTCAAGACCTGTGGGCGCGAGGATTTTGAGCGCGACCTGTTCGATGCTGCCGACCGCGCCGCGCGCGATGCCGAAACGGTATCGATGCACGCCATGATGCAACGCAACTTTACGACCTCGGGCCTTATCGTCATCACCATGGCTGTGGTGAGCGTGTTCGTGGCGGGCGGCAACGCGTGGTTTGGCATCTCTGCCGGCGCGCTCGTCATGATCTTTACCTATACGTACAACCTCACCATGCGGCTGAACTACGTGAGCTCCATGATGCAGCGCATCAACCGCGCGCTCGGCGATGCGGCCGAGATGACGCGCGTCCTGGACGAGCCGCGTCTGGTGGCAGACGACGAGAACGCCCCCGAGCTCAAAGTGACCGAGGGCGCGATTGATTTTGAGCACTTGAGCTTTGCATACCGTGACGCCGCGGCGGGGGAGAGCGTGTTCAACGACCTGACGCTCCATGTGGCGGCGGGCCAGCGCGTGGGCCTGGTGGGCAAATCGGGCTCGGGCAAGACGACGCTCACCAAGCTGCTGCTGCGCTTGGACGACGTTCAGGGCGGCCGCGTGCTCGTGGACGGCCAGGATGTCTCGCGCTGTACGCAGCAGAGCCTGCGCCGCCAGGTTGCCTACGTGCCGCAGGAGGCGCTACTGTTCCACCGCTCCATTCGCGAGAATATCGCCTACGGCCGCCCCGACGCCACCGACGAACAGATTCGCGAGGCTGCGCGCCTGGCCAATGCCCTGGAGTTTATCGACCGCTTGCCCCATGGCTTTGACACCATGGTGGGCGAGCGCGGCGTTAAGCTTTCGGGCGGCCAACGCCAGCGCGTGGCCATCGCCCGTGCCATCCTCACCGACGCGCCGATTCTGGTGCTCGACGAGGCGACCTCTGCTTTGGATAGCGAGTCCGAGGCGCTGGTGCAGGAGGCGCTCGAGAACCTTATGCGCGGCCGCACCTCCATTGTGGTGGCACATCGCCTGTCCACCGTGGCGGCGCTCGACCGCATCGTGGTGCTGGCAGACGGCGAGATTGTCGAGGATGGCACGCATGCGCAGCTCGTCGAGGCAGGCGGCGAATACGCGAGCCTGTGGAGCCGCCAGACCGGCGCATTTTTGGAGGCTTAAGGCCCCCGTACGTGGGACAATCGTTTCCGTGAAGTTATGTTTCTGCTGAGCCGAGGAGTCGTTATGCCACGCGAGACCAATGCCGCCAAACGCGATCGCGCCATCGAGGTGTGCGAGCGCCTTAACCGTCGCTATGGCCCGGTCGAGTGCTTCTTGGACCACGAGAATCCCTTTAGGCTGCTCATCGCGGTACTGCTCTCGGCTCAGACGACCGATGCGCAGGTCAACAAGGTGACGCCGAAGTTGTTTGCCCAGTGGCCCACGCCCGAGGCCATGGCCGGGGCAAGTGTGACCGACGTGGCGGACACCATTAAGTCACTCGGCTTTTATAAGAGTAAGGCCAAGCATGCCGTGGAGGCCGCGCAGATGATCGTTGCCGACTACGGCGGCGAGGTGCCGGCCGACATGAAGGAGCTCGTCAAGCTGCCGGGCGTGGGCCGCAAGACGGCGAACATCGTGCTCAACGTGGGGTACGGCATCGTGGAAGGCATCGCGGTGGATACGCACGTCAACCGTATCGCGCATCGCCTGATGCTGAGTCCCAAGACGCACGCCAAAGAGCCGCTCAAGACCGAGCAGGATCTGCTCAAGATCTTGCCGCACGAGTATTGGGAGTCGGTCAATCACCAGTGGATCACCTTTGGCCGCGAAATCTGCGACGCCCGCAAACCCAAGTGCGACGAGTGCCCACTGGCAGACCTTTGCCCCAGCGTACGGGTGACGGGGTAGGGTCCGGCACGCTTTGCCGGCGTCCGAAGGCTGTGGTCAATGTTGTGCAACACATTTGAGCCGCGAGGGCTCAATATGATGGCGACAGATGCCGTTTGTTGTGAGGGGATGCCCGAATATGTTTTGCACCAAGTGTGGCTCCGAGATGCCCGACGGAACCGATTTTTGCACGAACTGCGGGGCGCGCATGGGCGCTGCCTCTCCGGCGGCCGCGCCTGCTGAGCCCGCATCGATGCCGGCGGCAGGGATGCCTCCCGTGCAGAAGAAGTCACATAAGCGCGCGGTGATTGTCGGCATGTGCGTGGTGGGCGTGCTCGTTGCCGGCGGTGCCGCTCTGGCGCTGACCGGCGTGCTGGGTCCGCTTGGGCAGGGCAACTCATCGCAGATTACGGTACTGGGGTCCGACGAGGGTTCAGCCGAGCACAAGGACAAGGGAAGCGCCAAGGAGAAGCCTGCCGATGAGCAAGAAGAGCCGGAAGAGACCGAGCAGACGAGCAGCAGCGTAAAGGTCGACCTTAACGACCAGGCAACCTATGCCGCCGCAAACCTGTTCCTGTCGAACTTTACGGAGGAGCACTTCGATCGGGCCTGGTATCAGGCGGGCGGCTTCGATTCGACTGACGGACTTTCTGATGACGAGAAATACAAGCTGGTTAAGTTTATCTGGTGCCATTTTATTGACAACGCGCCGTATCGAATCGAGAAAGGCGACTATGACAACGGTCACTATCAGCGCATGGCGACCGATGTGATCAATAGGGAACTCAATCGCCTGACGGGTCTGACGCTCTCGGATGCTGACATGACCTTTGATAAAGGGTCGGGTGGGCAGATGCTTGCCGATTCGGCCGAAGCGCATGACGGGTACTTGTATCTGAAGCAGGAATACGGCCAGGGAAATTACAACCCATCGTGTGCCATCGTTACGGGCGCGACTGACCTTGGCGACAACATCTACGAGCTCACCTATGAGGTTTACAGTGCTGGCGGTGCGTTACTTCCTTCCGACATCCCCGAGAGCACCTACGGCCTGCCAAAGGACCAGTTCATCGCCGCAATTCAAGCGGATGCATCCAGGGGCCGTACCGAAACTTGCACGGTCCGCGTCGCACAGGGTGACGGCGCCCCGACCTTCACACTGCTTAAAATGGGCGTCTACGATTAGACTCGGCGTATAGCTCACTCTGATAACGCCAGGCGACTCGTCCGTCTGGCGTTTTTGTTGCGGGGCTGGGCATGCGCTTGAGCTGGAGTATTTGTCGCCTCCTGCCGCCTCATGCAAAAATGTGTTGCTAATTTAGAAGCCTATTCAAGCGCGCCGAAGTCGTGCGTGCTGGCGTAGCATGAGCAAAAAATCAAGCAATGGAGGGTAACGTGGCAACATTGAAGACGCGAGAGCTCGAAGATTATTTTGAACGCATCGTACGCACGCGCGAAGGTGACCTACCTGGTCGTCGCAAAGGCGACGAATACTTGTCTCAAACCCATGCGCTCTACCATGGTGATCCTGCGCCCTGGGCTCTGACGCCAAAGATATTCGACATGGATATGACGGCGCTTCTTAAGGAGGCCGCCGAGCGCATGTACGGCATTATGGACAAGGTGACGCGGGCGTTTTGTTCCGATGCCTCCGTGCGTGCGTGGTTTCGCATGGATCCGGCTTTTGCTGACCTGTGCGCTATGGATGCCGGCTATGATTGCCAGATTCCCCTTGCGCGTGTTGATATCTTTCTTGACGAAGATGCCGGTTCGTATACGTTTTGCGAGCTCAATACCGACGGCAGTGCCGGAATGGTAGTGACCGATGCGGTCTGTCAGGCGGTGCGAATGACGCCTTCCTTTGAGGAGTTTGCATCCGACCACCCCGGCTTTCGGCAGTACGATTTGTGCGGTAGCTGGATAGACGCATTGTTTGAGACCTATGCAGAGTGGAAGCTGGCCCATCCTCGCCGCACCGAGGATAGTGCACGATCGGACGACGGGGCCCGCGTTGACGAGGGGCTCTATGCACCGCAATCAAAAATATATCCTGCTTCGGTGGCAATCGTCGACTATTCGGAAAGCATCGACTTGGAAGATGCGGCTCATTTTGTCGACCTTATGAGGCGACGGGGTGTGGTGGCGCGCTTTGCGGATGTGCGCGACCTGCGGATTGGCGAAGACGAGAGCGGTACTAGGCGGCTGTGCGATGCCGCCGGTCCTATTGATTGCGTTTGGCGGCGCGCGGTGACCGGCGAGCTGTGGGATAAGCCGTGCGACGGACGCTCGGCCTTAATCGAGGCGGCTCAAGAAGGGCTCGCGTGCATCGTTGGTGGTTTTAGAACGTGGCCGTGTGCGACTAAGACCGTATTTGCATTTCTGTGGTCTCGGGCCGGTCAGTCCTTGTTGAGCCCGGAGGAGCAATCGTTTGTACGGGAGCATGTGCCCTATACCGAGATTTTGGACGAAAGCGCCCAGTTGTCGAGATTTGCCGAAAAGGATCGATGGATTGTCAAGCCGTGCGGCGGCTACAACGCGGTTGGCGTTGTTGCCGGCTTGGATGCCACGGAACGGGAATGGTCCCAGGTGCTTGCTCGCGCTGCGGCCGCTGGGGCGATTGTACAGGAGTATGCTCAGCAGTATCAGACTCCCTGCTTGCGCGGAACGCTTGTCAATGGGCCGCATCGAGGAGAGGCACCCAAAGGACTTGTGGATGATCTTGGTTTTGCGCCCGCTTCTAATATGGAAGGCCTGTACCTGTATCGCGGTCGTTTCGCGGGCGTGTACACACGCGTCGGCTTTGCCAACACCATAGGCGAGTGGACGAGCCGCTTGAACGTTGCGAGCTTTTTTGAGGAATAGCCGTTTCTTGGGGCACCTTCCGTGGTTGCGGCGTTCGAAGTGACGGGGAGATTTTGGCGAAGCCGATGAGCCCGGTTCTATCTGGCGTTTTTGTTGCGGGGCTGGGCGTACGCTTGAGCTGGAGTCCTCTCCATGCGCTACCATGACAGGCAATGAATTTGACGAACGACCCGCCGAGCTTGCCTCGGCGGGCTTTTGGCGTTGCAATGCCGGAGGAACAGCATGCTCATTCACCGTATAGCCGCGCAGCTCTACACTGCCGAGGCGCTGCAGACCGTCGAGGCCGGGCTCGATTCTGGCGAGGACGTGACGCTGGCCGTGTCTCAGTCGGGTCGAACGCTTATGGCCGCCGCCCAGTTTGCGCGCCGCCCGCGCCCTACGGTCTACATCGTGAGTGGCGAGGATGCAGCCGATCGCGCCGCGCGTAGCCTTGCCGCCTATGTGGGCCTGGCGCACGTGTGCCGCTTTCCCGAGCGCAAGGACTATCCTTGGCGCGAGCAGGCGCCCGACGACGCCGTGGTGGCCCAGCGCTGCGAGGCGCTCGGGCGCATCGTGCGCGGGGACAACTGCATCATGGTCGCCTCGGCTCGCGCGCTGCTGCGCTGTGTGCCGCCGGTCGAGAGTCGCTATTGGGAGTCCACTACTTTTGCGGTGGGCGAGGAGATTCCTTTTGACGAGGTGCCGCAGCGCTTGGTGGGCATGGGCTACACCAATGCCGGCGCCGCCGACGCGCCCGGCCTGTTCCGCGTGCACGGCGACACCGTCGAGGTGTTTCCCGCGCAGGAAAAGGCGCCCGTGCGCATTGAATTTTTCGGCGACGAGATCGACCGCATCCGCCGCATGGTGAGCTCTACGGGGCAGACCATCGGCAACGAGGACAGCATCGAGATCTTCCCCTGTCGCGAGCTCGCACTCACCGACGACGCCGTCCACAACATGCATGTGGCGCTCTACCGCGCCAGCCAGGACGACAGCAAGTTGGCGGCGCTGCTCGAGATGGTGGATGCGCGCATCGTCACGCCTGAGCTCGACCGCTTTTTGCCGGTGATGTACGGCCAGACCGTGAGCCCGCTGTCGCATGTGAGCGGCAAGGCGCTCGTGGTTCTGTCCGAGCCGCGCTCGCTGTTCGACGATTGCCTGCGCGCCTACGAGGATATCGAGGCCCGTGCCGGCGAGGCGGGGGTCGACCGTCTGGACGGCCTGTACGTGCGTGCCCAGCAACTCGACTTTGGTTCCCAGCAACGCCTGAACTATGTGAGTCTCATCCGCGCCGGCGGTGCGGTGACGGCCGAGCTCAAGATTGAGCAGCCTGCCATCGCAGGCTCGGACAACCGTTTTATGACGCGCGTTCAGGAAGTCGTGGGCAAGCGCTATGCCTGCGTGTTTGCCATTCCCGACCGCGGCGCGCGCGAGTCGATGGAGCTCACCTTTGGCGACGAGGGCATTACCTTTGAGGAATCGCTGACCGCGGCGCCCGAAAACGCCGGCGCTATCGGCGACCGCGTGCGCGTGGCAGCGGCGGATTCCGCCGACCGTGCCGCACGCCAGGAGGCCCATGCTTCCATTCGCGAGCGAAAGGCCGATGCGCTCAACGCCCGTTCGCTCGAGGCG
>URTL01000054.1 GCA_900550785.1 uncultured Collinsella sp. | reverse complement strand
GCGCTTAACGAACTATTCGACCGAAAGCGGGTTGGAGAACATGGCCGTACCGCCGGTCGGCAGCGTGTGGTTGGGGCCGGCAACATAATCGCCGAGCGGCTCCGAGCTCCAAGCGCCCACAAAGATGGCGCCGGCGTTGCGAATGCCGCCGAGCAGGCCCATCGCGTCCTTGCAGTGCAGCTCAAGGTGCTCGGGCGCCACGGTGTTCACGGCCTCGACGGCGGCAGCCATGTCGGCGGCCACCACGATGGTGCCTTCGTTGTCGAGCGAGGCGCGTGTGATCTCGGCACGCGGCGACTGCGCCACCAGAATGTCGATGCCGGCTTCGACCTCGCGCGCAAACTGCTCGTCGCAAGTCACCAGATAGCAGGCTGCCAGCGGATCGTGCTCGGCCTGAGCCATCAGGTCTGCCGCGACCACCATGGGCTTGGCCGTGGCGTCGGCCAGCACGCAGACCTCGGAGGGACCGGCGACCATATCGATACCCACGTCACCCGAGACAATCTGCTTGGCAGCGGCGACAAAAGCGTTACCCGGTCCGGTGATTTTGTCGACGCGCGGAATGGTCTCGGTACCGTACGCCAGCGCGGCCACGGCCTGAGCGCCGCCCACCATATAGATTTCGTCCACGCCGCCGAGCTTAGCCGCGGCGAGCGTGTAGGGGCTGATCAGGCCGTCTTTTTGCGGCGGGGTCACCATGACCACGCGCTTGACGCCGGCCACCTTGGCGGGAATGGCGTTCATGAGCACGGTGGAGGGATACTGCGCGCGACCGCCCGGCACGTAGATGCCAGCCGCCGCAAGCGGGGTCACCTTAACGCCGAGCATCGTGCCGTCCGGGCGCGTGGTAAACCAGCTCTGCTCGACCTCGCGCTGGTGGAACTCGCGAATCTGACGCGCGGCCTTCTCGAGCGCGGCGACAAAAGCGGGATCGAGACCTTCGAGCGCGGCATCGACCTGCTCTTGCGGCAGACGGAAGCTCTGCAGCTCGACGCCGTCAAAACGCTGACAGTAATCGCGCACCGCGGCATCGCCGTTGGCACGCACGTTGGCCACGATATCGCGGGCGGCGTCGACGATGTTTTGCGGCAGCACACCCTTGCGGTTGAGCTGGTTGGTAACGAGGCGCTCACCGGGAGCAAGCTTGATGGTCTTCATATCGGTATCCCCTATCGGTCGAGGTTGTGTTCGAAAAACGAGCGACTGGGCAGCGGCACCGGTCGGCCCGCAGCCCGTACGTTGGGGCGCCCGTGCGCGCTCGCGCTATTGTGCCGAGCCCGCGACGGGCTCAAAATGCTTGTCCTTCACGGCAGCCGCCAGGCGATCGGCCAGGTTGCGCACACGCGGATCGAGGCGCGCGGCACCCGGGTTGACGAAGAAACGGGCCGTGCAGTCCATGATGCGACCGGTGATGACCAGGTCGTTGTCGCGCAGCGTGGCGCCCGTGGCGGTAATATCCACGATGCGATCGGTCATGCCGACAATGGGGCCCAGCTCGATGTTACCGTGCAGCGAAACGATGTCGGCGTTCACGCCGCGCTCGGCATACCAGGCACTCGCGATGCGCGGGTACTTGGTTGCCACGCGAAGCGAACCACGGCGGGCATAGTTGCGCTCGGCCTGGCCGGCGCGCCACGCGGGCTCCGCCTCGATAAAGGTGCACAGGCCATAGCCCAGGTCTACCAGCTGCAGCAGGTTGAGGTCCGCCTCGATGAGCGAGTCCCAACCGCAGATGCCGCAATCGGCACCACCGCAGCCCACAAAGGCAGGCGCATCGCTGGGACGCACGATGACAAACTCGATATCGCCGACCGCGCCCTCGCCGGCACGCGTGTCGCGGCCGCGCACGATTAGATGACGGCCGGGGTCACGCAGCTCAGAGACATCCAAGCCCGCGGCCTCGAGCACGTCGAGCGTGTCGGCCTTGAGCGAGCCCTTGGGCACGGCAATGCGCAGCGGACCCTTGGCGCCACGGCCCGCGGCGTGATCGCCATCGGAAGCGGCATCCTCGGCCGAGGTGCGCGCGGCCTCCAGGCGCTCGAGCGAAAAGGCGAAGCCCGCCGCCGGCACCTCGATACCGTCGCCAAATGCGCCGGTGAAGATGGAGTCATAGCGTCCGCCCGAACCGACCGGATCGGGCAGTCCGCCCGCATAAGCCTTAAAGACCAGGCCCGTGTAGTAATCGAAAGAGTTCATGATAGAGAAGTCGAACGACAGCACCTGGGCGTCCTCGAGTGCCAGGCCCTCGACCAGGGCACGCAGCTCGCGCGTCAGCGGCGCGACGATACCGGCAGCCTCCAGCAGCGCGTCCACGCGGTCGAGCACCTCGGCACCGCCGTGCAGACGCGGCAGCTCGCTAATGGCGGCCTTGACGGCATCGGACTCGGCGCTTGCCGCCACGCGGGCATCGAGGCCCACAAAGTCGTTGGCGTGCACGCAGCGCAGGGCCTCGGCGGCCAGCTCGCGATCCTCACATGCCGCGAGCAGCTCCTTAAACGGACGCACGCTACCCGCGATAATGCGCGCATCGGGCAGCGCCAGCTTGCGCACAGCCTCGGCCACGAGCGAGACGATCTCGACATCGCCCGCAGTGTCACCCACACCGATGAGCTCAAAACCCAGCTGTGTGAACTGACGCGAGCCGCCGGCATTGCGCTGGCACTCACGAACCACCGGCGCCTCGTAGCGAAGGCGCAGGGGCAGGTCGGCCGCGCGCATGCGGGTCGAAACCAAGCGCACGATCGGCAATGTGTTGTCGGGACGGACCACCAGCAGGCGGCCATCATCGTCAAAGAGCTTAAACGGCGTGTCCGCAATGCGGCCGCCCTCCTCGAGCGAACCCTTGTCCTCGAGCAACGGCGTTTCGACCGGCAGGTAATGATGCTCCCTGAAGCAGCCCTTCACCGTCAGCGCAATCTCCTCGCGCGCCTGAGCCTCCTCGGGCAATATGTCCCGGAATCCCCACGGTGTGGCCGTCATCTGGTGAGCCTCCTCATGCTGTGTTTCATATAGAGCAGAAGACCGGCATAGCTCCGCCGGTCTTCTGGGTACTTTAGCATACTAGAGTGTTTGCGGGGAAAATCCGCCACAACCGTTCATAGCGTATTCATTTGGAAACATAGGGCGAGCGGTTAGCAGCAGTCTCTTGTCACAACGCAAAAAGGGCGCCCGCGCAAATGCGGACGCCCTTGTGCAGGGTCGAGATATCAACCAGCCAAGATATCGGACCCGTGACCAGCTCTTAGTAGTCGAACTGGTGGTAGTAGCGGCGGTACTTGAGGTTGTGCTTGGTGACCAGCTCGTAGTTGCGCGCGAGGCGGTCGGTGGTCAGCACGGACAGGATCCAGGGGGACACGATGACGCGGAAGTCGTCGTCCAGGCCCGGGATCGCGTACTCGGCGGTGTCGATGATGACGTAGTCCTCGTCGCCGGTCACGCCGCTGGTGAGGAAGGCGCGGACGCGCTCGTCGAGGGCGCGGCACTCGTCCTCTCCCATGAACAGGAACACCGGGACGCCGGGCTCGAGCAGCTCGAGCGTGCCGTGGAAGAAGTCGTGCGAGGTGATGTGGCGGATGCGCTTCCACTGCATCTCCTCGAGCAGGCACATGGAGTACAGGATGGTCTCGCCCCACAGCGCGCCCGAGCCGATGAACATGGTGTAGTCGGCCAGCGCGTACTTCCTGGCGAGCTCCTCGGCGCGCGGCTCGAAGCGCTTGCGGATGTCGAGCATGTCCTTCCAGACGTCCTTCGTCTGCTCGATGAACAGGTCGAACTTGGGGAAGCAGCCGCGGCGGTTGAGCAGGCGCAGGCCGAAGCAGTCGGCGAGGTAGTAGCCCTTCTCGCAGCCGCCGGCGCCGTGGTCGGAGGCCATCATGACGCAGTTCTCGGCGCCCACGGCCTGCCCGATCTTGCCCTCGGGGTTGGTCATGGCGAAGACGCGCACGCCCATCTCCCTCATCTTGCCGACGGCCTCGAGCACCTCGGGGGTGGTGCCGGACTCGGAGGCGGTCAGCACGACGGACCTGTCGGTCATGCGCTTGTGGCCCATGACGTTCCACTCGGCGGCGTGGATCAGGTAGACCTCGAGGTCGCGGTCGCCGAACTTGTTCATGAGGTACTCGAGCTGCATGAACTCGTCCCAGGTGCCGCCGACGCCCATCAGGAAGACGGCGTCGTAGCCCTCCTCGTGCACGCGGTCGGCCAGGGCGGTCATCTTCTTGCCGGCCTCGTAGACGTTCCTGCCGTCCTCGAGGTAGCCCTCCTGGTCGAAGTGCATGATCTCGATCTTCTCGGTCTCCTTCATGTGTGTCCTCCCATCACATGTGCGCAATTCTATACATCGCGCTTCTTGCTGATACCAATTATAGCCATACGATTGCTTGTTATTTAATACCAATCCAAACTCACGGAGATTTGCGGCGAACGGTCGGTTTCCTCGCCCGAGTGGTATTACAACGCCAATAGTTGTCTATTTCGAGCGCTACTGCCAACGGGTTCCCCACAACTCGCCAGCTATAAAAGCGTTGCGCCAGACCCGCCCAAGCGTTTCCGGCGCAACCGCGCAGTTTAGTTATTCGGCTTCCATCTCCGCTGTCACACGGCGATACATCTCGATAACCTGAGTCGTCGCCTTGGACGGATCCTGATAGTAGCGGCCATCACACGTCTCGGCCGAGACATAGCCCGTATAGCCGTGGCGCATGAGTGCCTCGAGGTCGGCACGCATATCACGCTCGCCGTCGCCCCAGGCAAGATGCGTCGTGCCGCCGCCCACATCTACAAAGTGGGTGTGAACGATCTTGTCGCCCAAAACCTCAAAGTAGCCGTCGATCGTGTCGCCGGCAACTTCCATGGCGCCAAAGTCGATACAGGCCTTCAGGTTGGGGCGATCGACCGCCTCGAGGATGCGCGCGACATCCTGTGCGGTGTTGACCAACACGGACTCCGACGGCTGCAGGGCCTCGAGCGCGACGCGAATACCGCGCGTATCGGCGTAGTCGCACACCGAGCGCAGCATGGCAACGCTGCGGGCCCAGGCGTCCTCAGCCGGCTCGTCCAGATAGGCCCAACCACTCGTCACCAGAATCTGCGGCACGCCCAACTCAACGGCAACGTCGATCACATTCTTAAAGTACGAGAGGATGCGTTTTTGGCCCGCCTCACCGCGCACCGCGACGTTCCACGGCTTGGGGTTGTTCTGCTCGGGGCACACGCACACGATCTTGATACCGTATTGGGCGGCAAGATCGCGAATCTTATCCACCGAATCGTGCTCATGGCAATCCACATACAGGTGCATCGAGCCGGTCCACAGCTCGATATTGCGATAGCCGGCCTCACCTGCAGCCTTAAAAAACGTCTCGATGCTGTAGTAACGATGGTTGATGTTCATGAGCGAAAGCTCGGGTACGACCATAGCCCTCCCCTTTCGTACGGAGTTTTAAAAAACAGGGGGCCGCCGCAGATGCGACAAGCCCCCAAAGATCGACGCAACCGTTAGACGCGATGGAAGCGCGATTCGAACATATTAGGCAAGCACGCCAAAGTAAGCGCCGATGATGCCCACGACCATGGTGCAGAGGATCAGGACCATCGGGTTGATCTTCTTGGAGAGCAGCCAGTAGTAGAGCCAGAAGGCGGCCATACCGAGCATACCGGGCATGATGCCGTCCAGGATGTCCTGGAGAGTCTGGGCGGAGTCGCCCTGACCAATGGCGATGGGCAACGAAGCCCAGAACATGTCCTTGCTCATGGCGCCGACGACCATGACGCCGACAATGCCGACGCAGGCCATGATCTTTTGCATCAGGCCGGTCTTCTGAGCCTCGTCGAGGAAGCCAATGCCTAGCTCATAACCCTTGATAGCGCCAAAGATACGAATCAGGAACGCCGGGATGTTGTAGACGAGCAGGAAGGCGATGGGGCCAAAGACGTTGCCGGCCTGGCACAGGCTGATGCCCACGGCAGCGGCGACGACGCGCAGGGTGGACAGGAAGAAGGAGTCACCCAGGCCGGAAAGCGGACCCATGAGGGCGGCCTTGATGTCGTTGACGCTCTCGGGCTCAACCTCGCCACGAGCGACCTTTTCTTCCATGGCCATCGCGATGCCACCCACGAAGGGAGCGAGCTGCGGGGTGATGTTGAAGAATGCGCTGTGACGATGCAGGGCCTCGGCGTAATCATCGGGGCGGCCGGCATAGATCTTCTTGAGCATGTTGGCGACCATCAGGCAGAAGGCAATGTTCATCTGCTTGTAGTAGGTCCAGGAGAATTCCATGCCCAGGGCGCCGGTGTTCACGGCGCTCTTAATGAGGTCGGAGCGAGTAATCTGGTTCTCGGAATTAGAAGTCATCGTCCTCATCCCCTTCCACAGAAAGCTGGGACTGGGCGCCACCAAGGCCCAGCAGGTCGTACTTGTCGATGCCGATGATGATTGCGATCAGGGCGACGCCGAGGACGGGCACGTTGGCATAGGAGCACAGCAGGAAGCCCAGGAAGTAGAACGGCACGAGCTGCTTGGTAAGCACCAGACGGCCGAGCATGGCGAAGCCCATGGCAGGCAGGATGTTGGCTGCGACGCCAAAGCCATCGAGGACGAACGTCGGGATGAAGTCGAGCAGGCCCTGAACGGCGTCGGCACCCAGATAGAAGGAGACCGAGCACAGGATAAAGGCCAGGACGACAATCACGAGACCGATAATCCAGTGCATAGCGTAGATACCCTTGAGGTTACCCTTGCTGGCAAAGACGTCGGCACGGTCGACCAGAAGGGGCATACCGGCGTTGACGACGTTCTTAATGGCCAGGCACAGAGTGGCGATGGGCATCGCGAGCGCGATAGCGGCCTCGGTGCTCTGACCCAGCTGAATAGCGAAGGCGCAGGCGAGCACACCGCCAATACACTCATCGGGCGGCACGTAAGCGCCGATGGAGATTGAACCCATGAAGAGCAGCTCGAGGCTCGCACCGATGGCGAGGCCGGACTGCAGGTCCCCGAGGACTATGCCGACGAGCGGGCACAGAACGATCGGGCGGAACGCATAGAGCGTACCGAGCTGATAATCGAGCTTACCGAAGGCAGCGATAAGTCCGATGAGGATCGCTTGAACAAGCATTGTTCCTCCCTTTGATCCCTCTTGGATCCGCGCGGCGATTCCCGACTTGTCAGCGCGCCCTTTTCCATGCCGACAATCGCCTAGACAGATCCAGCTTGTACCGGTGTGCTGTTAACACCTAAACCGGTGCAAATGATTTGATACCAATTATATAGTCATGAGAAAACTATTTAATACCAATCGCTCAACGGGCGTGTACTCCCGGTGAACGGTAGATGGGGGTAACGGGTAAAGCGTTTATCCGGTACGCCCACGAATAGGGGCGGCGCCGTGCGCGCCGCCCGTGGTTCCCAATTAGAGGGCGCTTAGGGCATCGACCTTGGGGTCGTCGGCCAGAGCGCGAATCTCGACCTCGACACCGCGGCCGACGAGCTCACGAATGTCCTCTTCCTCGGCAGCAGTCACAAAGATCTGGCGGGAGATCTTACGGGCATCGGGACGCTGCTCGTCCTTGGACTTGGTGTTGCCCAGGTTGATGGAGGTGATCTGCGGGCAGCCGTCGACAAGCTGCTTGGCCTCGGCGATGCTGGCGACGCAGATGATCATCTTGTACTTATCGGTAACACCGGAGTTGATGGCCTCGATGGCGTGCTCCATGTCCTTGATGACGAGCTTGACGTTGGCCGGCTTTCCCATCTTGAGCGTAGTCTTCCAGACGGGATCGTTGGCAACCTTGTCGCCAACGCAGAAGATGCAGTCGGAGCCCAAGCCCTGGACCCAAGAGACGGCCACCTGGCCATGAAGCAGACGATGGTCGACGCGAAGCAGTTGAATCATGATTGACCCCCAAAGGTCTCATGCCGGAAACCCGGCCCCATTAATAGCAGGCGGTGACTAGAACTCTTCCTCGTCGTCCGCATCGGTCAGCAGGTCGTTGACAAACTTGACGCGCGTGTCGTCAGCCGCGAGGATCTCGCGGATAACCTGATCGGCGGGAGCCTCCTGGTCCGAAAAGAGCAGCTGGATCAGCAGCGGCAGATTCATGTTGGCAACCAGGTAGGTGTTGGGGCGCGTCTGGACGATCTTGGTGAACTCGTTGTTGACGCTGCCGCCAAACAGGTCGGTGCACACGATTACGTCGTCGGCGGGGTCGAAGGTCGCCAGGAGCTTGGCGGCCTCCTCGGCGACGTCGGTGCGGCCGTCGACAAACATCGACAGGTCGTGGACGTTATCGCGCGCGCCCGAGAGCAGCTCGGTGCTCTCTTTGATGCCGGTCGCAAAATGCGCGTGGCTGGCAAAGATGTATTGCCTCATTGCGGTTTCCCCCAAATGGAATTAGTAGTCGAACTGGTGGTAGTAGCGGCGGTACTTGAGGTTGTGCTTGGTGACCAGCTCGTAGTTGCGCGCGAGGCGGTCGGTGGTCAGCACGGACAGGATCCAGGGGGACACGATGACGCGGAAGTCGTCGTCCAGGCCCGGGATCGCGTACTCGGCGGTGTCGATGATGACGTAGTCCTCGTCGCCGGTCACGCCGCTGGTGAGGAAGGCGCGGACGCGCTCGTCGAGGGCGCGGCACTCGTCCTCTCCCATGAACAGGAACACCGGGACGCCGGGCTCGAGCAGCTCGAGCGTGCCGTGGAAGAAGTCGTGCGAGGTGATGTGGCGGATGCGCTTCCACTGCATCTCCTCGAGCAGGCACATGGAGTACAGGATGGTCTCGCCCCACAGCGCGCCCGAGCCGATGAACATGGTGTAGTCGGCCAGCGCGTACTTCCTGGCGAGCTCCTCGGCGCGCGGCTCGAAGCGCTTGCGGATGTCGAGCATGTCCTTCCAGACGTCCTTCGTCTGCTCGATGAACAGGTCGAACTTGGGGAAGCAGCCGCGGCGGTTGAGCAGGCGCAGGCCGAAGCAGTCGGCGAGGTAGTAGCCCTTCTCGCAGCCGCCGGCGCCGTGGTCGGAGGCCATCATGACGCAGTTCTCGGCGCCCACGGCCTGCCCGATCTTGCCCTCGGGGTTGGTCATGGCGAAGACGCGCACGCCCATCTCCCTCATCTTGCCGACGGCCTCGAGCACCTCGGGGGTGGTGCCGGACTCGGAGGCGGTCAGCACGACGGACCTGTCGGTCATGCGCTTGTGGCCCATGACGTTCCACTCGGCGGCGTGGATCAGGTAGACCTCGAGGTCGCGGTCGCCGAACTTGTTCATGAGGTACTCGAGCTGCATGAACTCGTCCCAGGTGCCGCCGACGCCCATCAGGAAGACGGCGTCGTAGCCCTCCTCGTGCACGCGGTCGGCCAGGGCGGTCATCTTCTTGCCGGCCTCGTAGACGTTCCTGCCGTCCTCGAGGTAGCCCTCCTGGTCGAAGTGCATGATCTCGATCTTCTCGGTCTCCTTCATTCCCGCTCCTTTCACGAGCAGTTTGAATTGTCGCACGGAATGGACAGGCTTGCCGCCCCGTCTCGCCGCTTAACCTTGTGGACATCTTGGCCCCAAGCTCAACAATTCAAAGGTTCTTAATACCAGTGAACGATTACAGGTTAGCCGTTTTTAATACCGATTTTTTGATTTCATCCTCCCCTCTCGGTAGACGGTCAGTTTTTGCCGTTCATCGGTCATGCGACACATGTCCGTAAAAAAATGAGCACCCCGCCGTGCACGAGGATGCTCTAGACGCTAATAGTTGTAGGTATATCCGCCGGCATCACCGCGGTTAAAAGACTTGCCATGCTCGATCGCCTGCCCACTCGAGTCATAGGTCATGCATTCCAGTACGAGCGCCAGGTCGCCCGGCTCAAGATTGAGCAAACTCGCATCGCGTGCGCCCAGCGCTTCAATATCGAGTTTCTCAATCGACTTGTCCGGTTTGCGCCCCAACATGTCGTAGGTCTCGAACAGGCTGAAGACCGAAATGTCCACGTCTTCGATGCCCGGAAACAGCAGACACGGAATCAGCGTCATCTCAATCGACACGGGCTCCCCATCAATGCAGTTGAGACGGCGCACCGAGTAAAGCAGATCGTCCTCGGCGATGCCAAACAGGTCGGCGTAATACGGGCCGGCGTAGCGTTTGGAGCGCGCCAGAATGCGCACCGACGGCGTCGCGCCCGACGCCAGAACCGACTGACGGAAGCCGCCCTTGCGTTCGTGCTCGTCAAACCACTTGTGTCCCACAAAGGCGCCCTTGCCCTGCACGCGACGAATCTGGCCACTTTTGACCAGCTCGTCCATGGCACTTCGGATTGTCAGGCGCGTCGTGCCAAACTCCTCGGCCAGCTCGTTTTCGGACGGAATCATCGAGCCCGTCGGGTAGTCGCCGCGCTCGATTCGCTCCGCAATGCAGCGGCGAATTTGTTTGTAAACCGGCAAGTCTTCTACTGCATCAGCCATTCGACACCTACCTTCGTCGCAACGCCGTCTGCCTCGCCGTTATCGGCAAAACGATACTTGGTCGGCAGAATCACGGACTTGCAATACTCGACAAAGCCATCGTTCTCGTCACGCTCGTGCGAAGCCTTGTAAAACACCGGCGTGCCCTCCTGAGCACCCAGCAACTTGGCCTCGTCGGCGTTCAGACGGCTGATGGAAATATGCTCCTTGCCGTGCGTCACATGGACATTCCCTTCTTTGAGCAAAACGTCGTAGAGGCTTTCCTGCTCAAAATCGTGATCGGGAAGCGAGGGGCACAAAGACAGATTGACGTGGGCCGTCTCAATCGACGCCGGGGAACCATTAACCACGCGCACACGTCGAATGCAGAAAAGCGGCATGCCCAGGTCGATCTGGGCCTTTTGGGCCAGATCGATATCGGCGTACACGACCTTGGACCAAACCAGGCGTGCGGTCGACTTTGAGCCAACCCTCTCCACCGCCTGCGTATAGTTCCATGTTTCCTGAAAGATGTTCAGCGGTTTGGGAGGACACACATAGGTGCCCGAACCGCGGCGGCTTTCCAAAGTTCCGCACGAAATAAGGCGCGCGATCGCAGCACGAAACGCCGTGCGCGACACGCCCAGCTCTTCACAGAGCACACGCTCGGCGGGCAGCCGGTCGCCACCCTGCAGGTCATAATGATTGATATACCAAAGAATGCCCTCAAAGGCGCAATCTTTGGGCGGAATCGCATATGGTTCACTCGGCATGGGCACGGCTCCTCAACCGCTTGATGCTGCAGACATCATTGCTCCGGACGCCCCATGGCGTCGAAGGCTTCTTTGATCTGCTCCGCAACGTTCCGATACGACCGATATAGGCCGGAGTCTCGCTTGACTTCGCCCGCGGTCACCGGAATCTCAAGCTTCGAAATCTCATCCTCGCCGGTTTGCACGGCAACGATGACACCCATACCAAGGCACATATTACGCTTGGCAGCATTGTTTTTGGTAGCCTGAGCTGGATTAATCAAAATCTGCTGAGCTAGTTCGCGATTGCTAAGCTCCGGCACATCCTCGGGATTTCCGGTCTCGACAATCTCGCACTGCAGCACATCCGCGTAGTCAAAAATCCTCGGGGTCGCACCGCGCTGATGCACGGCCCACTTGCGGCGCGTGGCGTCCTGGTAGATAGCCGGCAAAAATGTAAACCGCGGCGGGTCCAAAATCGTATCCGTGATGGTAAACACATCGGGATCAAAGGCATCCTGCGGGTTTTTCTTCTTGAACAGCCCCATATCAGCCTCCCGTACTAGCATTAAACAACTCATGCTGAATATAGCACCAATTTCAAGCCACTGCTTT
>URTL01000053.1 GCA_900550785.1 uncultured Collinsella sp. | reverse complement strand
CCGCAGTTCGATGCCTGCAAAAAGTACGAGGCCCTGGCCAGCGGCCTCAACGCCAGCCCTGGTGCCGCCGTGGGCGAGGTCGTGTTCTCGAGCGACGATGCCGTCGCGCGCGCCAGCGAGGGCCACAAGGTTATTCTGGTTCGCTGGGAGACCAACCCCGATGACCTGAAGGGCATGGTCGCTGCCGAGGGTATCCTGACCAGCCACGGTGGCAAGACGAGCCATGCCGCCGTTATCGCTCGCGGTATGGGTACGCCCTGCGTTTGCGGCGTCGAACGCTTCCACATCGACGCCGCCGAGAAGGTCGTGCGCATCGAGGGCAGCGACCGCGTGCTGCGCGAGGGTGATGTCATCTCCATCGACGGTACCCAGGGTATCGTCGTCGACGGCGCCGTTGATCTGGTTTCGGCCGAGCTCACCGGCGATCTGGACACTATCCTGTCCTGGGCCGACGAGATTCGCTTAGACGAGACTGGCGGCCACGCCAACCATGTGCGCGTCAACGCCGACAACCCCGAGGATGCCGCGCTCGCCCTCGAGTTTGGCGCCGAGGCCATCGGCCTGTGCCGCACCGAGCACATGTTCCTGGGCGACCGCAAGAACATCATCCAGAGCTTTATCCTGTCTGACGATGAGGCCGTGAAGCAGCAGGCCCTGGCCGACCTGCTCAAGGTTCAGACCGAGGACTTCCTGGCGATGTTCAAGACCATGTCCGGTCGCGATGTGGTCGTCCGCCTGCTCGATCCGCCGCTTCATGAGTTCCTGGATAATCCTCGCGAGCTCGAGATCGCCATCACCAAGAAGGAAGCCGCTGGCGCCAGCGAGGAAGAGCTTGTCGCCCTGCGCGCCCGCCTGCGCCGTATCGACGGCATGGTCGAGTCGAACCCCATGCTCGGCCTGCGCGGCGTGCGCCTGTCCGTCGTCTTTAGCGATCTGCCGCTCATGCAGGTTCGCGCCGTCGCCACGGCTGCTGCCCGTCTTATCAAGGAAGGCGTCGATCCGCGTCCCGAGATCATGGTTCCGCTCGTCTCCATCACGGCGGAGCATGTCCAGACCCGCGAGGTTATCGAGCGCGTAATCGCCGAGGTTTCCGACGAAGAGGGCGTCGAGCTCAATATTCCCGTGGGCACGATGCTCGAGCTGCCGCGTGCCTGCATGGTCGCTGACGAGATCGCCCATCATGCCGACTTCTTCTGCTTCGGCACCAACGACCTCACCCAGACCACCTTCGGCTTCTCCCGCGACGATGCCGAGGCCAAGTTCATCCCGCTGTACATGCACAAGAAGATCTTGAAGGACAACCCCTTCGAGACCATCGACTCGGCGGTGCTGGAGCTCGTGCGCATGGCCGTCGAGAAAGGTCGTGCCACCAACTCCGACATGCACTTTGGCGTGTGCGGCGAGCACGGCGGCGACCCCAAATCCATCAAGGGCCTGTTCAACGTGGCCGACGTGGACTACGTGTCCTGCTCGCCCTACCGCGTGCCCCTCGCACGCCTGGCTGCCGCTCAGGCCAAGCTCGAGGCCAAGCGTTCCGCCTAACGTTTTGGGTTTAGACGCCTAGCGTAGCCCCCTTCATGCCGCCCGTCTCATTCGTGAGACGGGCGGTTATTCATGTGCTGGTTTTGTCTTTTTGTCTGCGTAAAAAATTGTTCTTGCAGCAGAAACCCGCGCGTGTATACTCGAATACGTTTGTTCAACTACGTGCCGGCCAAGGTGGTACGGCACCTCTAGAAGAGTAAGGAATTGCACATGGATTACATCCGCGCAATCGAGCGTCAGCAGATCCGCGAGGACATTCCTCAGGTTCGCGTCGCCGACAACGTCAAGGTTCACTACCGCATTAAGGAAGGCGACCGCGAGCGCATCCAGGTCTTCCAGGGCGACGTCATCCGCATGGCCGGCGCCGGTGCCCGCGAGACCTTCACCGTCCGCAAGATGTCCTTCGGTGTCGGTGTTGAGCGTACCTTCCCGCTTCACAGCCCCAAGATCGCCAAGCTCGAGGTCGTTCGTCATGGTCGCGTCCGTCGCGCCAAGCTGTACTACCTCCGCGACAAGGTGGGCAAGGCTGCTCGCATTCCCGAGAAGCGCTAAGAAGATCGCAGCGTCTGTCCACTCGTTTGGACGCAAGGGTCACCTTCGGGTGGCCCTTCTTTTTATCTGATTTGCATGCAAGGAGGGCCTGGTATGGCCAATATGACGAGCTCGGTTTCGGCATCGCAAGTTGCTGGCGAGCTGGCGAGCGCTACGTTTGAGGAGATTCCCGCCCTCGTGGAGCATTATCGCGAGGATCCGCGCCAGCAGGTGATCAAGGCTTGCGAACGCGCCCTCAAACGCCATGCCAAAGAGCTTGCCGAGCGCGAGCGCGTCAATGACATGTACGAGCTTATGCATGAGCTTGGCGGCGATGGGGTGGTCGTTGGTGTCGACGAGGTAGGTCGCGGATCGGTGGCCGGTCCTTTGACAGTGTGCGCCGTCTGTCTTCCTATGGAGCCGCGCGTCTGGGGTATCAACGATTCCAAAAAGCTCACGCCCGCGCGCCGCGAGTTGCTCTCAGTGAAGATTGCCGAGGTGGCGACGGCGATCGGTTTTTGCCATATCGCGCCTAAGGATATCGATGAGATGGGTATGGCCCGTGCTATCCGTACCGCCGTTGCGGGTGCCGTGGCCGATACGGGGCTTGAACCCGACTGTGTGCTCATGGATGGCAACCCCCTGGGTGCCGTTCCCAACGAGCGCGATGTGGTGAAGGGCGATGCCAAGATCGCCTGCATCGCCGCGGCGTCCATCATGGCCAAGGTCACGCGTGACGAGATGATGGTCGAGTACGACGCCGAGTATCCCGAGTACCATCTGGCCGAGTCGAAGGGCTATGCGAGCCCCGAGCACATCGAGGCCATTCGCAAACATGGACTTTGTCCACTGCACCGCGTGAGCTTTTGCGGAAACTTTCTGCAGACTGAGCGCCTTTTCTAGGCTAATTGTGGAGACAGGGACCTCTGGGGTTTTATAAACCTGCTGGTAGCGGGCCGTATACAGCACCATTGCTGCGTACGGTCCTTTTTTTGACGGCATTTGGTCAGCTTTTGGTTTGCTTCCGGTACTTACCCGCATGAAAGGTGCCCTCATCATCGGGGCAATGCAGCGTGCGGGAAAGGAGACCCCATGAGTGCCGCAAGCAAAAAGAGTAAGACGCAGCAGCTCAAGGAGCGTTGGGAAAACGGCGAGCTCGACTGCGGGGCGATGACGCCCGAGTTTATCAAGGGGCTCAGTCCCCGCGAGCTGGGCATGCTGGGCGAGCTTATCGCAATCGATTACTTTAACGAGCGCGGCTATGCATTGCTGGAACAAGGCTATCGATGCTCAGAGGGCGAGGCCGACCTGGTGCTGCTCGATGAGCTCGACGATGTCGTGGCTATGGCGGAGGTCAAGACCAGGCGCGTCGCACTGGATTGCAACACGCGGGTTTTTCCCGAGGAGGCCGTGGACGCCCAAAAGCAACGCCGCTACCGCCGCATCGCGAGTTGCTATCTCATGGAGCACTATCCGCTCAAGGCGATTCGCTTCGATGCCGTGGGCGTCACCATTCGCGGCGGGCATATCGCCGAGATCGAGCACCAGTACAACGCGTTCGATTGGCAGGTGTCGTGATGGCGTTCGAGACGTTTGCCGTTCACGCGGCCTGCATCCGCGGCGTCGAGGCGATTCACGTCACGGTTGAGGTCTCGCTTGCCGGTGGCATCCCGGGCATCCAGATGCTCGGCATCCCGAGTATGGAGGTGATGGAGTCACGCGGTCGTATTCGCTGCGCGATGCGCTCCGCCGGGTTCGAGATCCCGCGCTCGGGCATTACCGTTAACCTGGCACCCGGCGATATCCGCAAGACCGGTAGCGGCTTTGACCTGCCCATCGCCATCGCGGTTCTAGCGGCCGATGGGCAGATTCCCCGTGACAACCTCGATCGCTGCCTTATCGCCGGCGAGCTCGGCTTGGACGGTACGGTGCTTCCCGTCAAAGGCGAGGTGGCGTTCCAGCTGCTGGCTCGCGACATGGGGCTGTCTTTTATCGCCGGCAGGTCCGACCAGCATGTGCCACTCGCGGGCGTGGATTGCGGCTTTATCGATCATTTGTCTCAGCTTGCTCATGGTATGGGCGATGCCGCCCGGCACTACTTGGATTCCGAGGGCGTCGAGGCGACCTTTGAGCCCGAGCTCGACTATGCCGACGTACTGGGGCAGGAAGTCGCTAAACGCGGCATGGCGCTTGCGGCAGCCGGCGAGCTCGGCCTGCTCATGATCGGCTCGCCCGGTTCGGGCAAGACCATGCTCGCGCGCCGTATGACCGGCATTCTGCCCGAGCTTTCTGTTGAGGATCAGCAGGAGGCGCTGTGCATTCATTCGGTCTTGGGCGAGAACATCGATGGCTTATTGGCAGGTCATCGGCCGTTTCGAAGCCCCCATCACAGCATTTCAACGGCGGGCCTCATTGGCGGTGGGCGCCCGGTGCACCCGGGTGAGATCAGCCTTGCTCATGGCGGCGTGCTCTTTTTGGACGAGCTTGCCGAGTTTCCCACCGGTGTGCTGCAGACACTGCGTCAGCCCATCGAGCGCGGCTAAGTCAGGATCGTACGCGTCGACGGGGCCTTTACCTTCCCGTCGCGCTTTCAGCTGCTGGCTGCGAGCAATCCCTGCCCCTGCGGCTTTTTGGGGGATCGCGAGGTGCCGTGTCGCTGCTCGGCGGCGATGGTCGAGCGCTATCGGTCTAAACTGCGCGGTCCTTTGGCCGACCGTATCGACATGATGATCGATGTGACCCGTCCCGATCCCCAAGTGATTATCGAGGGTGCGGAGGGTATGTCGTCGGCCGAGTTACGTGACTACGTTGTGCGCGGTCGCGCCTTTCGCGCCTGGCGCGAGTCCCGTATGGACGATGCGGATGCCGAGTCCGACGATGACGAGACGCGGTCCATTGACGGCGTCGTTTCGACCTTCGAGCTCGATGATGCGGCGGAGAAGTGTGTGCTCGGCCTGTCGAAGCGCACGCATCTCACGGGCCGCGGTATCGTGCGCCTGGTGCGTATCGCGCGTACAATCGCCGACGTCGCCGAGAGCGAGCAAGTGACGCAGGACCACGTGCTCGAGGCGGCGATGTACCAGGGAAGGAGGGACCAATGATGGCCGAGGGGACCTTCGAGCTGCATCCAGGCGATGCGTTGTATCCCGAGACCGTTTTGGAGCTTTCTGATATACCCCAGACGCTTTATGTGCGCGGCAACCCCGAGGTGCTTTCGACACCCGCGCTCTCCATCATCGGCGCGCGCAAGGCCTCGCCGTATGGTCTTGCCGTGGCAGAGCTTGCGGCAAAGGTTGCGGTCGAGGCGGGAGTGACGGTAGTTTCGGGCGGTGCGGTCGGTTGTGACCAGGCCTCGGGTTGGGCTGCGGTCAACGCCGGCGGCAAACACGTTGTGGTGCTGGGGACGGGCGCCGACGTGGTCTACCCGCGTTCGAGCGCGGGGCTGATTACGCGCACGCTTGATACGGGTGGCGCGGTCGTGTCGATCTCTCCGTGGGGCATGGGTCCGCGCAAGTTCGCCTTTCCGCGCCGCAATCGCGTAATCGCGGCCCTGTCGCAAGCCCTCTTTGTATCCGAGGCGGGTATGCCTTCTGGGACGTTTTCCACAGCCGAGGCTGCTATGGATTTGGGGCGCGAACTTCTTGCCGTGCCGGGGTCGATCCTATCGCCCGAGTCGCGTGGCACGAATTACCTCATTGCGAACGGTGCCTGCTGCATCATCGACGAGGAATCTATCGAGATGGCTATCTCACGCATCTACGGCACCCTGCGCTACTCGCGCCCCGATGCTCCCGGCATTGCCGACCTGGATCCAACGCAGCAGACCGTGATGCATGCGCTCATCGCCTCTCCACTCAAGGTCGACGACATTGCGGCGCTCGTCTCGCTCGATGCTGTCGGCGTACTCAAACTCTTGGGTTCGCTTGAACTCGAGGGCCTTATCGAGCGCATGATGGATGGAAGGTATGCGCCCTCCAAGTTTGCCCTTCACGCCCAGACGCCCTTCGGTCACAATGGAAAACGTGTCAATTAGAAAGGTGTTTGCAGATGCAGTTCGATCAGGTGACGGTTATCGGTGGCGGTCTGGCGGGTTCGGAATGCGCGATCCAGCTGGCAGACCGCGGGTTTGCCGTAAAGCTGTGTGAGATGCGCCCCCAGGTGAGCTCCCCGGCTCACCATACCGATCACCTGGCAGAGCTCGTCTGCTCCAATTCGTTTAAGTCGACCCGTCCCGATTCCGCCGCCGGTCTGCTGAAGGCCGAGCTCGAGCGTATGGGCTCGGTTTTGCTCGACTGTGCTCATCGCGCAGCCGTTCCTGCCGGCGGCGCCCTGGCAGTCGACCGCGTCAAGTTTTCCGAGCTTGTTGAGGCCGAGGTTGCCGCTCGCCCCAATATCGAGGTTGTCCACGGTGAGGTCACCCAGATCCCCGAGGGCCACGTGGTCATTGCCGCAGGGCCCTTGTGCTCGCGGGCATTGAGCGAGGAGGTCATGAAGCTCGTCGGTGGTGACGCCCTGGCGTTCTTTGACGCGGCCGCCCCGATTGTCGATGCCTCGACGCTCGATATGGGCGTGCTGTTCTCGCAGTCGCGCTACGAGGAGCAGGGGAGTGGCGACTATCTCAATGCCCCGCTCAATAAGGAAGAGTACGAGGCCTTTATCGAGGCGCTCACAACGGCCGATCGCGTGGTGCTCAAGGATTTTGAGGGCGGGGACCTGTTCCAGGCCTGCCAGCCTGCCGAGGAGGTTGCGCGTACGGGCAAGGATGCCATCCGTTTTGGTGCCATGAAGCCCGTCGGGCTCACCGACCCGCGCACCGGTCGCCGTCCCTGGGCGGCGATTCAGCTGCGCGCCGAGAACAAGGAGAAGACGGCCTATAACCTGGTTGGTTTCCAAACCAACCTGACCTTCGGCGAACAGAAGCGCGTCTTCCATATGGTTCCCGGCCTGGAGAACGCCGAGTTCTTCCGCTACGGCGTCATGCACCGTAACACCTTTGTCGATGCGCCGCACGTGCTCGATGGCACCTTTGCCGTGCCCGGCACGAGCGTGCGTCTTGCCGGCCAGATTACCGGTACCGAGGGGTACATGGAGGCCGTGGCGACGGGTCTGCTCGCCGCGCTCAACACCTATGCCGAGGCTATCGGTGTCGCGGGCGTCGAGCTTCCGCGCGAGGGCGCCCTGGGCGCGCTTGTGGGGTATGCGACCGATCCGGCTACGGTGGGCTATCAACCCATGCACGTCAACTTTGGTCTTGTGCCGCCACTCGAGGACGGTAAGCGTCGCAGCAAGCGCGATCGTTACCAGGCCTACGCGGATCGCGCCCTCAAGGCCCTGGACGCCTATCTCGAAACGCGCTCCGACCTGTTTGGAGGCGAGAGGTCATAGCCTTTGACCTGTATGATGCCGTCGACTCGTTCATTGCCTACATTGCACGCGTCGAAGGACTCGCCCCCAATACGGTAACCGCCTACGCCTCGCGGCTCGAGCGCTTCGCCGCGTGGTGCGACCGCGAGGGCATCGACGCTCGCGCCGCCGACGTGCGGACCGTTCGCTCCTATTTGGCCGAGCTGTCGCGTGGCCAGGTGGCGGCTCGGACCCTTGCGGCACACCTGTCTGCCATTCGCTCGCTCTATCGGTGGATGGCTGCCGAGGGAATCGTTGAGGGCGATGCGGTCTCGGCGATATCCTCGCCCAAGCTGCCGCGCGATCTTCCCGGCGTGCTGACGACCCGGCAAGTCGAGTCGTTGCTCAAGACCCCTGACACTTCGACGCCTGCGGGGCTGCGCGATGCGGCGATGCTCGAGCTGCTCTATGCCTCCGGCGCGCGAATCTCGGAGCTTGCGGCGCTCAACGTGGAGTCTTTTGGTTGGTCCGAGCGAACACTGCGACTTTGGGGCAAGGGGAGCAAGGAGCGTATCGTGCCTCTGTATCGGCGCGCTATCGAGGCGACCCGCCGCTATATTGAGGAGGGGAGGCCACATCTCCTTGCGCAGGCAAAGCGTGTCGATAGTGCGAACGGCGTGCATCCGCTGTTTATCTCGGCGCGCGGAAACCGCATGAGTGCCGCCATGCTCAGGAGGCGGTTCCATATGCTTGCGGCACTTGCCGGCATTCCTGCCGACATCGCCCCGCATGCGATGCGCCATACCTTTGCGACCGACTTGCTCGAGGGCGGTGCGGACCTGCGCTCGGTTCAAGAGCTGCTAGGTCATGCGAGCCTGTCCACGACGCAGATCTACACGCATCTCACACCCGATCGGCTCAAACGTGCCGTGGCTCAAGCCCATCCCCGCGGCGAATAGTGGCTGGGACGTCCCGCGCCGCGCTCAGGTGTGTGGTTTTGATTGCGGGTTGGCAGGAAGATGCATTCCTGCTATCATTCATCGGGTTGCTTCACGGCAACATGTTTTTATCACGCACGCGCGGCTACTTCATACCGTGGTGCCCGGGCTTTGGTAGCACATGTCCGGGTTGGTTTTGGAGGATGACCCCGCGCGGAGGCAAACCACAGGAGGTTTAACATGGCTACCAAGATTAATATCCGCACCCTGCTCGAGGCCGGCTGCCACTTCGGTCACCAGACCCGTCGCTGGAACCCTAAGATGAAGCCGTTCATCTTCGGTGAGCGCAACGGCATCTACATCCTCGACCTCAAGCAGACCATCCTCGACGCCGATCAGGCCTACACCTTCGTCAAGAACGTCGCCAAGGGTGGCAACGTGCTGTTCGTCGGCACCAAGAAGCAGGCTCAGGAGGCCGTCAAGAACGCTGCTGAGCGCGCCAACATGCCCTACATCAACCAGCGTTGGCTCGGCGGTATGCTGACCAACTTCGTCACCATCCGCTCCCGCATCAACCGCATGGAGGAGCTCGAGGCCATGGTCGAGGACGGCCGCATGGCTGTTCTGCCCAAGAAGGAGCAGGCTGTGCTCGGCAAGGAGCTCACCAAGCTCCAGACCAACCTCGGTGGCGCTCGCGACATGAAGGGTCTGCCCCAGGCTCTCTTCGTCATCGACACCAAGCGCGAGGAGAACGCCATCAAGGAGGCTCAGCGCCTGAACATCCCCGTCGTCGCTCTGATCGACACCAACTCCGATCCCGACGAGGTCGAGTACGGCATCCCCTGCAACGATGACGCTATCTCCGCTGTCACCCTTATGTGCGAGCTCATGGCTGACGCCTGCCTTGCTGGCTCCGGCAAGGAGCAGGTCTCCGAGGCCGAGATGGCCGCTGAGCCCAAGGCCGAGTAAATCAGTCTTAGTTAATTCTTTTTCATCTCTTTGAAAGGAACCACAATGGCCCAGATTACCGCCGCTATGGTCAAGCAGCTCCGCGAGATGACCGACTCCCCGATGATGGAGTGCAAGAAGGCTCTCGTCGAGGCTGACGGCGACATGGACGCCGCTGTCGACGTTCTGCGTAAGAACGGCCTTGCCAAGGCTGCCAAGAAGGCTGGCCGTGAGACCAACGAGGGCGCTGTCGCCGCGTTCGTCTCCGAGGATGGCAAGACCGGCGCTCTGCTCGAGCTCTCCTGCGAGACCGACTTCGTTGGCTCCAACGCCAAGTTCACTGGCTTTGCTTCCAAGGTCGCTGAGGTTGTCGCTACCACCGAGTCTGCTGACGTCGACGCTCTGCTCGAGAAGCCGATGGGCGAGGAGACCGTTTCCTCCGAGCTCACCGAGATGATTCACATCATGGGCGAGAACATGAAGATCTCCCGCTTCGCTGCCCGCAAGGCCGAGAACGGCGCGCTCGCTTCTTACATCCACATGGGTGGTAAGATCGGCGTCCTCGTCGAGTTCGCCTTCGAGAAGGCCGAGACCGCTCAGGCTGAGTCCTTCAAGACCTTCGCTCACGACGTTGCCCTTCAGGTTGCCGCCGTCGCCCCGATCTGCGCTACCCGCGATCAGGTTCCGGCCGAGACTGTCGAGCACGAGAAGCAGATCTACATGGCCCAGGCTGCTGAGTCCGGCAAGCCCGAGGCTATTCAGGAGAAGATGGCTGTCGGCCGTCTGGAGAAGTTCTACAAGCAGTCCGTGCTCACCGAGCAGGAGTTCATCAAGGACAGCTCCCTCACCATCAAGAAGTACGCTGAGCAGGTCTCCAAGGAGCTCGGCGACACCATTACCGTCGTTGCCTTTGACCGTCTGGTCCGTGGCGAGTAAATAAGCTCTTGTAGCTGGTAATGAGCAGGCTGTGGGTTTTACTCACAGCCTGCTTTTTCATCGCTCTTATGAGAGCCTTTGATATCATATTGAGAGTCTAATTAAAGGAGGATCGCTTTGTCCGACATCCGATATAAACGCGTGCTTCTTAAGCTTTCCGGCGAAGCACTCATGGGCGACGGTCAATATGGCATCGACCCCAAGGTTACCGACCATCTTGCCAAGCAGGTCAAGGAGCTGCTCGCCGTTGGCCATGAGGTCGGCGTCGTTGTCGGCGGCGGTAATATTTTCCGCGGCATGGCCGGCGCTGCCGGTGGCATGGAGCGTGCTCAGGCCGACTACATGGGTATGCTGGCAACCGTTATGAACGCGCTCGCCCTGCAGGATGCCTTCGAGCACAACGATGTTCCCTGCCGCGTTATGAGCGCTATCCAGATGAACGAGATCTGCGAGCCCTATATTCGCCGTCGCGCCATCAACCACCTTTCCAAGGGCAACGTTGTTATTTTTGCCGCCGGTTCGGGCAATCCATACTTTACGACCGACACCGCCGCGGCTCTTCGTGCGTGCGAGATCGGCGCCGAGATTCTGATTAAAGCCACCAAGGTTGACGGCATCTACGACAAGGATCCCGTCAAGTGCGCCGATGCCGTCCGTTTTGACAAGATTACCTATCACGAGGTTCTCGTCCGCGGTCTGCAGGTTATGGATTCCACGGCTACGGCACTGTGCCAGGATAACCGTATGCCGATTTTGGTCCTCAACATCGATGGCGAGGACACCGTCAAGCGCGCGCTCGCGGGTGAGCCCGTCGGCACGCTCGTCTATCAGGAGGATTAAGCATGGCAGAGAACATCACCGCCCATATGGACAAGTCGCTCGAGTCCCTCAAGCATAACTTCTCCAAGGTCCGTACCGGCCGCGCCAATGCCAACATTCTGTCCGACATCACCGTCGATTATTACGGTGTTCCCACGCCGGTCACGCAGGTTGCCGCCGTCAAGACCCCCGAGGCCCACATGCTGCTCATCGAGCCGTGGGACAAGGCACTCATCAATGCTATCGTCAAGGCCATCGGCGCTTCCGATCTGGGTATTACCCCCAACTCCGATGGCACCGTCGTTCGTCTTCCGTTCCCGGCTCCCACCGAGGAGCGCCGTCGCGAGCTCGTCAAGGAGTGCCGCGAGTACGCCGAGCAGGCCAAGGTGTCTATCCGTAACATCCGTCGCGACTTCAACAACAAGCTCGAGCGCGATGAGGAACTCACCGAGGACGATGTCCGTCGCGAGCAGGCCAAGGTCCAGAAGCACACCGATGAGTATGTCGCCAAGGTCGAGGAGCTTCTGAAGGAAAAAGAAGCCGAGGTCATGGAGATCTAAGGTGCAATACGACGAGCATAAACTGGTCGAGTACTTTGCCGACGCCCCTGCGGGCGTCGGTTTTTCCGACCTTGACCTCAATAACATTCCGCACCATATCTCGTGCATCATGGACGGCAACGGTCGCTGGGCCACGAAGCGGGGCCTGCCCCGCACCGCTGGCCACAAGGCAGGAGCGGAGACGTTCCGCCGCATCGCTACCTACTGCAAGAACATCGGCGTAAAGTACCTGACGGTGTACGCCTTTTCCACGGAAAACTGGAAGCGCTCCGAGGATGAGGTAGGAGCTCTGATGCAGCTGTTCCGCTACTACATGGTGCGCCTGTTAAAAATTGCTTCTGCAAATAATGTCCGGGTGAAGATGATCGGAGACCGGTCCCGCTTTGCAAAG
>URTL01000052.1 GCA_900550785.1 uncultured Collinsella sp. | reverse complement strand
CAACCGGCCGGCTCAAAACGCACCAGTCGGCCGCCGCGGCTATCGGTGACAAAGTCGACGACCTCGGCCGTCAGCACCACGGGAGCCCCCTCGGGCGCATGGGCGCCACCGGCGCGATACTCAATTTGGGCACCGGGCTTCAGACGCTTGCCCGGCTTGACCAGGCACTCCCAAACGTGACCCAGCGGGTCAACATCCTCGCGGCGCTTGAGCAGCAGGGTCTCGACCACGCCGTCTTGCGACCGATCAAACGGGCCGGCATCACGCGCGTCTGGTTGATGACGAGCACGTCGCCCGGCTCGATATAGTCGATGATGTCGCGGAAGATGCGGTGCTCAACGGTACCGCCGTGCTCCAGCGGCGTTCCCGCCTGAGAGCCCTTGCGATCCACCACCAGTAGGCGGCAGGAGTCGCGCGGCTCGGCAGGAGCTTGGGCGATCAGTTCCTCAGGAAGGTTGTAGTCAAAATCATCGGTACGCATAGACACGTCGGATACTCCTTATATAGCTAAAGTCCGCTCTACATCCTAGCAGGCTGACGTCCCAAATGAACTACTTTTTGGCGGCTTTGCGCTCGTCGCGGATGCGGGCGCGATCCATGGCCGCCTCGACAGCCGAGAAGCGGCAGCCGCAGTAATTCTGCCGATACATACCCAGTTCACGCGAACGACGCGTGGCCTCGGGGTAATACGGGCGAAAATCGCGAATCACCGGCGTGAGCCCATGTGCGGCCGCCAAGCGCTCGAGCACATCATTGCAGGTGTCGAACAGCTGATACGGCGAGACGGCGAGCGTCGTGCCCACAAACTCAAACCCGCGTTCCTGGGCCACACGACATGCCTCGGCCAGACGCAGGGCATAGCACGCGCGACAGCGACGGGGTCGATCGGCGCCCAGAGGGGCCACGCCGGCCTCCCAGCGCTCCCGGTCCTCCCCCGCCTCGATAAGCTCGATGTCGCCATCGGCACACCACCGACGCAGCTCGTCCAAACGCCGCTGCCATTCATCGTGCGGCTGAATATTGGGGTTTGTCCAGCAGATTGTGGGCTCAAACCCTTCCTCGCGCAGCAGGCGGACCGGCTCAAGAGAGCACGGCGCACAGCAGGCGTGCAACAACAACGGCTTCATCGACATCTCCTCACCCGAAAAAGCGCACGCCGAAGGACGTGTCCTCGCAGGCGACAATGCGGCGGTCGCGCAAAATGGTCCGCACGTAATACCAGTCGCCCACACAGCCCGATAAATGCAAGCCGGCCGCCAGGTAGCACAGCAGCGGATAGCCCGAGAACGCAAACCCCAGGGCAAACGCCGCCGTCACAACAACCGTCGGCGCCAGGCAAACCGCCATGTACCGCCGGCGCGAATACACAACGCCCTCGGCGCAGGCATAGATCATCGCCGTCTCGCGATTCGCCCCAAAGGTCACCTGCGCGCCCGCAGGCGCCAGCAGCTTAAAAAATACACCGTGCACCAGCTCGTGCACGGCAAATGAAGCCGCCAAAACCGCAGCCAAGCCGACTATCCAGCCCACGACAACCATCCAGCCGCCCGCGTCAGCCACATCCAAGTCCGCAGGCCCGCCCAGCAGCATAAACACCGGCACCAGGCACGCGGCAAACACGCCGACGACGACCATCCCCCACACGAAGCAAGCGTGCAGAAAATCCTCGTCCTCAAACGCATGTATGTTGGAAATCTCATTCATAGCATCTTAGGATAGCGCCCCTGCCACGTACCCGTCCGCATGTGCGATAATGTCGAACGATATGCACGAATTGACCACCGCGCCGCCGAGCCTTGCGCCCGGCCGCGCTCTCACCATATGCGAAGGAGTCCCATGGCATCCAAATACTCCATGAACGACCGTCCCAGCTGGCCTCGCCGCGCCATCGTTACCGCCGGCGAGCCCTACGGCAACAAGGGCCTTCACTTTGGCCACGTTGGCGGCGTCTTTGTCCCGGCCGACTTCTTCGCCCGCTTCCTGCGCGACCGCCTGGGCCGCGAGAACGTCATCTTCACCTCGGGCACCGACTGCTATGGCTCGCCCATCATGGAGAGCTACCGCAAACTCAAGGAGAACGAGGGCTACGACAAGTCCATCGGCGAGTATGTCGAGTCCAACCACTCCCGCCAGGCCGCGACCCTCAACAACTACAACATCAGCTGCGATATCTACGGCGGCTCGGGACTTGAGCCGGCTGCGCAGATTCACAACGAGGTAACCGCCGAGATTATCGAGCGCCTGCACGAGCAGGGCACCATCTCCAAGCGCTCCACGCTGCAGTTCTACGATGCCAAGGCCGGCACGTTCCTCAACGGCCGCCAGGTGATCGGCCGCTGCCCCATCCAGGGCTGCAAGTCCGAGAAAGCCTATGCCGACGAGTGTGACCTAGGTCACCAGTTTGAGCCCGAGGAGCTCATCGCGCCCAAGAGCCAGCTCACCGGCGAGGTGCCCGAGCTGCGCCCGGTCGACAACCTCTACTTCGACCTGCCGGCCTACCTCGACTTTATGAAGACCTACACCGCCAAGCTCGCCCAGAACCCGCAGGTTCGCTCCGTGGTCTCCAAGACCATGGAGGAGTGGCTGCTGCCGGCTCAGCTCTACATCCAGAACAAGTTCCGCGAGGCCTTCGATGCCGTCGAGGATCAGCTTCCCGAGCACACCGTGCTGGAGCCCGAGGGCAACAAGAGCAGCTTTACCGTCACCTTCCCCAGCTGGAAGGAGCGCGACGATGCCCACGCGGTGCTCGCCAACGGTGGCGTGCGCTTCCGCAGCGGCAAGGCGCTCGTGCCCTTCCGCATCACCGGCAACATCGACTGGGGCGTTCCGGTGCCCGAGGTCGATGGCGTCTCCGACGTCACCTGCTGGTGCTGGCCCGAGAGCCTGTGGGCGCCCATCAGCTATACGCGTACCGTACTCGCACGCGATGCCCGCGCCGCCGGCGTGACCGAGGGCGTCGCCGCCCAGGATGCCGCCCTCATGGGCGAACCCGCTGCCGATTCCACGCAGGTACCCGCTCCCACCTACCAGCACAGCTCGCTCGACTGGCGCGACTGGTGGTGCTCTGACGACGCTCAGATTTACCAGTTTATCGGTCAGGACAACATCTATTTCTACTGCATCGCTCAGACCGCCATGTGGGAGGCCCTGGGTTGGGACCTTACGCAGAGCACCGTCAGCGCCTGCTATCACCTGCTCTACATGGGCAAAAAAGCCAGCTCGTCCTCGCAGACGCCTCCCCCGCCGGCAGACGACCTGCTCAACCACTACACCTGCGAGCAGATGCGCGCGCACTGGCTGTCGCTCGGCCTGTCCGAAAAGCCGGTGAGCTTTAGCCCCAAGGCATACGACACGCGTGTGACCGGCAAGGACAAGGACGGCAACGAGGTGCGCGCCTGCGACGACAAGCGCGTTATCGATCCGGCCCTTAAGGAGAGCGCGCTGCTGACCGGCGTCTTCAACCGCCTGGCCCGCAGCTGCTTCTACGGCGTTGCCATCAAGGAAGGCGACGAGAGCCCCTACCGCAACGGCTGCATCCCCGCCGGTGCCGCTTCTGACACCGTGGTCGAAGCCGCCCAGCAGGCAGCTCTCGCCTTTGAGCAGGCCATGTACAAGTTCGAGACGCACCGCGCACTCGCCGTGTGCGACGACTACCTGCGCGCCGCCAACAAGCGCTGGAGCGATGCCTCCAAGGCCGCCAACAAGCTCGAGGGTAACGAGGCAAACGCCGCGATGACGCAGGCCCTCGTCGACGCCTTTACCGAGCTGCGCGTGGCGACTGTGCTCATGCACGGTATTGTGCCGGCCGGCTGCGAGCTCATCTGCGAATACTTCGACGTCGATCCGGTCGCCTTCTTTAGCTGGGATAACATCTTTGCCTCCACGGACGAGTTTGTGGAGAGCCTGGGCGAGAAGCCCGGCGAGCACCGCGTGAAGCCGCTGCCCCCGCGCTTCGACTTCTTCAGCAAGCACGAGAGCCAGTACTAAAGCACGCCTGCAGCAACGCGCCCAGAACAATCATTTAGGTGGAAGGAAAGACGGATGTCCAAGCCGCGTCGTCGTAAGCAGAAAAAGCAGGTTAAGCCCGAGCTCAAGCTTAGGCAGTTTGCTGCCACCGAGCTTTCCGACCAGCTTGCCGCCCAACACTCCGCCGCCGACCTGCCGCGCTTTATGGTCGATACGGTCGCCGGCGCCTATGCGCCCGCCGATGCCGAGCTCATGATCGAGGGCTTCGGCGCCGCGGCCACACGCCCGGTCACGCTGCGCGCCAACACGCTCAAGGCGACCGCCGAGGACATCGCTGCGGCGCTCGGTGCCGCCGGCATCGCCCACAACCCCGTCGCCTGGTACCCAGACGCCTTTATCCTGCCCGAGGCCCAGGTTTCCGATCTGTGGGATCTCGACATCTACCGCGACGGCAAGATCTACTTGCAAAGTCTGTCGTCCATGATGCCGCCGTTGGTCCTGGGCGCTCAGGCCGGCGAGGACATCCTGGACATGTGCGCAGCCCCCGGCGGCAAGACGACGCAGATCGCCGCCCTCACCCAGGGCCAGGCACACCTCACGGCCTGCGAGATGAGCATTCCCCGCGCCGAAAAGCTTGAGGCCAACTTGGGCCGCCAGGGCGCCAAAAACGTGCCCGTTATGCGCATTGACGCACGCGAGCTTGACGAGTTCTTCCGCTTTGACCGTATTCTGCTCGACGCCCCCTGCACCGGCACGGGCACCGTCATCAGCGGCAACGAGAAAAGCCTGCGCGGCCTCACCGAGCAGCTGCTCGTCAAGTGCGCCCGCTCGCAGCGCGCGCTTCTGGACCGCGCCATGGGAGCCCTCAAGCCGGGCGGCACGCTCGTCTATTCCACTTGTTCGATCATGCCGCAGGAAAACGAGGACGCCCTGCAAGAGGCCCTCGACAAGCATATGGACTGCGAGCTCATCCCCCTTGACGGCACGCCGAGCGAAAGCGAAGCACGCCGCGCCCAGGAAGCCGGCGAGGAGCCGCGTATCGAGTGCAACGCTCTCACCGAGGCCATTGCCGCGGGTCAGGTATCGGCCATCGCCAACGGCCTGCCCGGCACGCTAACCATTCCGCCCAGCCGCGACTTTGAGGGCTTCTACATTGCCCTGATCCGAAAACGCAGCTAGCGCACGGATCCAAAACTCAACAAGCTATCTCTGTGCGCGTTTGCCCTGCTGGTCGCGATGCTGTTTAAGCATCGCGCGCTCCTTGCGTTCGGCCCTTTTGCCCTTAATGGCCGTGACCACAAAGTAGATGACCGCGGCGGCTACGATTGCGCCCACGCATAGGCCAATCGAGCCCAACATTGCCGAAAATTCCATACCGCGTCACCTCTCTTTTAAACGGGACTTTCAAGATAGCACCTCGATACCCGCCACCACAGCTCCTTCACGTTCGCCGGCCCTTCGGTCTAACGGATGGTGCGGCGGGGAAAAATCAATTCGTCAAACGATTTAGCATTCGCAATTCCGGCTACATCGCGCCGGCCGTCATCACATAGAATCGAGCTTCCATGGATACCCTCAACGATCTAAACGAGCGCGTCGACGCCTTCGTCGGCACCAGCTCCTTCGACACGCCCACCGCGACAAACGACCAAGCTCCCATCGATGTGCCCGCCGAGGTTCACGAGGACATCGTCGCCTCGGTCGATTTCTCCGAGGTTGAGCTCGCAGACGAGTTCACCGAGCCCCAGGTAGCCGTGACCCCCAACGGACTGCTCCCCATGGAGCCGCTGCCCATCGACGGGCGTTTGCGCAAGGCGGCCCTCCGCATGCCCGACGAGATCGAGGAGGCCAGCGGCTTTACGCTCTTCGGCCGTCGTATCAAATCGCTCATTTACACCACCGATGTCGCGGTTATCCGCAACTCCAACGCCGATGCCGTCTTTGCGGTCTACCCCTTCACGCCGCAGCCCGCCATTACGCAAGCGCTGCTGACCGTCGCCGAGTGCCCGGTCTTTGTAGGCGTGGGCGGTGGCACCACCACCGGTAAGCGCTCCGTGCAGATGGCAGCCGTTTCCGAGATGCAAGGTGCGGCGGGCTGCGTGGTCAACTCCCCCGCCACCGCCGAGATGGTCGAGCACATCACCAACATCGCCGACATCCCCGTCATCGCCACGGTCGTTCGTTGCGACGACGATGCTCACGCAAAGGTGCGCGCCGGCGCCAAGATCCTCAACATCGCAGCCGGCAAGAACACGCCGCAGGTCCTGCGCGAGCTGCGCGAGCACTATCCCAACCTGCCGCTCATCGCGCCGGGCGGCAAGACGTCCGAGAGCATTCGCGAGACCATCGCCGCCGGCGCCAACGCCATCATCTGGACGCCGCCTTCGGCCCAGCAGCTACAGACCGACATGATGCAGCGTTATCGCAAGATGAAGGAAGACGCCACACCTGTCATCTCGCGCGACGATGTGCCCATTATCGACCAGGTCGCCGCCGCCGAGGTCAGCCAGGTCGAGAACATGAATCCCGACGTGCCGATTCCCGACGAAGTCATCGAGCGCGTCGCTTCGATCCACGAGCGCGTCGAGGAGCATCGCGCCAACCGCGGCCTCAAGCCGTCACTGCACGGCTTCTTCTTCCGCGGAAAGAAACGTTAGCCGCAACAGCAAGGCCCGCCCCACAAACGTGAGGCGGGCCGTTTTCGTTTGAGCAATCATGCAGCGACGTGATGGGGCAAATTAATCCACGCGTTTGTCGCCCATAAAGAAGAGCGCCACCGTACCAGGTCCGGTATGCGAGCCAATCAGAGTACCGATGTCATTGATCTCAATCTTGCCTTTAAGCTGCGGAACCTGTTCCTCAATCAGCGCCGCAACTGCCTCGGCATCCTCGCGGCACGCCGAGTGCGACATGATGCACTTACCCGAATAATCCGTACCGCCCTGCACGTGTGCCATCATGGTCTTAGCCATCTCGGAAATCGCGCGCTTCTTGGTGCGAATCTTCTCACGCGGTGCCAGCTTACCGTCGCAATCGACCGTCATAAGCGGGCAAATCTTGAGCGCCGTGCCGATGATCGCGCTCGCGGCCGAAATGCGACCGCCGCGCAGGTAGCTCGACAGATCGGTCGAGAAGAACCAGTGGTGCAGGTTGAGTTTATGCTCCTCAATCCAAGCGGCCGTCTCGTCGAGCGAAGCCCCGCTATCGCGCACGTCGGCGGCATATTCCAGCAACAGACCAAAGCCCGAAGACGCCCCCAGCGAATCGATGACGCGCACCTTGCCGCCCTCGGGATAGCGATCCGCAAGCATCTGCGCCGCGACGCAGGCCGATCCATACGTGCCCGAAATACCCGACGACAACGTCAGGTGCAGCACGTCTTTACCCTCGGCAACAAACGGCTCCCAAAACTCCTCGTACTCACCCACGCTCACCTGAGACGTCTTGGGCATGGCGCCCGCGGCAATCTGGGCAAAAAACTTGTCCGGCGTAATCGACTGATACAGATCGTCCGTATAGACAACATCGTCGATCTCGTAATGAAAACACACGACAGGGATATTGCGCGACGCAAAGAACTCCCGAGTTCGGTCGGCGGCAGATTCACAGGTCAGGACAAAATCACTCATATGAGGCTCCTTACTCATTACTGCGCAAATTATCGCACAGTGAGCCTACATACGGTACATATGTCCACTATTTACCAAATCGAAGCAATAATAGCGAACATCTTTACCACCATCGTCTCCACCGAACCCACGCATAAATATCTGAGAAAACACCTTCTGTCGTCTCCACTCAACCGCCATATCTACCTCAACTAAATCGATTTACCAAACCGTTCAGCCGACAATTCAGCCGCTGGCGCAAAATGGAAACAAAAGCGGCGCATACTGATAAACGTTTGACGCTGTTTATCAGTTTTACCAGCCCCATCGGAAGGTGTTTCATGGTCGCATTCGATCGCAACCCGCAAGACTTCAAGTATCTGCGCCTGCTGTCGAGACAGTTCCCCACCGAACAATCCGCGTTTACCGAAATTATCAACCTTTCGGCCATCCTCAACCTACCCAAGGGCACCGAGCATTTTATGAGCGACGTGCACGGCGAGTACGAAGCCTTTATGCACATCCTCAATAACTGCTCGGGCGTCGTGCGCGAACATGTCGACGAGATCTTTGGCGACACGCTCACCTTTGACGAAAAGGGCGAGCTGTGTACGCTCATCTACTACCCGCGCGAGAAGATCGAGCTGGTCCGCAGCCAGCGCGAGGACTCGCCCACCTGGTACAAGACGATGCTTGACCAGCTCATCATGGTCGCTCGCTCGCTTTCAAGCCGCTACACGCGCTCCAAGGTGCGTAAGGCCATCCCGCGCGACTACGCCTATATCATCGACGAGTTGTTGCACACGCACCCGGACGAGAACAACTATCGCGTGCGCTATCACGAGCGCATCGTGGAGTCCATCCTGGAGACCGCCAGCGCCGACGACTTTATCGAGTCGCTCGCTTCGCTCATCAAGCGCCTGGCCGTCGACCACCTGCACCTGGTGGGCGATATATTCGACCGAGGCGGCGGCGCGGCCAAGATTATGGACCGCCTGCTCACCTACCATTCGCTCGACATCCAATGGGGCAACCACGACCTGCTGTGGATGGGCGCTGCGGCCGGTGAGCCCGCCTGCATCGCCACGGTATTGCGCAACAACTTACGCTACGACAACTACGAGATCCTCGAGAACGACTACGGCATCTCGCTGCGCGAGCTCGTCGCCTTTGCCGATGCCACCTACACCGCCGGTGAGTCCATCACCCCGCTGATCAAGGCCATCAACGTGCTGCTCTTTAAGCTCGAGGGCCAGATTATCCAGCGCCACCCCGAGTTCGACATGACCGACCGCCTGTTACTCGACAAGATCGAACACGACACCGGCACGGTCACGCTCGCCGACGGCAGCGTGTGGCCGCTCACGACCAACGACTTCCCCACCGTCGATCCGGCGGACCCCTATACGCTCACGCCCCAGGAGCAGCACATCATCGACAAGCTCGTGTCCGAGTTTGTCACCGCCGATCACCTGCATCGCCATATCGATTTCCTCTATTCCCACGGCTCGATGTACAAGGTCGCCAACGGCAACCTGCTCTTCCACGGCTGCGTTCCGCTCAACGAAGACGGCACCTTTAGCAGCATGAACTGTCTGGGCACCTGGCACGCCGGGCGCGATTATCTTGATTTTTGCGACCACATCGCCCGCCGCGCCTGGCGCGTGGGCGACCGCGACGCCCTCGACTGGATGTGGTACCTGTGGATTGGCTTTAACTCGCCCGCCAGCGGACGCCTGGTGCGTACCTTTGAGCGCGCCTATATCGCCGATAAGAGCACCTGGGTCGAGCCGATGGACCCGTACTTTACGCTTACCAAGTCGCCCTCGGTCTGCGACGACATCATGCGCGAGTTCGGCGTCGCGCCCATGGCATGCTCGCCGACCGGCCACATCATCAATGGCCACACGCCCGTTAAAACCACCAAGGGCGAGCAGCCCATCCGCGCCGAGGGCAAGCTGCTGGTCATCGATGGCGGTTTCTGTCGCGCCTACCATCCCAAAACAGGCATCGCCGGCTACACGCTCATCTCGAGCTCGCGCGGCTGCCGCCTCAAGTCGCACCGGGCCTTTACGACGGTTGCCGAGGCACTCACGCGCAACGTGGACATCGAGAGCGAGACCAACCGTTTTGACCAAGCAGACCGTCGCCGCATGGTGAGCGACACCGATACTGGCGCCAAGATCCGCAGCCAGATCCAGGACCTGCGTCAGCTGCTCGATGCATATAGAAACGGTGCTATCGAGGAGCGCGCCTAGCACCACCCGCGGGGATTGGCTAAACTTGCTGAGTTTGTCATCCCCGCGGCGCTTCGGCGCCAGCTTAAGGCAGGTACCATGCAAAAGCTCCTTGCGCAGATCATGAAATTTGGCGTCGTCGGTGTCATTGCCACGGTTATCGACTTTGGCATTATGAATCTGCTCCACTACGGTCTGGGCCTCAACATCCTAATCGCCAACACCAGCGGCTTTATCATCTCACTCATCTTTAACTACCTCGCAAGCATGAAGTACGTGTTTGCGCACAAGGAAGGCATGAGCCGCCGCCGCGAGTTCATCATCTTTGTCGTGCTTTCCGTGATCGGTTTGGTGCTCAACGATGGCATCGTGCTGGCGCTCAACACCGGCCTGGGATTCGAGGCCAATATCGCCAAGATCTGTGCCACCGCGCTTGTCATGGTCTACAACTTTGTGACCCGAAAGATCTTCCTGGAGGGCGACGAGACCAAATAGCTCGACACCCCCGCAGCATTACGGCGCCCACGGACGATGCGCACTCAGCGCAGTATCGTCCGTGGGCGCCGCTCGTTTACGGGAAGATTTGCAACGTTTGCGGATTGTCTCTTGCAAATTTGACGAGTTCGTATAGTTCTTGGCAAAGCCCTTACGTTTCCCATGCAAAAGCTCTAAAGTATCCTCTGCTCGATTCGTCAATGCATTGGATGTGATTACGTGCGCAAGGCACTGGCACAACCTCATACCAAGCAGTTCCTCAAGTTCGCTGTCGTGGGACTTATCTCCTTTGGCATCGACTGGGGCATGCTCATTGCGCTCGTCGAGCTGTTCCACCTCGACTTTTTGATGAGCACCACGATCTCGTTTATCACGTCCGTCGTGGTTAACTACTGGCTCAGCATGAAGTACGTGTTCGACCACCGCGAGGGCATGAGCCGCAAGCGCGAGTTTACGATCTTCACCATCCTGTCGGTGATTGGATTGGGCCTCAACGACCTATACATGTTTGTGGGCGTCACGTTTTTGAGCATCGGCTACCAGGCCATGAAGGCCATCGCAACGTTCCTCGTCACCTGGTACAACTACTTCAGCCGCCGCTTCTTCCTCGAGGGTGCACGGTCGTAGTCGATCACTATTTGCTTGAATGTATAACCGGTTGGAATTCCCATTCCAACCGGTTTTTTGTTTGCTGAGAGACCCGGCGGCCCAGTCCCATTCGCATGAAAAACGGGCGGCCCGGATGTTTGTCCGGACCGCCCGTCTGGCGCGCTATGTCGAGGCCTCTAGTCTGTAACGTAATACCAGACTACGTTGTCACCGTTTGAGAGAACGTAGTTGCTGCACGCCGTCATGGGCGATGTGCCGTTGACGGAGTACATCCAGCCACTCGTGCCGCCGTACTGTTTCTCGGCCAAACCACCAATCGCGGAAACATACGTGCCGTACGAAGAGCCATGCGCGTTGACAGAAAGGCCCAGCGCGCACAGGGCATCGTAGACGGTAGCGCCTTCGTTAAAGGTAAAGGTGCCACCAGAGGACACAGGATTGCCCACAGCGCTCGATGTGACCGAAACCGTCACCGTTACGTAGTTGGACTCCTGCGAGCCACCCTGTCCGCCCGAGGAGGCGTTTCCACCATTAGAGGATGAGGCTCCATTAGACGACTGGCCACCGCCCGAAGAAGCACCACCAGACACATTGAAAGTATCGCCGGCTCCCATATTCTGGGCAGCGGATTTATCTCCAGACTTCTTGCCGTTCTGACCATCGGACTTCTTGCTATCCGAGCTTTTATCCGATTCCTTGTCCGAAGACTCGGAATCGTCCTTGCCGTCGTTCGAACCCTTGGACTCGTCTTTTGCATCATTCGAAGATTTGGAGTCCTCGGAACTGGCCTCGCCCGAAGTCGTAGTCGAGCCAGACGCCTTGGTGTCCTTGGTGACGACGCTCTCCCCCGTCACGGTCTGAATGATCCAGTCGATGGACCAGGCACCGCTTGTGGAAGGATGGACGAAACCCAGCGAGACGACGATCAGAATGGTGCATGCAGCAGTCAGAACGCCGAGGAGCGCCTTGCGACGAGAGGTGGACGCCGCCGAAGCGGTGCCCTTTTGCTTTGGATCATCGAGCTGGATAAACGAGGAGTCGGGCTGTTGCCCGCTGGTCTCCTTGGGCTTATCGGGCATTACCGTCACCCTTGCCGCGCTTGGTCAGCACGAA
>URTL01000051.1 GCA_900550785.1 uncultured Collinsella sp. | reverse complement strand
CAGCCTCGATACCATCGAGAACAACCTGAGGTTTCTCGTCTCCGCCCACAACGTCTACACAAACGCGAACGTTACTCATATACATGCTCCTTATACAAAAATGGCCGACTCACTGAGCCGGCCATTGTGGTTCCATTTGGAACGGCATCGCATCCAGAGTATACCGTTACTCGGTAACGATAACCTCGCGGTCCTTGTAGAAACCGCAGCTGGGGCACACGTGGTGCGGAAGCTTGACAGCGCCGCAACGGGGGCACGTGGACTGAGCCGCAGCCGAGATCTTCATGTTGGCGGAACGACGGGTGTGAGTGCGGATACGACCCTGCTTTTGTTTAGGTACGGGCATAGTGACCTTCCTTATGAACTATCCAGTGTGGCGATTACGCGCAAGTAGCGATACTACCACAGTTTTACTCATCGAGCTTGAGATTCTTCAATGCTGCAAATGGATTTTCCGTGGCAGCGGCCCATTCTGCCTCTGCCTGGGCGGCGCAATCGCATTGCTCGACGTTGAGATTGCAACCGCAGGTGGGGCACAGACCGCGGCAATCGGGCTTGCAGAGCACCACAAACGGCGTGTCCATAACGACCGCGTCATTGATGGGCTCACCCAGATCGACGATGCGGTCCTCACCCAGGAGCTCGTAGCCGTCCTCGTAGGCCTCGGGATCCTCGGGCTCCCCAAAGAGGTAGAACTCCTCGATCTCTCCGGCGATATCAAACGAGGCGGGCTCCAGGCAACGGTCGCACTCACCGGTGGCGTGCGCGCGGACCATGCCCGTGAGCAAGACACCGGTACCGGCATTGGTAAAGACAACGTCGTAGTCGATGCCGTCCTGTAGCTGGTACTCCTTCTCGCCCACCGTGTAGGTGGCGACATCGACCTTACCGGTCAGCGGAAACGAATCTCCAGGAAACTCGAGCTGCTCGGAAAGATCGACGGTAACGCTCGGGAACTCAGCCATTACCACTGACCATTCTGCTGGGCGGCACCCTCGTTGAGCTGCTGACGACAACGGGTAACGGTGCCGGTCAGGCTCTTGAGGTTCTCCTCCAGGTGCGTAAAGACCTGCTCTGCGTAGTCCTCGGCAGCATAACGCGTCTCGCGCTCGTACTGCTGGGCACGATCGCGGATGTCGTCGGCCTGCTGCTGCGCAAGGCGGACGATCTCCTGCTCACCGGCAATGGTGAGGGCCTGCTGCTGAGCATCGGCGATGATGGAATCGGCCTGAGCGGCGGCGGAGGCCATAAGCTCCTCGCGCTCTTTGAGGATACGGCGGGACTTCTGCCATTCCTCGGGATAGCTCATGCGGATCTCATCGAGGATGTTGAAGAACACGTCGGCGTCGATGACCTTGAACTGAGCGTTCTTGCTGAAAGGCGGCTTGGCTTCCTCGATCAGCCCTTCGAGCTCATCGACCAAGCTGACGATCCTATCGCCAGGAAAATTCTCGCCCGGCATCCGGTCTCCTTTCATAGGTAACATATCATCGTGCTAGTTTACCACATGCCACCAGGCAATAAAAAACGTCACGAAAAGCGATGTCTGAGCGCTTCGACCACGTTGGGCGGCACAAACGTTGATACATCGCTGCCGAGCGAGGCGATCTGGCGAACGACCGAGCTCGAGATATAGCCGTACTGCGGCGCACTCATGACAAAGATGGACTCCAGCTCGCTATCCAAGCGATAATTGAGGTCGGCCTGCTGCAGCTCATACTCAAAGTCGGTCATGGCGCGCAGGCCCTTGACCACGGCCCCCGCCCCCTGCTCACGAGCGAAGTCGACCAAGAGGCCGGTAAAGGGCAGGACTTCGACGCCGTCGATATCACCGAGCGCCTCGCGGGCCAGCGCCACGCGCTCATCGAGCATAAACGTGGTGCCCACACCGTTTTTACCCTGCGACTCTGCAACAGCGACGATCACACTGGGAAAGATGCGGCGGGCGCGGCGGATCACATCGATATGGCCAAACGTGATGGGATCGAAGGTGCCCGGGACGATCACGCGGTTGATGGTGTCATTCATGGGCGTCCTCCTGAAACGTCGTGGCATCGTTGTTATCGGCATCGGTGCCGGCGCTATCGCCCTCACCATCGTCATCGCCGACCCAACGGAGCAGGTCGACCGAGGTAATGCCGTAGCGCTTCTCACGTACAGTCTCAAAGTCTGCCGGATGCGCGCCCGCATCGGCGGCGGCATGCTCAAACAGGGCGTAAGCGCCAGGCGCAAGCAGACCCTGCTGAGCCAGGTTCTGCAGCAGTTCCTCGACCGGCTCGGCACCAAAAGCATAGGGCGGGTCGAGCAGGACCAGATCAAAGGGGCCGCCCGGTACACGACCGCGTGAGGCACTCGTCAGCATGTCGCCCGTGACCACGCGCCAACGCGCACGGTCATGGCAGAGCGACTCGATATTCTTGGTAATGAGCCGCGCGGCGTTGCGATCGATCTCAAACGTCGTGAGCGAGCGGGCCCCACGAGAGATCATCTCTAACCCTAAGGCACCGGAGCCGCCAAAGGCGTCCAGCACACGAACCTCGTCCAAATCGAAATCGAATGCCGACATGACCATAGATGCGCACGCCTCGCGCACGCGATCAGTCGTGGGGCGGGTGACATCGCGACCACGGGGCTCCTCGATCTTACGACCGCGCCATTCGCCGCCGATGATTCTCATCCTCCGCTGACCTCCTTAAAGATATGTCGATAACGCATGGCGACCGCGTCGCGCAAGGGACGCGTCGCCACAGAGTCAAGGTTGCAAGCATACCGCAAGAGCTCGACCGCGTCCAAATGGGCCCACTCGATCAGCTCCTCGTCGGCGTCCAGGTCGACAAAGCGCAGGGTCACGCCACCATGCTGGCGATAACCCAGGATCTCGCCTTCATGGCGCAGGCGCAGGTCCATCTGGGCGAGCGTAAAGCCGTCCGAGGTCTTTTCGAGCGACTGGAGACGGTCTTGTGCCGCCGACGCGCCACCGCTGCCCTTGGAGTGCGTCATGACCAGGCACGTGCCCGACACGCTGCCACGGCCCACGCGACCGCGCAGCTGGTGCAGGGCAGCCAAACCAAAGCGCTCGCCGTTCTCGATGACCATGACGGTGGCGTTGGGCACGTCGACGCCCACCTCGACCACCGTAGTCGAGACGAGCACGTCAATCTCGCCACGCTTAAAGGCATCGATAACCTGGTCCTTCTCCCCCGCTGGCATACGGCCGTGAAGGCGCTCGATGGCAAGACCCGGCAACGCCAAACGCAGGCGATCGAGCTCGGTCGCCGTATCGTGCAGTGGCACGGGGACGGTTACGCGGCCCTCGTCGTCGCGAGCAATACCGGGCACGTCTTCCAGCTCATCGGCCGAGTCACTCGGCTCCACGAGCGGACAAATCACGTAGGCCTGCTGACCCTTTTCATGCGCCTCGCGGATGGCGCCATAGGCGAGGTCACGGCTCGACTCGGTGAGCACGCGTGTCGTCACGCCAGCACCAGGGACGGGCCGATGGCGAATGATGCTCGTGTCCAGATCGCCGTAGACCGAAAGCGCCAGCGTACGCGGGATGGGCGTCGCCGTCATAACGAGCAGATCGGCACCCGGTCCCTTCGCGCGCAGGGCGTTGCGTTGGCCGACGCCAAACCGGTGCTGTTCATCGATGACCACGAGCGACAGATGCTTGAACGCAACGTTATCCGAAAGGACCGCGTGGGTTCCAAAGAGGACGTCGAGCTCGCCTGATTCCAGCTGTGCATGGATGCGCTCGCGCTCTGCAGCCGGCGTGGCACCCGTCAGAAGCGCCCAGGACATGCCGGCCTGCGAGAGCAGAGGGCCGGTCTTATCGGCATATTGGCGCGCCAGCACGCCCGTGGGCGCCATAACGCAGGCCTGCGTGCCGCTATCGGCGGCTACAGCCAACGCACAGGCGGCAACGGCCGTCTTGCCGGTACCGACGTCACCCAGCAGCAGACGGTTCATGACGCGCGTATCATCGCACATATCATGCAAAATATCCTGGAATGCGGCCTCCTGCTCGTCGCTCAGCGAAAACGGAAGGGCCTGTTTAAGCGCGCCCAGATGCTCGCCCGCGGTGTGGGCATAGGGCACCACATCGACCAGGCCACCGTCGTTGCGCAGACGCAGCGCCAGCTGCAGGTAGAGGCACTCCTCGTAGGCAAGACGCCGGCGTGCGATGTCGCGCTCAGCCATGCTCGAGGGAAAGTGGATCGAACGCAACGCGCGGGCATTGCTCATGAGCTTCCGCTTTGCGCGCAGCGGCGCGGGAATCGGATCGAACGGATTGCCGACGACCTCGAGCGCGCCGCTTACGATGCGGCGCATCCACGCCTGGCTCACGCCATCGCTCACGTAATGGACCGGCAGAATGGTGCCTGCGGCGCGCCCGTCCTCGAGCTTTTCAAAGTGGGGCGAGGCCATCTGCTTAAAGCCGTAGGCAAACTCGACCTTGCCCATCACGGCCAGGCGGTCGCCCTGCTTAAGCTGCTGAGCAATCCAGGGCTGGCGGAAAAAGGCGACCTGCAGCACGCCCGTCTCGTCAACAAGTGAGACCTCAGTCACCTGCATGCGCGGACGCGGCTGCTTTTGGACGATACGGTCGACCGTGGCGATGATGGTGCACACGGTACCGATGGGTGCCATCTCAATGGACCACGAGCGGGTAAAGACGAGGTATCGATGAGGGATATGGAGAAGGAGGTCCCCCACCGTCCGAATTCCCAGACGGCGAAGGGCCTCCTCACGTTTACCCGAAACATATTTGAGTCGCGCGATATCCTCGCCGAGCGCATTGCTCTGGGCAAAGCGCTCCGAGACGCGCGGCACGGAGCAGAGCTCGGACATGGGCAGTTGCCTACTCGATCGAGAAGATCACGGGATAGAGCGGCTGCTCGCCACGATGGGCGTCGATCTCCAGATCGGGCTGAGCCTCCTCGATGGCGTCGACGATCTCCTGGAAGGCCTCATCGGACAGCTCCTCGCCGGCCAGAATCGTCAGCGCATCGCCCTCCTCTTCCTCCTGCATGCGGTTGATGCAGTCGAGCGTGACCTGCTTCACGTCGGAGCCGACCACGTCGATGGAGCCGGCGATGATACCCATGACGTCACCGGAGTGAATCGGAGAACCGTCAGAGGCACTGGAGTCGCGCACGGCGCGGGTGACCTCGCCATCGCGGACCTCGCTGATGGCGTCGACCATGGCGGCGACGGCATCCTCGAGCTCGGAATCGGGCAGGACCGCGAACAGCGCGGAGAAGGCCTGCGGGACGGTCTTGGTGGGAACGACGGCAACCTTCTTGTCCGTGCAGGCAGAAGCGGCAGCCTCGGCAGCCATGCGGATGTTGCCGTTGTTGGGCAGAATGATGACCGAGGTCGCGTTGACCTGGTCCACCGCGCCCAGCAGGTCTGCAGTCGAGGGGTTCATGGTCTGACCACCCGACACGATCACGTCGACGCCGAGGGACTTAAGGATGTCGGCCTCGCCAGAACCGGCGGCAACGGCGACAAAGCCCAGCGCCTTGGCGGGCTCGGCGGCCTTTTCCCGGTCCTCGTGAATCTTAGCGGTACGGTCGTGGGCCTCCATCTCCATGTTGTGGATAAAGACCTCGTAGATCTGACCAAGCTGCAGCATGTGCTCGAGCACCAGGTTGGGGGTGTTGGAGTGCACATGGATCTTGTAATCGGGGTAGGCACCCACGAGCAGCTCGCAGTCGCCCATGGAGCCCAAGAACTTAAGGCACTCGTCCTCGTCAAACGGGGCGTCGGCCTTAAAGAGGAACTCGTTGCAGTAGCGGAACTCCGAGCCCTCCCAATCGTCGTTGGCCTCGATCTCAACGCGACCAAGGGCCGCGTCGCGGGCAGAGCCAGCAGAATCAAACGTGGCGGAGAAATCCTCGACAACGGTGCTGCGGCCAAGCGCGGCGGCAACAAAGTTCTCAAGGAAAATAGCAAAGCCGAAGGCGCCGGAGTCAACCACGCCGTTCTCCTTCAGAACGGGCAGCAGGTCGGGCGTGCGAGCGACGGACTGATATGCCTCGACGACGATGGCGTCGAGCGCATCCTCGGCCGAGAACTTCTTCTTCTCGCACTCGTCTGCCTTGGTCGAGACATCGCGCAGGACCGTGAGGATCGTGCCCTCGATGGGCTTGCGGACAGCCTGGAAGGCAACCTTGACGGCGCGACGGAAGGCAAAGGCGATGTTGGCAGCCGTAATAGGCTCATCGGCAGAGACGAGGCCCTCGGCCACACCGCGCAGAATCTGCGAGGTGATGACGCCGGAGTTGCCGCGGGCACCCATCAGGGAGCCGTGGGTGATGGCGCCGGCGATGGCTTCCATGTCGGCGTCGGCAGGAAGAGCAGAAAGCTCCTTGGTCACCGAGGCGAGCGTGAGCGACATGTTGGTACCGGTGTCGCCGTCGGGTACGGGGAAGACGTTGAGCTTGTTGATCTCCTCGGCCTTGTCGGAAACGGCAGCCGCAGCGATCGGAAAACAGGTGCGAATGGTCTTTGCAATCATGGGTATTTGAATCTCCGTTTTCGGATGCTAGTTCAGACGGCTCTTGAGCGCGTCGATGTGGATGCCGATCTTAAGGCTGGCGGGATCGATCTGGGCGATCTCCTGCAGAGTGAAGGCAACGGAGCTCGAAAGATTGTGGCAGACGGACTTCATGTTGACGCCGTTCTCGAGCACGACGTGAAGATCGACCGTAAGGCCGTTCTCGTCGGCGGAGACAAGCACGCCCTTGCGGAGGCGCTGACCGGCAAGCAGGCGCACGCTCTCGGCGCCCTGGAGCTGCTCAGCCATACCGACGACGCCATAGCACGTCATCGCGGCATAACCGGCAATATCGGCAATAACGTCGTTCGAGACGCTCAAGCTGCCGTTAATGGTCTCAGACACAAGAATCTCCTTATCTGGTGCTCGCGGCACCATCTCGTGGGAGCAATCATTGCAATATTCTACAACGACCGCGCCATGTTGAGGTGGTGGGTCGCGGGATTACATCCTCGACACGAAATGTTGATATGGCAACGTTCGAGTCAAGTGGTCGCGGCATGAAAAAACCCGCCGCATAAGCGACGGGTTTTACAACCTGGCTCCCCGGGTAGGACTCGAACCTACAACAGCGCGGTTAACAGCCGCGTGCTCTACCATTGAGCTACCGAGGAATAGGTGCGTGCTCTCAAGCAACGAAGTTTATTATACGGACGAATCAGCTTAGGGCAAGAACTTTTTTGAGATTTTTTCCGACCTAGTCATTGGGGACGTCCCCAATGACCACATGAAAGCGCCCCCAAGCGGATGTGCTTGAGGGCGCTTCTTGCTTGACTAGCTTTCGATATAGTCTTTGAGCTTGCTGCTGCGGCTCGGGTGGCGGAGCTTGGCCAAGGTCTTGGACTCGATCTGGCGGATACGCTCGCGCGTGACGCCAAACTCGCGGCCGACTTCCTCGAGCGTGCGGGGATGCCCGTCGACAAGGCCAAAGCGCAGCTCGATAACCTTGCGCTCACGATCGGCAAGCGAGTCGAGCACCTGGGTGAGCTGCTCCTGCAGCATGGAGAAGCTGGCGGCATCGGGCGGAACGATAGCCTGGGAGTCCTCGATGAAGTCGCCCAGCTGGGAATCCTCTTCCTCGCCGATGGGGGTCTCGAGCGACACGGGCTCCTGCGAAATCTTCTGGATCTCGCGGACGCGGTCGGCGCTCATGTCCATCTCGGCACCGATCTCCTCAGGGGTCGGGTCGCGACCCAGGTCCTGAAGGAGCTGGCGCTGCACGCGGACGAGCTTGTTGATGGTCTCGACCATATGCACGGGAATACGGATGGTACGGGCCTGATCGGCAATGGCGCGCGTAATGGCCTGACGGATCCACCACGTGGCGTACGTGGAGAACTTAAAGCCCTTCTGGTAGTCGAACTTCTCAACGGCGCGGATCAGACCGAGGTTGCCCTCCTGGATCAGGTCAAGGAACAGCATGCCGCGGCCGACATAGCGTTTGGCGATGGAGACGACCAGACGCAGGTTTGCGCTGATGAGTGCCTGCTTAGCTTCGAGGCCGACGTTCTCAATGCGCGTAAGACGACGCATCTCGGCACGCGTGAGCTCGAGCTCACCGGCATCGGCGGCCTCGAGCTTCTCGGTGGCCTCAAGACCGGCCTCGATCTTCATGGCCAGATCGACCTCTTCGGAGGCGGTCAGCAGGTCGACCTTGCCGATCTCTTTGAGGTACATACGAACCGGATCGCCGGTCAGCATCACCGTGGAGGCATCGATGCCACGCACGCGGGAGCGTGAACGGGACGTGCGCACGGTGCGCTTCTTCTTGCTCTTGGAAGAACCCATCTCGGCATCGGCCTGACGGGCCATCTTGAGCTCATGATCGTCGAGCGAGCCGGAATCGTGCTCGTCGTCGTCATCGAAATCGTCGGTATCGGTATCGTTATCGTCATCGTCGACGTCCATGGGGGCGTCGTCGTTACCGCTCGCGGAGATAATCTGGATGCCGCTGTTGCGCAGCGCGGAATACACCGCAGTGAGCTGCTCGTCAGAAACATCGATATCCTTCAGGGCGACCTGAATCTCGTCCTCGGTTACCGAAGTCCTGTTTGAGCCGTTGCCCATGAGCTTTGCAACGTAGGATTCCAGCCCAGTACCCGTGCTCTCAGTCTTTTTTGGCACAGATTCTCCCTTCATAGTCCACAGACTTAATACTTTAGCACACACATTGACGTCTATACCCAAAAAGAGGACTGGATATAGGCGAGAATACGCTGGTTGACCACAACATCTAGGCCTGTTCGGTTCCTGCGGTCTCCAAACCAATCAAACGGAACGGGTCCGCCACGCCGCCGATCGACTTTTGCAGCTCGCGTTGACGCTGCGAATCCTGCGCGGCCTGCACGGTCAGCGCGCGACGGGCCTCATCATCGAGCGAACGGTCCTGTCGCAGCTTGGCCTGTGCGGCACGCATGCGGCGCTTGATGGTGTAGAACTCGAGCGTATCGAGCATAAACACGATGTTCGTCTCGGTGGGGTGCTTGCTCGTCGCCGAGATGCGCCCGGCACTCACAAGCGTTGCCGCATCTGGACACACTGAGCGCGCCGCATCCATGCAGGCTGCAGGATCGGTTCCCGGCGGCGTTGCCAGAACGGCCCATGCGATGGACTCGTGACGTGGGTCAACCCACTCGATGGAGCAGATGCGGTCGGCATACGTGCGGAACAGGTCGGGGTAGCTCGTGAGCATGGTCAGCAGCTCGCGCTCCCCTGCCAAGGACTTGCGCTCTAGATCGGTCAAAACCATCGGCGCCGCCGCAGCCGATGCGTTCGAACCATCAGGCACAGGCACAGCGCCCATACCATCAGGCACATCGATCGGCGGCAGGTCGTCGACGACCTCCACGGGAGCGGCACCGTAGGCATCGAGCGGGACGTAGTCGTACGGCTCTTCTTCGACCGGCGCGGACACCGGCGGCGTAGCGCCCGATGCCCAAGCACCGCGACCGGCATCGCGAGAACCCGATGCCCGACCGCCCGCATTTCCAGAGCGCTCGGCCTGCGCCCGCTGGCGCTCGTAATTCTGCTCGCGACGACGCTCGGCATCTTCGCGCTTGGCGACATCGCGAAACACGCGACCCGAACTCGCACGCACGGTCTCCAGATCCAAACCCAACAGGTCGGCAATCTGGATAAAGTACGTGTCGATCATATAGCTATCGCGCAGCGGATAGATAAGCGTCAGCGCATCTTCCAGCGCCTTGGCGCGACCGCCCGGCGTGGTGATGTCGCTCGACTCCTGCAGCGAACGGTAAACAAAGTCCATAAGCGGCTCGGCAGCGTCGATGCGCGCCTGCAGTGCCTCGCCACCATGCGCCGTGATGAACTCCATGGGATCGTTGCCGTCGGGTAGCACCACGCAGCGCAGATCCATCGAATCCTGCTCGATAAACTGAATCGCGCGACGGGCGGCCTTTTGACCGGCGGCGTCGCCATCGAACATATACACAATGCGCTTGGCAAAACGGGTGAGCGTCTTGACGTGATGCTCCGTGAGCGCGGTGCCCAGCGTAGCAACAACGTTTTTAATCCCCGCCTCCCAGCAGGCGATGCAGTCGGTATATCCCTCCACCACGATGGCGGTATCCTGCGCGACGATATACTCCTTGGCCCAATTAAAGCCGTAGAGGTTTCGCTTTTTATGGAACACACTCGTCTCGGCGGTGTTGAGATACTTAGGCTGGCCGTCGCCCATAATGCGACCGCCAAAGGCAATGTTGTGACCCTGCTCGTCAAAGATGGGAAACATCACGCGATCGTAAAAGCGGTCGGCGAGCTGTCCGCGCCCGCGGCTCACGGCAACGTTGGCATCGATCATCTCCTGCGGAGTAAAACCCGCCTGGGACAGGTGTGACACCAGCGCGTTACGGCCCGGCGCAAAGCCCAGACAGTAGCGGCGGCAGACGTCGCCGCCCATGCCGCGGCTGGCAAAGTACTCGCGCGGACGGCCGTCCTTACCGCGCATAAGCATGGTGTGATAGAACTGGGCGGTCTCGGCGCACAAATCGTAGATGCGGGCACGCTTGGTACCGCGCTCGCGATAAGCGCCGGTATCGTGCAGCTCAATGCCGGCACGGTCGGCCAAGTAACGGATTGACTCGGGAAAGCTCAGGTTCTCGCGCTTCATGATATACGTGAAAACGTCGCCACCCTCGCCGCAGCCAAAGCAATGCCACACCTGCGTGGCGGGGATAATGTGGAAGGACGGCGTCTTTTCGCCATGGAAGGGGCAGCATCCCCAAAACTCATGGCCGCGGGGCTTGAGCTCGACCGTTTCCTGCACGATAGCAACCAGGTCGGACGCAGCGCGTACCTGATCTTTTTCCTCATCGCTAATCACGAATGCTCACCCCCTGCTCACCCAAGTTGTGACGAATGTCCTCGATATTACCCTCGACGGTCGCGATCAACTCATCCAGCGAATCGAACACGCGCGAGGGACGCAGCCAGCGCGTAAACGCCAGCGAAACAGAAGCGCCGTACAGGTCTCCCGTATATCCAATTAAGTTAGCCTCGAGATGCGCAGATGCCGCATCGTCGGCATACGTTGGCGGCAGGCCGACGTTCACGGCAGCGGGCCACGCGGTGTCATCGACCAGCACCAGACCCTCATACACGCCATCGGCTGGCACCTGAATACCGTCGGGAACCTGCAGGTTTGCCGTGGGAAAGCCCATGCCAGAGCCCTCGTGACGGCCGCGAATAACACCGCCACGCACCATATACGGACGGCCGAGTAACTCAGCAGCAAGCTCCACATGGCCCTGTCCCAGCTCATGACGAATGCGGGTGGCGCAAATGGCCTCACCGCCCTCGCAAAGCAGGTCGTGACCATACACGTCAACGCCGTGCTCGGAACCCCAGGAGCGCATCTCGGCAACACCAGAAGCACCGCCACGACCCAGCCTAAAGTCACTGCCAACGCGAATCGAGCGAATGTCGACTACGCGTGACAGCAGTGCGAGAAAACCGACATGGTCGAGTGCCGCAACCTCAGGCGTAAAGGGAACGGCCACCACCGCATCGACCCCGGTTTGAGCCAAGGCATGCAGACGGTCGGCCGTCGTCATCAATTTTTGAGCGGGCGAAGGGCTCACCACAACGTCCGGGTCGGGATCGAAGGTAACCACGACCGCCTTACAGCCATGGGCACGGGCATCACGGACAAGCGCTTCGATGAGTTCCTGGTGTCCACGGTGAACGCCGTCGAACACGCCAATGGCGATTGAAGCGGCACCCAAGTGCTCACACTCATCAAACGTATCGGCAGCAACGATGCGAGCCTCGTCCGACTCGCCCGCGAAAAAGATACGCGCGAGCTCGTGGGGGGCCAGCATCATCGAACACCGCCAATTGCCTGCGGAAACACGTGCTCCATGACAAAGCGGCCGCCCTCAATGCGGGCGAGCGCCTTGAGTCCCCCATCGAGCACCAACGCAAACGGCGCCTTCGAGGAATCGAAATCGGCAAGCGCACGCTCAACGGGAATGCGTCGGCCGCAGAGCAGGTCGTCGGCAAGATTGCCCGGCAAGTCAACACGTGTGGCGCCCAGGGCCGCAATGGGATCCAGGGCAAAGCCAGCCGCGGACTCGGGAGAAAGCTCCTCGACCGCATGACAAGCGCCAATGGAAACAACACCGGAAGCCGTGCGGCGCAGCGCGGAAATATGCGCGGCGCTATCGCAAGCGCGGCCCAGGTCGCGAGCGAGCGCACGGATATAGGTGCCCTTGCTCACCGAGAACGCCACGGTCCACACACACGTATCACCTTCGCCGCCCACGGCGATCAGGTCGGCGGCATAGACCTCGACGGGGCGCGGAGGTAGGTCCACCGCATTGCCCTCGCGAGCAGACTTGTAGGCGCGAACGCCATTGACCGAGATAGCCGAAAACGCCGGCGGCACCTGCATCTGCGGGCCGATGAATTGT
>URTL01000050.1 GCA_900550785.1 uncultured Collinsella sp. | reverse complement strand
TTTGTGCTTATGAGCTCCTGTATGTCCCACGGCTCGGCCGGTCTCGAGCCCACCGCCGAGGACAAGCTGCTCAAGGCCCCCGTCGCGCCCGGTTATTCTTTCGCCTTTTCGACCCCGCGCTCGCAATGGCAAGCCGGCACGATGCCCCATATCTATCAGATCGACCCTGCATGGTCGGAGCTGCCTTACGCCGGCGGTACCATCCGCCAAAATGCCTGCGGGCCTACGTGCCTCACCATGGTCTATATCTTTAAGACGGGACGCACCGATATGACCCCCGTCAATATGTGCGCGCTTTCCGAGGCAGGCAATTACGCCCCCACCGGTGCAACCGAATGGTCGTTTATGACGAGCGGTGCGTGGCAGTTGGGACTTAACGGAACGGAGCTTCATAACAATCGCGACTCGATGACTCAGGCGCTGCGTTCGGGAGCGCCCGTCATCGCCGCCGTTCGGCCGGGCACCTTTACCAACGTGGGCCACTACATTGTACTTTACGGTATTGACGACGCCGACCAGATTGAAGTCTTCGATCCCAACTCGGCCAGCCGCAGCGCCCGCCGCTGGGGCGTCGTAGAGGTCCTCAACGAAGTCGAAGCCATGTGGGCCTACTACTAGTCATTGGGGACAGACTTAAATGAGTGGTCATTGGGGACAGTCATTGGGGACGCCGCTCGTGGGCGGCCATGCCGGCTGCCCCACACTGTCAGAAACTGCTGGCGCGGAAAGTACATCCCGCTTTGGAGCTCGATTACGGGATGCACTTTCCGCGCACGGCCTGTTTGGGAAACTGGGGGCCACTTTTCGACCAAATTCCGGGATGTATTTTCCGGTTGAGGGCCCCGGGGAAACTGTGCCCCATTTTGGACGCTCATTGCGGGATGTGCTTTCCGCAGTTGGTCGGCGTGGCCTTTAAGGACTGTCCCAAGCTGCCGGCAGGAAAGGACCGTCCCCAAGTGCCGGGTTTGTCCCCAATGACTAGGTGAATAGCAAAAGCCCCGCAGTCGGAGCGGACTGCGGGGCTCATGAAGAGAGGCTAGTTTGTGGGCGCCTTGCCTGGCGTCCACGAGAGAGGCAACGGAGTAGAGGCTACTCGTGGATGCGGGTACCGGAGAGGCCGGCCATGGTCTCGGCGGCCTTGTCCAGGGCGCCGATGATGCAGGTGCGGCCCTTGCGGGAACGGGCGAACTTGATGGCGGCGCGGACCTTGGGCTCCATGGAACCCTTGCCGAACTGGCCCTCGTCGGCCAGGCGCTCGGCCTCGTCGGCGGTGAGGTCCTCGAGCTCCTCCTGGTTGGGCTTGCCGAAGTTGATGGCGACATGCTCAACGGCGGTCAGCAGGAACAGGACGTCGGCGTCGCAGTCCTCGGCCAGCAGCTCGCCGCCCAGGTCCTTGTCGATGACGGCGGGAACGCCCTTGTAGCAGCCCTTGTTCTCGTAGTCGCGGACGACGGGGATGCCGCCGCCACCGCAGGCGATGACGATGAACTCGTTGTCGAGCAGGTTGAGGATGGAGTCGGCCTCGACGATCTTCTTGGGATCGGGGGAGGCGACGACGCGACGCCAGCCGCGGCCGGAATCCTCGACGAAGACCTTGGAGGGATCCTCGGCCATGAACTCCTTGGCCTGCTCCTCGGTGTAGAAGGGGCCGATCGGCTTGGTCGGGTTCTTGAACGCGGGGTCGTCCGGGTCGCACTCGATCTGGGTGACGACGGTGGCGGCGTGCCAACGCTTATAGCGCTTGTGCATCTCGCGGCCGATGCCCTGCTGCAGGTGATAGCCGATGTAGCCCTGGGACATGGCGCCGCACTCGGGCAGCGGCATCTCGGGGGTGCCGATGGCATCGTGGGCGGCGGCGAAGGCGTTCTGGATCATGCCGACCTGCGGGCCGTTGCCGTGGGTGATGATGATCTCGTTGCCCTGCTCGATCAGGCCGAGGAGAGCGTGGGCGGTGTTGCTCACGGCCTCGATCTGCTCGACGGGGTTGTTGCCGAGGGCGTTGCCGCCAAGGGCGACGACAATACGATCGGGCTTACCGTAGGGTTTTGACATGCGTGCCTCCTTATCGAAGAGTAGCGTACATCACGGCTTTAATGGTATGCATGCGGTTCTCTGCCTCTTGGAAGACGCGAGACTTATCGGACTCGAAGACCTCGTCGGAGACCTCCATCTCGGTTACGCCGAACTTCTCCGCGATTTCCGCTCCGATGGTGGTCTTGGTATCGTGGAAGCTCGGGAGGCAATGCATGAAGATAGCGTTGGGGTTTGCCTTTGCCATGACCTCCGAGGTTACGCGGTACGGGGAGAGCAGCTCGATACGGCTCTTCCAGAGCTCCTCAGCCTGGCCCATGCCAACCCAGACATCGGTGTAAATAACGTCGGCATCCTTTACGCCCTCATCGATGTTGTCAGTAAGCTGAATGGTGCAGCCATTTTCCTCGGCGATCTTCTGGCAAGTCTCAAGCAGCTCGGGATCAAAGTGGGTAGCGCCCTCAACGTCGCCCTTCGGCCCACAAGAGCAGAAGTTGATGCCGAGCTTGGCGCAGATAACCATGAGGGAATCGCTTACATTGCCCTGCTCCTTGCCAAGATAGGTCAGCTTGAGGCCACGCGTGTCACCGAATTCCTCGCGCATCGTAAGGATATCCGCCAAAGCCTGGGTCGGGTGATACTCATTGGTGAGACCATTCCACACGGGAACGCCGGCCTTATCGGCAAGCTCCTCAACAATGGACTGGTCAGAGCCACGATACTCGATTCCGTCGTACATGCGACCAAGCACGCGGGCGGTATCCTCAATGGACTCCTTTTTGCCCATCTGCGACGAACCGGGATCAAGGTAGGTTACACCTAAGCCAAGATCCATGCCGCCCACCTCAAAAGCGCAGCGCGTACGCGTCGACGTCTTTTCAAACAGCAGAACGATGTTCTTGCCTTCAAGATAACGATGGGGGGCGCCCATGCGCTTGAGATTCTTAAAGTCCTTCGAAAGCTCGAGCATATACTCGATCTCCTCGGTAGTGAAATCAAGCAGGGTCAGAAAACTACGACCAGAAAGATTCAGTGCCATGATAGGTTCCTTTCATTATTAACCTAATTGATGAGTGCGCGGCGCGCGAAGAACACGCATCCGCACATCTCGGACCAGAACGGAATTAAATCTCTTCGCGCCAGAACGGCATGGTCATGCAGCGCGGGCCACCACGACCACGAGACAGCTCTTCGGAAGGAGCAACCAGCAGCTCAACGCCCGCCTTATAAAGCGCATCATTGGTAACAACGTTGCGCTCATAGACGCACACCTTACCCGGCGCAACAGCAAGCGTGTTGGAACCATCGTTCCACTGCTCACGGGATGCCTCGATCGGATCGCCGGCACCGCATTCGATCATCGTGATATGGTCGATACCGGTTGCCATTTCAAGAATCTGCTGAATCGTTCCCTCGATCTCCTCGATAAAGACCTCGCCATCCGAATCGCCTTTGGTGAGTCGATAGGCACGAAGCGTCTCGTAGATACCGGGGTAGACGGTAAACTTATCGTAATCAACCTGAGTACAAACCGTATCAAGATGCATATAGGCATAGCCGTGGGGGATCTTGATAGCAAATACCTGCTCGATCTCGGACTCTCCCGTGCCCCAGAACAGATTCTTGGCAAGCTGGTCGATGGCTGCGGTCTGGGTACGCTCGGAAATACCGATCGCAAGCGTGGTGGCGTTAATGTTCAGAACATCGCCGCCTTCGATATGCCAATCGCTATTGTGGTCGTACCAAAGCGGAGCCCCAGCATAATCAGGATGGTGGCGCATGATGGTCTCATAGAATACGACCTCACGGTTGCGCTGATGCCAGTACATGCGGTTCATCATCGCACCCTTGCCGACCACAGCGATCGGATCACGCGAGAAGTAGGAGGCGGGCATCGGGAACAAGACCATTTCGTCGGGCTTCAGCTCGTCGCTATCCATGGCCGCAAGGGAACCGCCCACATGCGGAATCTCGAGATCGCGTACATAGAGGCCGCCCATAGCGGTAAGAACAAACTCTTTGTTGTCCTTGATGGAGTCGAGCTTCTCCACGACTGCCTGACGAAGCGCCAGGTTCTCGATCTTGGCCTCGGGAATGAACTTGCTCATAAACTCGGCACGAGAACCCTCAACCTGATCGAAAGTCTCGGCAAGCAAGTCCTCCATATAAACGACCTCGGCGCCAGCACCGCGAAGAAGATTAGTAAACTCGTCATGCTCTCGCTGGGCATACTCGAGATAAAACGCGTCATGAATCCAGGCGCGCTCAAAATCCTCCGCCTTCATGTTTACCAGGTCCAAGCCCGGTCGGTGCACGCATACCTTCTTGAGGGCACCAATTTCGCTATGAACGTTCAGACCTTTGCTCATCATCGTTCCTTTCTGGATTAGAGCTCAATAGTTATTGCAATGGCTTACAAAGTTGTCGTTTCGTTTGCTAGACAATCGGAAGCAGACCGGATACCGCGGTAAATACGAGACAGACCACACTGACCACAAGGAAGAACTTCCAGGAAACTCGCCACCACTGGCCAAGAGAGATCTTGCAAACACCAAGACCGGCGACAAGCATTGCGCTGGTGGGGGAAATCAGCGACATCGCTGCAGATCCCATCGAAAGGCCAGTAACCGCAGCTTCTGGATTTAGCCCCATGAGCTCAACCAAAGGCCCAAAGATGGGGATGGTGAGCGCCGCGATGCCCGAAGAGCTGGGAACCAGAATCGAAAGCAAGTTGTCAACGACATACAAAATGCTGGTAAAGAGAACAGGGGGGATTCCGGCAAGACCAGTCGCAAGAGCGTTTAGGACTGTATCGATAATCAAGCCATCGTTGGCGATAACCAAAATGCCTCGAGCAAGACCGACCACGACCGCAGAGAAAACAAAGTCGCCCAAACCCTTAACAAACTCTGTAGCAATCTCCTTCTCGCTCATGCCCGATACGATGCCAGACAGAAGCGCCATAGCCATAAAGACTGCAGAGATCTCGTTCATATACCAGCCCTGGGTGACAAGGCCCCAGACAATGGCGACGATTCCGAGCACGAATACGATAATTACGGCCTTCTGGCGCCCGGTGAAATCGGCTTCGAGCAGCTCGTCATTTGATGCATGCTCTTTGCGCTTCTCGATATCATCAGCGTAAGCAATCGAGGACTCGGGGTTCTTCTTCACCCTTCGAGCGTACAACACGACCCAGGCAATAGCGATGGCGGTCAGCACAACAAGGGCAACGACGCGAAGCCAGAGCTGGGGATTACCCTGGATATTCAGAATTCCCTGAGCAATCAAAACATTGAAGGGGTTGACCGTCGATGCGATATAGCCAATACGGGCGCCAACGAACACGATCATAAAGGCCGTAATGGAGTCATATCCCATAGCCATAACAATCGGCAGCAAGATGGCAAAAAATGGAAGGGTCTCCTCCGCCATGCCGAACGTGCTACCGCCCAGCGCAAAAACCGCCATCAAAATCGGAATAATCAGGATGTCTTTACTCTTGAACTTCTTAACGATGCGCGCCACGCCGCTGGTGATAGCTCCAGTGGCAGTAATGACCTGAAAGGATCCGCCGACAATCAGAATAAAGGCAACGACCTCAACTGCCTGTTGAATTCCCACCGCAGGAGCCTCGAGCACATCGAACAGGCCTTGCTTCAGGTCAACCTCAGCGCCGTCTTCGTCCGCATAGACCTTTTCAACGGACTCATATGTTCCAGCAACAGTGACCTCGCGTCCGTTGAGCTCCTGCCTCTCAAACGAGCCGGAGGGAACGATCCACGTAAGAGCTGCGGTCAACACCATGAGAATGAAGATAATGGTGTAGACGTGCGGAATTCGTAGCCCACGTTTCTTTTGCACTTCGGCCATTATGCCTCCTTTAGTTTGCAGGTTTTCGATACGAGCTTTTCGCCGGCAACCTTATTATTCGGTTTTCACGCCAGTTGACATTAGATATTTATGCGAATGGATAGTATTAAAAGGCAGACGGGCTTTAGTTGATATATAAGCTCAATTATCGAACTAAATTGATATTTTTTATCAATTGGTGACTTTCAATCAAGAGCTTAAGCCGTCCACCGATACCCACAACATACTCACTTAAACTTCTCCCAGCAGAACGATAATTGACATCAGTCATCATCCGAATTAAAGCGAGCGTTCTAATGCCAATTCATGTCACCAGCGAAATCGGTAAGCTTAAACAGGCCCTTTTATATCGACCCGGTATCGAAACCCAAAACTATCCCGAAGGCCATTTTGGCCAAGTTTTTAGCCTAAGACCATCGAGCAGCCTATTTGACTTGGATAGAGCCCTAGCTGAGTGTGATGCCTATACCTCAGTGCTCGAGCATGAAGGCGTAGAGGTTCTGTATCTCGACCAACTTCTTATAGAAGCGCTTGACTCGTGCCCCGAAGCTCGAGCATCTTTTGTCGATTCCTTTGTCGATGAATGCGGCGCGATTGGCGCCGAGTTGCAGCAAGCAGTCCGCGAGCACCTTGAACACACTCGATCGGCGCAGGAGCTCGTCTCGGCATCGATTGGCGGCATCCGCCACGGGCAAGTTACATACTGCTTCGACGGCGGGGACAGACTCGCCGAATTAACCGGCGAGGCCTATGCTCCTGACGAGCTGCTCGTTAGCCCATTAAACACCATGTGGTTCGTGCGCGACCCGGTAAGCACCATCGGCTCCGGCATCTCCTTCAACCACATGTATTGGCCCGAGCGCAATCGCGAAGTAGCGCTCTACCAAACGATTTTTAAATACCATCCCAATTTCAAGGACACGCCCTCGTTTTATCGTCACGATTCCACCTTCCATATTGAAGGGGGCGATATCATCAATCTTGATGCTCATAATGTCGCAGTCGGCATCTCTCAGAGAACCGAATCTGCGGCCATCGATATGCTCGCTCGCGCCCTCCTGTGGAATCCCGACTCGAGCATCGACGCCGTATGGGCAATTGAGGTACCTGAACGGAGCCTGTGCATCCATCTTGATACGTACCTAAGCCGGGTCGACTACGATACTTTTGTAGTCGACCCCCAGCTACTCGCGGAATCTCGCTGTTATCAAATTACGCGAAATCGAGTGGAAAATCTCTGCCAGATTCACGCCGTCGAAAAAGGAGTCAAGGAGGCACTGGCCACCGCACTCGGCATACCCGAGCTTCGTTTTATTCCCTGCGGTGGATCAAATCCCAATTTGGCAGAAAAAGAGTGCGCAAATAACGCGGCCAGCGTGCTGTGCCTCCGACCGGGCAAAGTCTGTGTCTATGAAGAGAACCAAGCGACGAACGCCGCTCTTGATCAGGCCGGAATCGATCTTGTTCCCATTTCCATACACGAGCTGACTAACGGTTTCGGCGGGCCCAACTGTTTGTGCTTGCCACTTAGGCGTGATGAATAACATGGCCCAAGGGGATAACATTAAATGCCTTAGAACTCGCGAAGGCTTGACGCAGCAGCAATTTGCCGACATGCTCGGCGTTACCAAAGAAACGGTATGTCGTTGGGAACGTGGACACACCGCCGTCAAGGTGTCGACTCTCGATAAGCTGACCGAACTATTCGATGTAACGTTTGATGAGCTCGCCGCAAGTAATAGCGGCCTTGCCTCTGCCAGCTTGAGCTCGCGGCCTGAGAAAAGCCCGACCGTGACCCAAAACGAAGAATGCGGGATCTATAAAATCGTACGCTGCAACGGTGGCTTTAGCCTTAAGAAAAGTGGACATACCTTCGTTCCAGGACCCGTTCTCGAAAGGCACCCGGGAGGCTTTCTAGTTCAGATGAACGGCAGCAGCATGTCACGCTGCTATCCGCCAAGCAGTGTTCTGCTGGTCGATCCTGTTGCTAAACCGTGGAACGGATGCACCGTCGTTGCCATGGTAGACGCATCAGCCATAGTTATTCGGCGATATGAAATCCGAGGGAACACGATTGCGCTGTCAACGTATTCCTATTTGACAGAAGAACCCAACATCACTCTGGACAGGCATCGCCTTCGTGTCTTAGGTGTCGTCGTTTGGTTTCAGGCAACTCACGATCTGACGTACTAGTCTCTTAGTCGTAAATCCCCAAGTGCCGGGTTTGCCCGCGGCAAGAGTGCCCCTTTTGGCTAGTCGTTTAAGAACGTCCCCGATGACCAGGTGAATAGCAAAAGCCCCGCAGTCGGAGCGGACTGCGGGGCTCATGAAGAGAGGCTAGTTTGTGGGCGCCTTGCCTGGCGTCCACGAGAGAGGCAACGGAGTAGAGGCTACTCGTGGATGCGGGTACCGGAGAGGCCGGCCATGGTCTCGGCGGCCTTGTCCAGGGCGCCGATGATGCAGGTGCGGCCCTTGCGGGAACGGGCGAACTTGATGGCGGCGCGGACCTTGGGCTCCATGGAACCCTTGCCGAACTGGCCCTCGTCGGCCAGGCGCTCGGCCTCGTCGGCGGTGAGGTCCTCGAGCTCCTCCTGGTTGGGCTTGCCGAAGTTGATGGCGACATGCTCAACGGCGGTCAGCAGGAACAGGACGTCGGCGTCGCAGTCCTCGGCCAGCAGCTCGCCGCCCAGGTCCTTGTCGATGACGGCGGGAACGCCCTTGTAGCAGCCCTTGTTCTCGTAGTCGCGGACGACGGGGATGCCGCCGCCACCGCAGGCGATGACGATGAACTCGTTGTCGAGCAGGTTGAGGATGGAGTCGGCCTCGACGATCTTCTTGGGATCGGGGGAGGCGACGACGCGACGCCAGCCGCGGCCGGAATCCTCGACGAAGACCTTGGAGGGATCCTCGGCCATGAACTCCTTGGCCTGCTCCTCGGTGTAGAAGGGGCCGATCGGCTTGGTCGGGTTCTTGAACGCGGGGTCGTCCGGGTCGCACTCGATCTGGGTGACGACGGTGGCGGCGTGCCAACGCTTATAGCGCTTGTGCATCTCGCGGCCGATGCCCTGCTGCAGGTGATAGCCGATGTAGCCCTGGGACATGGCGCCGCACTCGGGCAGCGGCATCTCGGGGGTGCCGATGGCATCGTGGGCGGCGGCGAAGGCGTTCTGGATCATGCCGACCTGCGGGCCGTTGCCGTGGGTGATGATGATCTCGTTGCCCTGCTCGATCAGGCCGAGGAGAGCGTGGGCGGTGTTGCTCACGGCCTCGATCTGCTCGACGGGGTTGTTGCCGAGGGCGTTGCCGCCAAGGGCGACGACAATACGATCGGGCTTGCCAAGAGGCTTAGACATTGCTGGAATCCTTTCTGTAAAAGGCCTACAACCCATTAATAACCCGCGTCCGTGCGATACGCGAGTTTATTAAGGTTTATATTCTCTTTATCGCTCATTTTATTCATTTTGAAAATAGCGGAACGGTGAACGGTCGTTTTTATCCGCTCAGCGTACAGAACCCCAGCTCAGACATATCTACGTCATTTACGTGCAACTTTATTTTAATAGAGCAGGGATTAGACCAGATTATGCAAACTGTATCTTTGCTAAACGCAAAACAGACAGCGCAAAATCTTACTCGCACTATACGAGATTCTATGCACTTATTGGACGAGTATGCAGCCCTGCAATAACATGGCGTTTTTCATCCAGCATAAGGAATAGACGAGCGCCTATGCCGCGCGTCGGCCGGCAGCCGGCGAGCCGTCTCGTCGATTGCCGCTTCCAGAAAATCAAAAACTGTTATTGCGCGCGCAATTGCGGCATGGTACTTTAGCGAAGAACAGCGCGGGCTGGGGCGACAGAGATCTGTCGTGAAGTTTGGGTTCGGCGACCCCGCTGCTGTCTTCTCCTTATCCGCCAGTGAACCCCTTGAGCGACGGATTGAGGAGGTCCTTACTATGACAAAAATGCTCAAGATCACGCTGAATGGCGAGACGTTTCTCGCCGATATGCTCTGGGACAAGACTCCCGAGACATGCAAGCTGTTCGAATCGTCCTGTCCGGTCGAGTCACGTATCTTTTCGGCCAAGATCTGCGATGCCGAGGTAACCTATCCCGTATCGGGCCCCATCGCCAATTACGAGCACATCGAGAACCCCGTCTTTCACGAGCCGGCGGGCGCCGTGAGCTGGTATGGCGGTTGGTCGTCAATTTGCATCTTCTTTGACGTGTGTGAGCCCTTTGGCACCTGCAACATGTTCGCCCGCATCTGCGAAGCCGACCGCGGGCGTTTTGCCGCCGCCTGCCGCAATGTCTGGGACAACCAGGGCATGTACATTAAAAACGAAATCGTCGAGATCGAAACGGAGGCCTACAGATGATGGATATCAACACCCTGTTCGCACTCGACCTTGCCGAGTACACCACTGCACTTGAGGCCCTCGCCGACCAAATGATGCTCGAGGAGCCGCGCGATATCGATTACATGCGCCGACGCAAGCTCGACACCGGCCGCGAATTCGCCGTCTGGAACTTCACCGTCGGCTACTGTATGAACGCCGCCGACGCCCTCTCCCTCCTGCGAGCCCAGGCCAACGAAAACGCCAACGACGGCACCGCCGACCTTTCAACGATCAACAACAGCGCCGCGCGCCTGTGCGACTGGTTCTCGGGCGCCTTCGACGTCACCGGCAAAATGGATGACACGACGGCAATCCTCGCCCACAGCCGTGACCTCTACGCCCAGGTCGAGACTCACGAACAGTTCGCTGCCCTCACCCGCGCCACCGAGCGCTATCTGGTCCAGCTCCAATTTTGGGTCGACCGCCAGATTCCCTGGCCGGCTATCAGCGACCTCGTCCACGGCTACCGCCTACGCACAGAGAGCGGCGAGACAAGGTAACCAAGCAAGCAGCACCGACAACAGCCCACCATCGGAATCCAAAGTAAGTATCAGAGGGCTGGAGACGCACCCAACAGCGTCCCCAGCCCCTTCGCAAAGTAGAGCACTGTTTCAGCGGCCTTGAGGCCTATTCGAACCTTTGCTATCTCCTAATTTTTGTATATTTACCACGTTATTATCTGCAAATTTTTGTATGATTTTAGGCGATTCTATCTGTCAATTTTTGTCATTTGGGGGTTTAATGCTACGCCGTAAGGTCACTGATAGGCTTTTGAGCTGGAAGAATAACTCCAATAAGGCATTGCTCGTTACTGGTGCGCGTCAGATTGGCAAGAGCTATGCAATTCGCGCGTTTGGAAAAAGCAACTACGCTTCGTATTTTGAGGTCAATTTACTACTCGATGTCGAAGCAAGGAATGCACTTGTTGGCGCAAAGAACTCCGTTGACTTTATCAACCGCGTAGCCCTTCTTGCGGATGTGCCGCTTGTTGAGGGCGATACGCTTGTCTTTGTCGATGAGATTCAGGAGTATCCGCAGATCGTTACACTCATGAAGGCGTTGGTCGAGGATGGGCGCTTTAGCTATGTCTTCTCGGGGTCTATGCTTGGGACTGAGTTTAAGGGGATCTCTTCTTTTCCGGTGGGGTATGTAGAACACATTGTTATGCGCCCGATGGATTTTGAAGAGTTTTGTTGGGCAAACAGCGTTAGCGAGAATGTGCTTGCAGGCATTCGCAGCCGCCTTGTCGAGAAACATCCTGTCGAAAACTATATTCATGAGGCGATGCTCAAGAACTATAGAGCTTATATCGTTTGCGGCGGCATGCCGGAGGTCGTTCAGAATTATATTGATTCGGGTTATTCGCTCGTGAGCACACGTGAGCTTCAAACTCAGCTGGTCGATCAGTACAAAAGCGATATCTCAAAATATGCATCGACTCGAGCGTTTAACGTTCGGTCGATTATTGAGCAAATTCCCGTTCAGCTTGAGGCGGAATCTCATCGCTTTGTTGTTTCGTCTCTGGGTGAGGGAGCTCGCCTTAAAAAATATGAGCAGGATTTCCTGTGGCTTGTTAACGCAGGTGTTGGATTGATGGTCGCCAGGGTGACGGAGCCACGAAGTCCTCTCAAGAGGACGGAGAAAACGACGGCCTTCAAACTATATGAGTCTGATACAGGCATGCTCGCATCGCGGTACCCCGGCAGCACTGCACGCGCTGTCTATCTTGATATGAAAACTCCCAACCTTGGCGGTCTCTATGAGAACGTGGTCGCGCAGGAACTCGTTGCCCTCGGGGCGGATGCATGGTACTACCAAACGCGTGAGGTCGGTGAAGTTGACTTTGTGATCGAAGGCGCCCACGGGCATGTTGTCCCAATCGAGGTCAAATCGGGCAAGAAGGTTCGAGCGCATGCGGCTCTCGATCGTCTGATAAGTGTGGGCGAGTACAAAATTCCCGAGGCCGTTGTACTGAGCCACGAGAATCTCAGCAAAGAGGGCAAGGTTCTGTACGTTCCAATCTACATGACGTTTTGTCTCGATGAATTTATGGAAAAGGATGACCCCAATAACGATTTCTCGTTCGCACCCATATCTCTCTAGCCATTTGAATCCGCAATCCAGCCCCGTCCACGCATCAATGCATTTCCCAAGGTGCTGCGCGTTTCGCGGCAAAGCCGCGAAAAAGCAAAGGGACAAAAGGCCCCCACAACCACGTCCTTCATCCGCCCACACAATCCGAGGACGTAGTCGTAGCAGGATCTGAGGGCTGACCTTCGCGGACACTCCGCAGGACGAAAGAACCCCCGCCGCACGTAGTG
>URTL01000049.1 GCA_900550785.1 uncultured Collinsella sp. | reverse complement strand
CGCCCGCGGCGATCTGGGCGGCGGTAAGGGAATCGAAGCTTAGCGCCATTACTCGCTCTCCCCCTCTCCCAAAATGGACGGCACGCGGAAGTAGCGGTCGCGCGCGCTGCCGGCGTTTTCGAGCGCGACGTCGAGCGGCAGGTCGCGCTCGGGCTCGCGCAGGTCGTCGCCCATCACGTTGGACAGGCTTCCGATGGGATGGAACGTGGGCTCCACGTCGGGCAAGTCATATTGCAAGACGGGCTCGAGCATCTGGACGGCGTCGTTCAGGTAGGACGTCATCTGGGTGAGCTCGTCATCGGTCAGTGCGATCTTTGCGTACTCGGCGATGCCGCGCACGTCTTTCTCGCTGAGTGCCATAGGCGCTCCCTTCCGCATAACAGTTAAACCGCTCTAGTATACAAGGCAACGCCGGCTTGGAGCAGGCGCTTTACCCAAATGCAGCGAAAACGTAACGAGGGTGGCGGGTTGGCAGGCGGCAGGTTGGCGGTTCTGCAGCGAAACCGCACCGTCCATAGCGAAAACCGTCTCGTCCACAACGAAGACCGTACTGTCCGCAACAAAAACCATCACAACATTCAACGCTTTTCGCCAAAATCGCAATTTTCATCGAATGTTGTGATGGTTTGAAAGCCCCGACCGCCACAAAGGTGCCTGTCCCCTTTGTGGTGGTTCTGAACGATGTCTTATGCCGAGGCCTTGGCCTTGCGGCGCTTGCGGACCGCGTGGATCACGATGTCCAGCAGCAACAGCACAATGGCCACGACCACGATGAGCACGGCAAACTCGCGCTTGCCCCAGTGGCGGTCGGCCAGCGACTTTTGCTTGTCGACGTCCTTCTTGTTGTACTTGGTGCGCACGCAGTGCACCAGCAGGCGATGGTCGTTCACGCCGTAGGGCGTGCAGGTGACGAGCGTCACCCTGTCGGCGCCGGGCTCGATGGTCAGCGACTCCATCTCCTCGGGCAGCACGACCTCGGAGTCCACCATCTTGTAGGCGAGCGTCTTGCTCATGGTGTGCAGCAGCACCAGGTCGCCGGGCTCCAGCGAATGGATGTCGTCGAACATGCTCAGGTTGCGCATGCCCGAGTGCGCGGTGAGCACGCAATGCGTCGAGGTGCCACCCACCGGCAGGCCCTCCAGGTGGCCGACGCCCGCCATGAGGACCTCCTCGCTCGTGCCGTGGTAGATAGGCATGCTCACGTCGATGGAGGGGATTTCGACCCAGCTCATCATGGGGTCGCGGTCAAAGATGAGCTGCTGAGCGTAGGGCTCGATCTGGTCGGCGGGAAGCTCGGTGGCCTCGCCGGAAAGTTGCTCATTATAGGAGCGCGCCTGCAGCAGAATGCGCTCGCGCTCCTCTTCGGAGAGCGCATCCACGGTGCTGGACACCGTGCTGATCTGGTTGAACACGCCCGAGGCCTCGAGCCGATCCAAGATCCACGGCCAGGTCATAAGGCCCACGCCAATAAGGATGATGACGATGGTGATGAGCCGGTCGGCCCAGCGCGGCAGTCGCTTGCGACGGCGCTTGGGCTTTGGTTGAGGTTTGGGCTGAGGGCTTGAGCCGCCGTTGTCCGCGGCGTTACTGCTCTTCATATGTTTGGCGCCCTGCACCATCGCCGGTCACTCCTCTACAACTCAAGTTGTCTGAACAAATAATAGCCGATTAGCGAGCTCATGCGCTGCGCAACGCAGCCTGGCAACATTGCGCAGTGCAAGTATGGGCCCGCATTTGAGTTTTCAAAATATCCCGAATCGGCTGGGCGATTCGGGATACAATGGCAATAGAAAACGACGCATCCCGCGTAAGTGTTCGAAAGCGCGGGCGGCCTAGTTTTCTGGTTTTGTTAAATGCCCGGGCCTCTAACCCCGGGCATTCTTATTTGCGCTTGTTGCAGCGCAAATGCCTTCTACCGTCCGCACCGCGCGTGCGCCTACGGACCTTAAACCGAACCTCATACGAGTCAAGAAACGCGATGACGAACGTGCCCACCGCCGCGAGGGCGGCGAGCGCGTTAAGGAATTTCAGCATTTGGGGACCTCCGATCGAGTCGTCGGCCGCCCGCGCACGGAATGCGTCGTAAGGGTATTTTACTGCGAGCACTCGCACTTACAGCTGGTAAACGCAATATTTGCAAACATTTGTTCGCTAATCATACGCTCGATCATACGAGCGACGGCGCCCCGGCTGCGCTGTTCAAAAAGAACGGGGCAAACTCCAGTGCGGAGTCTGCCCCGAAAAGTGAATGGCAAAGCAAGAACGTGGATAGACGAGAAAAGTGTCCGCAAGTCTCATGGCCATCACATCCCACCTGCCAAAGGGATGGGTGAGTGAGCGTTACTCCTGCTCGGACTCCTCAGCCTGCTTACGGCTGCGGATGAGGTGCGCCACGCCGATGCACAGCACCGCGCCACCAGCGATCCAAGTGAAGGTCACGCCGTTAAGACCGGTCAGCGGGAGGCCGGAGCCCTTCTTGTTCTGGACGGTAAGAGTGACGGTGCCGCTATCAAAGGAGGGGGTGGCGACGAGGTCAGAGCCATTCTTGGATGTGGTCACCTGCAGCGCATTCGCGCCCTCGTTCTGATCAAGACCCGTGGCAGTAATGGTGAACGTGAAATCGGACAGGGTGTTATAGCCGTCGAGCGTATGGGTCTCCTTGACCGTATAGGTGCCAGCATCGAGGCCCTTGACGCTGATTTCGCCCTTATCATCAGTCGTAAACTCATAAGCAGTATCGCCAAAAGAGCCGTCCTCTTGGACATACTGGATGCCAGTACCCTCGTCGGCACCGGTCGCCTGGATGGTGAACTTTACGCCCGAGAGCTTAACGTCGGAATCAGCAGAGTCTTCCTTGACGAGCTTGAGTGCATAGGTGTAGTCGCGCACGGTGTCGGGCACGGATTCGCCCTTGCCATCATGGCCGGGGTTGTTGGAGTAGATGAGCTTGACGGTATTCTCATTGCCCTCGCCACCGACAACGACCTTTTTAGCCTTGGCGGGATCAAGTTTGGCGGTGTAGGTCACAACGATCTTGGAATTCGGCGTGACGGTTGCGCCCGAACTCTTAAGATCATCGAACGTGACAGTCAGAAGGTTATTGCCGTTCTCCTGGTCGTAGGAAACAGCGTACTTGTCAGGATCAATCTTAGCCCCATCGACCTTAACCTCAACAGAAGCCTGATTGGCAGTCAGGCCGGCAGAGAGCTCGTCATGGAACTGATAGTAATACGTATCGAATGTATCGACGTTCTTAGCGACGGTACCGGTAAGCTGGTACTCAACATTCTGGCCCATCTGGGAGTCAGCCTTGTCGGCCCAATTGCTGTTGGACTTGTCGTCCATGACCTTCTTCTCGACCGTGGGGATGTCCGTCTTCTCGGCAACCTCCACAGCACTGCCGCCCACGACGGCGAAAATCGGCGAGGTACCGGTCTGCTTCTTATCGGCGTAATTGTCCTTGGCTCCAATCGATGCGGCGTCGGTCATGAACAGGTAATACCCCTTGTTCGTGGCGGTAAAGGCGGCGCCGGCATCAAAAGCCTCACCGGTCGGGGGCACGGCTTTTTCGACAGCCAGGGCAATCTTATTGAGAAGATTATCCTTCTCCACGACCGTGGTAGCAGTGGTATCCGCAATCGTCTTGGAAAGGTAGTCGGCAACCTCCTGCGCGGTCGAGGCATCGGAGATGCCCGACCCGCTCTCGCCCTTAAGGACCCCCAGGACGGCATCCTTCGCTTCATCGCTCGCCCAGCTGACATTGGACACGACCTTCTTTCCGTCCTTGTCCAAGACATCGGCCTTAAAGATCTGATACGCCTTGAACTTGGTGGCTCCGTTGTTCGCGTTCTGCGTGATGGTGATGGTGTTGTCGCCCTCCGCAGCAAACGCCATGGTCACCGGGGCCATAACTCCGCCGAAGCTCAACGCCGCCGTAAGGCCGGCGGTTACTGCCAGGCGAGCGATGTTCTTGCTCATGCTCATCTTTTTTTCTTCCGTTTTCCGGTTAGTTCTCATTCGATCGGTCATCATCTGTCTGTGTCTCAACATCTACTTCGCTACGTCTCGCCCCGCTCTCTGTGGGGCTGCCAGCTACTCTTTATGGCTGCCACCTCCCCGCTTGACCAGGAGCGCGACCACGATGAGCGCGGCTCCGGCGACCGCTGCGGCGGCCGCGGCGTACATTGCCATATCGCCAGTCGAAGGCATAAAGCCTCCGGTGAAGATGCTAGGGGGCGTGCCGGCGGGCGAGTTGATGATCGACGCCTCCAGACTGCCCGTCGACCCGTCCGCGCTGTCGGCGCGCAGGGGCGACTCGGCCGTGATGGTGAGCTTGGGCTTGGCGGCGGCAACCTGGTCGACGTCCAGGCCCTCGGCCTTGACCGTCACGGAGCGCGTGCCCTCAAAGGCGGTGTAGCCCTTGGGCGCCTTGAGCTCGCGGACCTCCAGCTTGCCCGAGTCCACGCCCGAGACGGTCACACGGCCGTCCTCGCCCGTGGTGACGGTGGCCTTGCCCTCCGCACCCCATGTGCCGTCGGCCGCTAGCGTGCGGCCGCGGTCGTCGGCGATGTTCAGGACCGCCCCGGGCAGCGGCTTGTCGCCGTCGCTACCGCGCTTGGTGAGCGCGAGATCCCAGGTGTAGGCGCACGCATCGTCGCTCGGCGTGTGGGTGAAGCCGGCGTCGCCGGACTGGTCGGCAAAGGGAGAGCGCGGGTAGCGCAAGTAGACCTCGTTGGGGTTGCCCTTCGCGATGCCGTGGTTGCATGCGCTGTTGAGCGGCGCATTGTACACGGCGACCACGCGGGCACCCGCGGTGAAGGCGTCGGCCCCGCCGAGCGCGGCGATCAAGTCGGCGGTGCGCACGGTGAAGGTCTTGCCGTCGGCCGCTACCTTGGTGGCGCACTGGGCCGTGATATCGGTCCAGCCCTTCGCGGGGTCGGTGCCGACGCGGCCGTCCTTGTCGGCCGAAACGGTGTCGAAGCCGCCGTCCGTGCCCGCCGCCACGTACACGCGCATGCTCGCGGCGACCTTGGAGGGGTCGAGCCCCGCGCTCATGGTGTCGACGAACTGCACCGTATAGGTGTCGTAGGCCGTGAGGCCCGCCGGGACCGTGGCCGAGAGGCGCCAGTACAGGTCGTCGGCGACCGTGGCGTCGGCGGCCTTCTGCCAGGCGGCGGTGCTGTCCTCCAGCACGTGCTTTTGGACCTTGGGCGTCGCCGCCTTGGACTTGACGGTGACGGCGCTGCCGCCGACCAGGGCCATGATCGGCGCGGTGCCGACCTCGCCCTGAGCGATGGCGTCGTCGTCGGCGACGATGAGCCAGTAGCCACAGGACAGCTTGGCCGCCGTGCCCGCGTTAAGGGCCACGGGCACGGCGTCAGAGCTCTGGAGGGAACGAGCGAGCTGTGCGCTCAGCGCGCTCGTAAGGTGGGAATCGGTGTTGAGCCACTCGGCAGCTTCCTGTGCGGTGGCCTGGGAATTGGGCATGCCGGCGCTGTGCAGCACAGGCAGCGCGGCGTCGCGCACGGCGTCGCTTGCCCAGGCGAGGTCGGTGGCGATCTTGGCGTCGCTGTCGCCGTCAACGACGTTGGCGCTAAAGATCTGGTAGGCGTCGTAGCTGCGCGCCACGGTGCCGCTCACCGTGATGGAACCGGTCGAGGTCGGCGCGGCCTGCGCGGATGCGGGGAACACAACCGCGCAGGTGCCGATCAGGAGGGCAAGCAGCGCAAACAAGATCGGGAAGGAGCAAACTTTCTTATTCACGACGCTCACCTCCCTTCGCATTCGCCTTACGACGAATGTGCATCCAGGCTGCAGCAGCGCAAAGCACCGCCGCGCCGGCAAGGTACGTCAGTGTGACGCCCGACATACCAGAAAGGGGCAAAGAGGTGGAGTAGGTGTTGGTGAAGGTGGGGATGGACTTGGGCTTGGTACTGTCAAAGTTAATGGGCTTCGGGTCGGCGATAGGATCACCGTGAGCGTCCTTGATTTTGGTAAAGGTCACTATCTCGGGTTCGATTTTACCTTCTCCATTGTCCTTCATCTTGACATCAAATCGATAGACCGACTTGTCGTACGTATAGTGCGAGAACCACTGAACCTCTGTACTCTCACGCACGTAGTACTGGAAGTCTTTGCCAGCGAGACGACCCGGATCAGCAGAATCACTCTGCTTCAATTTGTCAAGTGTGTACTCAATCTGTGAGAACTCAAGCATCTGGAGCTTGTCGCCGTCAGCAGCGGTCGTAGCCATCTTGGCATCAGTCGTACGCTTCTCAGCGTTCTCGAATTTTTCGTTATCCGCAAATTCGAGCGTGAACTTCTTCATCTCGCCACCCTTAACGACCTTGGTCGCTGCAGGCGTCCAGGAACCAAGAGAGTTATAGGGCTCAATTTTGTTGGTAAAGGTCGGGTTATCACCGTCGCCAATATTAACCGAAGCCATCGTATTATCTGATAGGTACTTAACGGAATAGCCTCCGTTAAGCTGTTCGAAGTCCTTAGCCCCCTCGGACTTTTTATAGACAGTTACTCCTTCTACCTTGTAATAATTAATAGGATACGACATGAGATATTTAGTTTCGGATGGCCTGTCCCCAACTTTTACCACGATTTTGTAAATGGTCTTATCGAATTTAGTGTCCAATTCGTTATCGCCGCTGATGGGTTCCTCAACGAGATAGAAAACGTATTGTCCCGAAGAATAGTCCTTGCCAGAGTTGAAGGTGATTTCGCCGCTTGTTTGGTCAACAGTCGCCTCGCCCGCAACACTGCAATTGCCCATATCTAATGTGCCGTCCTCTTTCCAAGAAGGCTCAGTGGTACCATCCTTGCGGAGCAGCTTAAATTTGTAATTGTGTCCGCTAAGGCTTTGCGAGATTCCCTTTTCATTTTTAAGCACCTTAGTGGCATTGAGCTTCATGCTCGGATAAACGCTCAGATCATTGACTTCGCCGACGGTGAGGTCGCCGTTGGTCATAATGCCGCCGCCATGGGTGTACGAGTAGTTGCCGCTGATGACGGTCGTAGCTGCCGCTTGCGCATTTGCTATGGCATCATCAGTCGGATGGGCCTCCAAACCGAACATATACTTGGCCTCGGCACCGCCGTTGGCATCGATGGTTATCTTCGCATTATCGCAAGTGCCCTGCCAGCCAGCTGAGCCGCCGCCGAGCATCTTGCCGAGCACAACTGCAACCGTCTTATTGCTGTCATTCTTGTGCACCAGGAAGAAATCCTGGTGACCGGCTTCTTTGAAGGTTGAGGTAATGTAGTTAGAATCGCTGTCCTCGTTCTTGCCATTACCTCCGGCAGACATGTGATCATCATAACCATGATCCGTATTGTTGTAGATTGCGGCACCATTTGAGTGCGAGACAATCGTCTCTCCCGTGGGGCAGGCACCGATGCCACCACCCCAGCCGCCGGCATCATTTTGAGTGATCAGCGTCTTTACGATATTGAGCTTGCCGCCCTTCTGGATAAAGACGCCACCGCCGCCCCAGTCGCCACCACGATTCGGGGTGCTACCCGTCATCGTCTTGTTGTTCGTAATGTAAATCTTGCCAGATTCGCCAGCGTTAATTGTTGCAGTCGTGCCAACATTGTCGCCACCTTCGCCGCCAGCGACACGCAGACCGCCGCCCTCGGCGTTATCGGATTCGTTACCGGCAATCGTGCCGCCAGTCATTTCAAAGCTAATGTTCTTGCCGTTGTTCTTACTGTAGAAACCTGCGTAGACGCCACCGCCAGCCTCATGGGAATAGTTAGCCGTAATCAAGCCGTCCGCTATACTGAGCTTGCCACCATGTGTGCATGCAATGCCGCCGCCACCGAGCAGGCCATTGTTGTAAAGTTTATCCCAAGTGATGCGATCGTTGACTCGGTTGTTAGTTATACAGGCAGAACCGCTAATGGTAACGTTTGCACCCTTGGTATAAACACCGCCACCGTAGCCACCGTCGCCGGTGTCTTCACCATTGTTGATGGGATTTCCATACGTAGCGTTGCCAGAGATAATTCCGCCCGCAAGGTTCAGAGTGGCTGTAAAGTCAGCAAAGATGCCGCCGCCAGCAGCCGCCTTGTTTCCCGCGACCACACCGCCTGTCATTTCGAGTTTGGGATTCGTGCCTGCTATGCACAGGCCACCGCCCCAGCCACCGCCGTTGCCGTTGGTGACGTAACCGCCCTCGATTTTGACTGTACCCTCGGAATAAATCACATGACCGTTGTTGCCCAGATTGGCAGCCGTGGTAATCATGCCGCCCTTGAGATTGAGTATGCCGCCCGCTTCAACGTTGACTACATACTTTACGGAACCGCTGTCCGATGCTGCATCGATAGCGCCAAAGCCCGTAACGACATGCCTGTACGTAGTCTCGGTGGTGCCAAGTCCATCTGTCTTGGGCGTGCTCTTAGTCTCATAGTAAGTAAGACTCTTAGGAGTGCCGTTATTAGAGCTGCTTCCCTTTTCCCACTCCATACTCGCAAGCTGACCCGCCGGCGTATTGGCCGTATCGACCGAACTTGGTGCATCTATTGTTGTTTGGCCTAAATCCTCGATAGTGAGCGTGGCTCCGTTTTCGACCACAAAGAAGGAGTCTAAGCCGCCAGAACGGTTACAGAGCATGTTGCCGTTAAGATCGATGGTGGTGTCTTTGCTGATAGTGATCTGCTTATCCGAATAGGCATAATCCGTCAGTCGGAACTTGCCGCCATTGGTAAACACCCCAGCAACATCGCCGCTTACCTCGGTATAGTCATCGGCACTGACGGTGGCGGGAGCGTTTTCATCGTTATTTTCATCATCCGCAGGCTGTGCGTCGGAAGGCTGCGTGTCACCCTCGACCTTCGTGTCGTCGGACGGCAGGCCTGCGGCAGCGGCGTCTTCGCTCGCGCCGTCCTCGGAATCGTCGCTAATCTGGTTTTTGGTATCCCCATTGTTGGTGTTGCCCACATCAGTGGGCTCACTTGAGGAATCCCCCGTCACAGTTTTTTCGGCAGAAACCGCCTGGGCATCGTTGGCAATGGCCTGCGAGATCGGAGGCATGACGAGCGACAGTACCAGGCTCAAAACGGAGGCTCCGCACAAAACGCCTGCTAGCACACGATGCATCGCTTTATTGCTCTGCTTAGATTTGTCTGAATTTGCTTTCATCGATGTCTCCTCCCCAAGAGACCGCGATCTTGCTCTTTCACTATCAAACGTATCTGCGCAATCTGTAATTGCGCACGTTTAGTAATGACTATTCTAACGATTGTTTGAACATCTGGGCAAATAAACCGATAGTTTTGTAGCGAATTGTCAATTCTCTTGACAATTGCTCAGATTTACCTTCGTTTATTCGCTATCTATTTTTTGTTTCTACTGGTAATTTAGTTGCCCATCATTTTTTAATGGCATTAGATTTATTTGCACAACATTTTGCTCAAGAGCATGCATCCTGCGAACGGTCGAAAATCGACCGTGAGCGGTAGGTCATTAACCGGGATGAATATCCTACCAAATTGATGAGAATATCTTAAACCCATCGGTGGTTAGAAGCATGATGTTCAGACAACAATATTTGAATTTTCGCGCAGATTTTAGGCATCATTTCGCCCAAATCGCCTGAGGCCACCGCAAAAGAGCCTGTCCCCTTTTGCAGTGGTTCTCCCCCAGCGCTACAGCAGATGTTCCTCAATAAAGATCGCGATGCCGTCTTTGTCGTTGCTGGCGGTTACAAAATCGGCGGCGGCGCGGGTGGCGTCGCTGCCGTTTGCCATGGCCACGCCCACGCCGGCGTCGGCCACCATGCAGGTGTCGTTGTCTGCATCGCCAAACACGCAGATGTTCTGGAGCTCCATGTCGTTGAGCTCCGCCACACGCACAAGGCCGCGTGTCTTGGACACGCGCGGATCCATAAACTCGTAGAGCCGCTGCGTGGTTTGCAGAGCCGCCGCCTTAACAGTGTCATCGGCAAACGTCGACGCCCGCTCAATCACCCGCGGCATTACCTCGGGCGCCATGGTAAACATCACCTTGGGCTGCGGCTCGCGCAAAAACTCGGCAAAATCGACCACCTGGTAGGGCACGCCGTCGACGCGCGACAGGTGCTCGACGCACGCGTTGCTCTCGGGCACGTAGAACACGCCGTCTCGGGGGCAGACGGGTGTTGCCGGAAGGTCCGCCATGTGCCTGCAGATGCGTGCGATGGTCTCGCCCGGCAGCGGATAGCTCAGCTCGTTGATGTCGTGCGCGCGGTCGATGACCTCGGCGCCACCGCAGCCCACGAGCACGTCCACCAGGCCTTCGATGCCCCAGAGCCCAAACATGGCCTCGGTCGCATGGGCGTCGCGCCCGGTGCACAGGCCAAAGAGCACGCCGCGCTCGCGCAGGGCGCGGATCGCCGCCACGGTGCGCGGGGACACCGTGTGCTGGCTCGTGAGCAGCGTGCCGTCGATATCGCAGAACACGGCTTTAATGTGGCTGAAGGTGGTGTCCATGGGGGCCTTTCTGGGTTGTGCGGCGGTGTGGGGTGTATTCGTGAACGGCGTACATGGTATACCAAGGCGCAGGCCGTTGGGGCCCGATCGCCACAAAGGTGCCTGCCCCCTTGTGGTGGCCGAACCCGAAGGGTGGCCGGACCCGGGGCGCGAACCATCACAACATTCGACGTTATTCGACAAAATCGCGATTTTCATCGAATGTTGTGATGGTTTTTACTGCTTTGCGGCACGATCCAAATGCCGGCGTCCAAACAGCAGCAGCGCCGCGGGAACCGCCGTCACGACCGTGCCCGCCCCTACGAGCGTCTGCTGCACGCCAAATGTCGCCGCCAGCCAGGGAGCAATCGCCAGCGGGGCCACGCCGGCGAACATGTTGCCAAAGCCCATGACCGAGTTGACGCGGCCGAGCTGCTCGAGCGGAGCCGTCGTTTGCACGATGGTGTTGTGGAGCGGATTGACGACACCCCAGGCAACGCCCAGGGCGATCTGGCCGATGAGAGCCATGCCCACGTACGGCGTTCCCACGTAGAGCAGGCTTCCCAGACCCACGGACATGAGTGCAACGAGCAGCGTTTTGAGGCTGACGAAGCGCGGCGGCAAGCGGAGCGCGAGGACGGCGCCCAGCACCGCACCCACGCCGCAGGCCGACGAGAGCCAGCCCATCCACTCAACACCGACATGCAGAACATCGCGGTAGAAGAACGACTCCAGCGGATCGAAAGCTCCATAGCCAAAGTTCGAAAGGAAAATAATGCAGAACAGCAGGGCGAGGACGCTGTTGGTAAAGACCGTCTTGATGCTGGTCGCGAAGGTGGCGCGGGTGGATTTACTGGAGTCGGAGTTTTGACTGGCAGTACTTGCCGTTGTGCTGCCATCCGCGGGAGTACTTTTGCGCGCGGCGGCACGACCTGCTTGCGGCCTAAAGCCCCAACCGGCGACGAGCGCCAGTACGGTAAAGATCATCATGAGCACGAACACCGCGCGTGACGATGCAGCCGCCGCGACAAAGCCGCCCAGTGTGGGGCCGACGATAATGCTCACGTTGGAGAACATGGTTATGGCGGAGTTGATGTCTTTGAGCTCGACGGGGTCGTCGGTGAGATACGCCGGATAGGACGTGGCGATGGGCTGGGCGAATCCCATCACAAAGCCCAGGAGTACCGCGCCGGCAAGGACTGTTCCGGTCGCGCTGCCAAAGGCGAGGATTGCCGCGCCGGTTGCCAACGTGGCGACGATGCTCAGCAAGAAATGACGGCGCGGGCCCCAGGCGTCGAGCGCCGCGCCACCCGCAAAGGATCCCAAGATCACGAATACGTTCATAAAAAGGACGGCCAGCGATGTCGCCACAACCGAGGCATCGTCTGCATAGGTGAGCGTTCCGATGACACCGATAAAATAACTGGTCTGAAAGCCGGTATATATGAGGAAGCGCATTGCCACCAGGTGCTTAGCCTGCGCGGACAGCGATGATTGAGGCTTTGAGAAAAGAGAGGCGAGCATGGAGACTCCTTGTTTCATACGAATGCGGACGGCGGGCATTCGCCACCGTCTGTCAAATCAATCTATCCGCATGAAACATTAAGGACGCATCAAGCCCCTTCTCTCCGTTTTTCGCCCGTCATGAACTACTTGGTAGATTGTAAGGCATGCCCCACACATCTACCAAAGCAAAAACCACCACAAAGGTGCCTGGCCCCTTTGTGGTGGAAATGACGTTTGCCCAGATAAAACCTGCCAAATTAACCTGTCTTTTTTGGCTGGTTTTAGGCCAGATAATCTTGAATAAGGTCGCAGATGGCTCGGGCGTCGTTGATGTTGATGGCTCGGGTCGCAAAGCCGGCGTCGAAGGCCTGACGCGCCAGGGCCTCATTGCAGGCAAGGGCCAGCGTGTGACCGTCGACCAGGTCGAGCGAGCTCTTGCCGCGCAGACGGTCGACACCGGAGCGCGCGACCACGATGTTGTCGAAGCCCTCGGTCTTGTAGCCCTCGATGATCACCACATCGACATCGTTGTAGCGCGACAGCAGCTCGCGCGCGGGCATCTCGTCCTCCTCGCGCGTGTCGGCGTACTCCGCCCAGCGCGTGGCGCAGATGAGGCCCACGTGCTTGGATCCGGCTTGGTGATGGCGCCAGGTGTCCTTAGCGGGTACATCGATATCAAAGCCGTGATGCCCATGATGCTTGAGCGAACCCACGCGCAGGCCGCGGCGGGTGAGCTCGGCAATGACCTTCTCGACGAGCGTGGTCTTGCCCGAGTTTTGGTAGCCGATAAACGCGATCGCGGGGACGGCCGGAGTGGGAGCTGCGGGCGCGACGGCGACGGGTGCGCTCGCGGGCGCGGCACCGTCAGCGGCCACGGCCTT
>URTL01000048.1 GCA_900550785.1 uncultured Collinsella sp. | reverse complement strand
CCCAGGCGATTTCGAGTGTCAAGGATGCCCAAGAGGTCATCGGCGATCTCCATCGCGTTGCGCCATGCGCGCTTAATGATGCGATGAGAGCTCTCGTCGTCTGCCTCGATGGGACACGGGATGTCACGCACGCCCACAGCGCCCTTGCCGATGCGCGCGTGACCGCCAAGCTGCTCAAGCAGGTGATGGACGGGGACTATCACGTGAGTCCGCGCGCCCAAGAAGTCCGCCAACGTTGGGGGATGGGCGAGCGGGCCCAGACACGCCTCTCTAGCAAGTGCCCCGAGCTGGGCGACCTGCTGCTGAAGCTGAAGGCGGCGGGAAGGTAGGGGCGTTAGCTGTCTGCATGGCGCGTGCCTGTCGCGTATCGTTACTCTTCCTGCTGCTTGGCAGGCAAGATGTAGACGTTCTCGGCGTCCACGGCGATCTGCGCGGGGCGGTTGTAGAGGGTGTCGATCTCCTTTACGCTCTGCTTGAACGGCGTGACGTCGGGCGTCTTTGCCTGATGGAGCTTTTCGAGGAGTTTCTCGGATTGCTTGTCGTTGAACTTTCCGATGCTCTCTCCTGCGCCTTCGAGCGCCTCGTCGATGAGTGTATGGTCGCCCACGGGGGTCTTTGCGATGGCGTGACCGAGCAATTTGCCCGCGGACGCGATACCGCCCAGCAGTGCCGCATCGACGGTGTCGACAGCCCCCGCTTCGAGTGCGTTGTAGCAGTCGGTGTAGAGCTCGCGGTACGCGATCGAATCAGCCTCGATCTTCGCAGTGGCGTCCGCGAGCTTTGCGGGCTCGAAGTTCTGGGCGAGCATGGGTTCGAGGAACAGCGAGAACGCGTGGATGTAGGTGGCGAGCTGGCAGTCTTTGAGGTAGTCGAGCACCTTGTCGAGGCGTCTGCCCAAGCCGTCTCGCACCTCGATGAACCCTTTCTTTTTCAGATCCGCCTGTGCCTGCGAGCGGAAGAGTTCCATGTCCTGCGCGGACGACTGCTTGATGTCGAGCACCTTCATATGGGCGTTTGCCATGTAGGTGGCGTTGCCGTAGTTGAGGCCGTAACCGTTGAGGATGTCTGCGAGCGTCTTGAGGTTGCCACGCATGTTGGCCTTGTCGCGCTGACGCATGTACTCGAACATTTCGTCGACGGACTCCTGGATGGAGTCGAGCTTTTGGTTTATCTGCGCGATTGCGGCTGCCATGAATAGCGATGTTGGATCGTAAGGCACCTGCGTGACGCTCGTGGCGATGTCGCCCTCGACTACGTGGAAGCGCGCCTGCCCAAGGCCCTTGGCGGCGTCGCGGTAGCCCCCTGTGAGACCGCTGCCGTCCTTGAACGTGTTGAGTTTCGACGGATCGAGCGGGTTACCATATTTGTCAGTCGCCTGGAGCAGCGTGGGCACGCTCACCGTGTTGGTGACGGTGCGAAACATCGAGGGGAGCGAGGCGAACGCCACGCCGAGTTGGGGAATTCGCTCGAGCGGTAGCTTGATGGCGCCGGAGACGTCCACCCGCTTCTGAGTGAGCGCGAGGTGGATTTTGGTCGATGCGAGCTGTTTTGCCACGAGCTCCTCTCGGCCGTCGTTCGCCGAGGGTTTGGTCTCGTTGTCTGCCATAGCGCGCTCCTTGCTTACGTTGATAGTCGTGGGCATTATCTCATCGCCTGGTGGCTTGCTAGAGCGGGGTAGAGGCCGAGCGTCTGGCGAAACTCGTTAACTGATTGCATTTCAGCGGATTGGGTTGATTATAAGAGAAGGACGGCTATCCATCTGCCCTTCCCAGTTGAGTTCGCTTTGAGCTACTGTTCGTGCCTATGCTGCTTGGGCTCAAGCCTTCTCGCTGCCGTGAAGCAGGCCGTGGCCGCCATGGCCAATGCGATGCTGGCCATCCAAGTGGAGTCGCCGGTTGCAGCGAGCTTTGGTTCATCGGCTGTCGTGCGTCCCGACTTTTTTGTAGCCGCCTCGTCGGCGTCCTTTTCAGGAGTGGCAGGATCACTTTTGTCGTCGCCGGGTGAATCTACGTCGGTCTTTCCGCCCGCCTGCTCCCCTTGGGCCTTCCCCTCCACGGTGAAGGACGCATCGGTCGCCGTCCCGTCCTTCCAGACGGCCGTGACGGTGTGTCCGCCGCCGGCGAGCGTGTCCAGGTAGGACGGCCTGAGCTCGATAATCGTGCTGCCCCTGGTTGCGGTGTAGTTCTCGGCGGAGACCTCAGTTCCGTCCACGAGGAGACGCGTGAACTCATCGAGAGGACCGCTGAAGCGGAAGGTCAGACCGGCCTCGCCGTCCTTTGCATACGCCTGCCCGTCGCCCTTGGTGGCGGCATACAGCGGAGCGGTCACGTCGAAGGTGACGTCCCCCGCGTCGTCGACATCAAAGGTCTGAACGCCGGTCTTGCCGTTACGCTCGGCGTAGGCGGAGCTGTAGACGAAGGTCTCGTGGCCCGTCTTGTCGAGGACCGCGAGGGCTTGGATTTCAAACGAGCCCATCGAGAGCGACGTGGGGAACTCGATTTCGATATAGCCCCTTGCCGCATCGTAGCTGCAGCTCAACGTTTTGCGGGTCTTTAAAGAGTTCGGGTCCTCGACATAGCCGGGGTCGCCGAGGATCGGGGAGACAGACTTTACGCCGTCCGCGTCGCCTACATTGCAATAGATACGGAGGATCCCGCCGACGGGGACCCTCTTCGCGGAGATGGAAACGTTCGAGACCGTGGGCGGGTTCCGGTCGATCGCGCTGCCGGTCACCTCGAAGCACAGCTCGCTCGGGTCGCCAACCGAGAAAGTCGCGCCCGAAATGCCGTTGGCCCTGGCGTAGGAACTCTCGTACACATCGGTCTCGAACCCTAGGCCATCGGTGACCGAAAGGCCGATCAGCCTGTGCCTTCCGATCCTATTGCTGTCGAATGTGAGGTCAAACCCGTCGATAGACGAGCCTCCGTGATAATAGGCTGACGAAACAGAGCAGCCGTCGTCCGAATTCTCCCAGCCCTGCCGCAGTATGGGGGAAACGGAGCGAACGCCGTCGGCATCGGAGACGGTCCAAGAGATGTGGAGGTCGGCACCGGTTGCGACCTCCCTGCTCGAGAGCGACACGGAGGACACGGTCGGCGGGTTTTGGTCTTCGGGTCCCTCGGTCACCTCATACTCGAGGGGGTCGGTGGTGAAGGTCGGACAGTCGAGCCCCTTCTCCTCGGCATACGTCGTGTCGTAGACATCGGTAACCCATCCAAGACTATCGGTCACGCCGAGGCCGATGATCCGGTACCTGCAGGGCCGGTCGCTCGGGGAGGTGGAGATATCGAAGCCCGCGGTCGTGTTGCCGGTCGACGAGAAGGCGAGACGGGAACTGATTCCATGGTCTCCGGTATCGTTTTCGACAAGGACTTCGACTATGGGCGTGACGGACCGTACCCCGTCAGGATCATCGACGCTATAGCCGACATGCAGCGTGGAGCCGGCCGTGACTGTCGTCGCGGATATCGTCACGTTGGAGATGCTGGGCGGGTTCGGGTCCGACGCGGCTAGGGCGGTTGAGGGCAAAGCAAGCGCTACGGTGGCGGACAGCGAGGCGAGCAGGCTAAGCGCGAAGCGCCTGGAGAATTTCAAGGAGGTCATTGGTGGTGCCGATCTTCCATAATTGTTGCAGCGATACCAGTATATCTTTGGCCCATGCTAGCCAGATGTTCTTTCCGCGAACGGCTCGTTAGTTTAGAGACGGCATATGGACGCCTGTCTCGTCCACGTTTCTCGTAAGGGCGATTATAAGGACATGAAGAGACTTTCTCGGAACAATCAATTGGGGATATCAAAGAAATGCTGGACGCCTCCTGATCGCTCAATGCCTTTGAGGTGAAATGCGGCGCATCGGCTACGTTGTTGAGATCATTTATCGAGCGATACGTCATTCCAGCTGAGGCCACCGTCATGAGGCTTCTGTTCCTACACCCCCCCGCAATCCCGCGCGCGGCACCCAACAGCTCGTACTCCCTCTCGCTCCACTGGCACAGCTCGGCAGTCTCGACGGCGTCGCGACACAGGTCCAGAAACACCTCAGCTCCCTCGCAGAAGCACTCGCGGGCAAAGTCACCCGAACCGCTTGCGACGCACGTGCCGTCGGCAAACAGCTTCCAGCTAGACAGCTCGCGCGAGTCGTCTCCAAGCAGCTTGATCTGCAGTACGTGCGGGTCGCCGGCGGTGTAGAGCTCTTTCTCGAGCGCCTGCACGGTAAAGCGCATCTGGTGGGGGAGACTGCTCTTGACCATGGCCGAGGCATAGCCGTTCGGCTTGTCCAGAAGATGCATTCGTTTTGGCTTGGCTGCCAGGTTGTGGAAGTTGCGCTCACTGCGCACGGAGAAATTGTCCATACGGACTCCTTTCATCGATATTGGCAGGGCCACCGTGCCTCTTGGCCGGTTGGCGTCGGGATCGTGGAGCCAACTCTCTACCCCGACTCTGGATAAAACGCGCCCGCTCCTTGCGGGCACGATGGGGTCTATCAACGTGTACGGACAGAAATCAAGCGCCATCCGCGAAATGACGCGCGGATGGCGTTGGTTTCCCAAGTGATTATTCGGCTTCCATCCGGAAAAGTGTCGAAATCAGCCGTGTAAAAGTACGGAAAAGTGTCGAGATAGGCACCTTAAAACTTCGGAAAAGTGTGGCTGGATGACAAAACAGCACTTAGAAGTCGGTGCTGGATGCGGGATCCTGTGGTCGCCTTCAGCCCTCGCTACTCGTCGTCCTCGTCGTTGGGGTCGCCCTTGGGGGTGTTGATGTCCAGGTACTGGTTGTCGTCCTCTTTTTGCTGGGTCTCCGACTCCGCTTGGGTGGGGCCGCGGAACAGCTGGAACCCCTCAAACGCAATGACACCGAGCAGGGCAATGATAATGGCGATAAAGGCAACCTTGACTGCCTGCGGAAATTCCGAGAAACGCAGCGCCTTTTCCTCGGCGTAATAATCGGCGAAGCGCTCTTCGCCCGTGCTTTTGGTATACGCCGGCGCGGACGCGGCCTCCGGGTCATATTCCGGTGCAGGCGTGGCGGCGTACGGATCGTTGAGATAATCGCTCGATGCGGTGCCATAATCCTCGGTCTCGATGCGACCGGTGCCAGCATAGCCATCGGAATAACCGGAATATGCCGCACCGCCCTCATAGTCCGCGGCGCTCGTGTTGGCGGCAAAAAGCGGGTTAACTGGAACATCGAGCGCCGGCATGCCGGTAGAGGTCTCATCCAGATCGGTTGCAGCCCAGGAATCGTAGGCAACCTGATGGGCAACGGGCTCATCGAGCCTTGCGACCGGAGGCTTGCGTGCCGCAGGAACAGGCAACTGCTGGGCGCTGTACATAACGGTGCTGTCGGCCGATTTGCCCTGCGTCGCTGCAGCGAGAAATGCCGCCGTCTCGGACGGGTCGCTTGCGGGGCGGGGAGTGGGCATGGGTGCCGAAGTGGGCGCGGGCGTAGGCGCGGGCGTCGAAACAGGCGACTGCGCAGGAGTCGGCGCAGATGCGGGCTTAGGCGCAAGTGTGGGATCGGGGCTTGACGGGCGAGCCCCGCCGCCCATGAGTTCGTCGGCGGTCCACGGGCGATCATCCATCACGTCGTCAAGGCTTAGCGAAAACAGGTCGTCTTCACCCTCATCGAACATGCGGTGCACATGTCCACCAATTGCCGGAATCAATCCGCGACCGGTGCATGATGCCTTGCTCAACGCCATTCTGTTCCATCCTTTCGAAATACTAATGACATCGATTATATGGAACTTCCCAAGCGGCCCGGTCTTGGATTCGTGCTTTCCAGAACTCGCACCCAAAAGGGGAGGGGCAATCCAGGCGAGTGCCTACTTGTCGCCGGCCGCCGCCTTGGCCTCATTGAGGTAGCTATAGAAGCTGTATTTGGAGATGCCAAAGAACTCGCAGGCGCGCTCGCTCGACTTGGAAATGAGGAAGGCACCGCGACGGTCGAGGTAGCCAATGGCACGAATGCGCTCGTCTTTGGTCATGAGTGCCGCGGGCTTGCCCACAAACTGTTCGCACTCGCGCAGTAGGTCTTCGAGCAGGTCGCCGATGTTTTTGGTGATGGGCTCGGGCTCGGTATAGCCCGTGCCGCCGGTGCCGGTAAAAGCGTCGAGTGAACGCTCAAAAGCCTTCATAAGCGTAATGTCAAAGTTGATGCCCAAAATGCCGACGGGCTTGCCCTCGTCGTTGCGGATAAAGATCGTCGAGGACTTGAGCAGCTTGCCGTCGGCGGTTTTGGTGAGGTATGGCTCGCGGTCGTGTACGTCGGTGGCGCCCTCGTGCATGGACTCAAACACGATATGGCTGGGGCCGTCACCCAGTTTGCGCCCGCTGACGTGGCCGTTTTCGATCACTACGATGGAGTGGTCCACGTCCTCGGTCTCCAGATCGTGGACGACGACTTCGCAGTTGGGGCCAAATTGGAGCGCCAGGCCGTGTGCGAGGCGCTTGTAAAACTCAATCTGTGCGGGGGTCATGGGTGCCTTCCTAAAAATTAGTTTGGGCACACTTTGCCATAAACCACACTTGACCGCAAACAAATCCATCAACAAGGCAATTCATAACCGTTCGGCGGCGAAAAGGTACCGATTACGGCAACAAACAATTTGTTAGGTTTTCCAATCAAAAAGTGTGATAGAACAGTGCTAACAAACTTTTTGTTTGGCATCCACATAAAAGTTCAGTCGCATGAATGGGAATGGGCTGAAACGCGTATGCGGGGGCCGGCAAGAGAGGACTTAAGGAGTTCACCGTATGGCCGATAAGATCCAGTGGACGGGCAACACGATGCCCAAGAGCGATGACAAGCACTTGGGAATCATGAGTCTCGACCACGTGAAGAAGGCCCGTGCCTTCCACCAGTCGTTCCCTCAATATACCGTCACTCCGCTTGCCCGTCTGGACGGTCAGGCTGCGCGCCTGGGCCTGTCCAACCTGTGCGTTAAGGACGAGAGCTATCGTTTTGGCCTCAACGCCTTTAAGGTTCTGGGCGGCTCGTTTGCCATGGCCAACTACATCGCCGACGAGACCGGCAAGGACGTTGCCGACTGCACCTTCGACTACCTGACCTCCGATCAGCTTGCCAAGGACTTTGGCCAGGCCACCTTCTTTACCGCCACCGACGGCAACCATGGCCGCGGCGTGGCATGGGCTGCCAACAAGCTGGGCCAGAAGGCCGTCGTGCACATGCCCAAGGGTTCCACCAAGCCCCGCTTCGATAACATCGCCGCCGAGGGCGCCACGGTGACCATCGAAGAGGTCAACTACGACGAGTGCGTGCGCATGGCTGCCGCCGAGGCTGACGCCTGCGAGCGTGGCGTCATCGTTCAGGACACCGCCTGGGAGGGCTACGAGAAGATCCCGTCCTGGATCATGGAGGGTTACGGCACCATGGCTTCCGAGGCTGCCGAGCAGCTGCGCGAGATGGCCATCAACCGCCCGACGCACGTGTTTGTCCAGGCTGGCGTGGGTTCGCTCGCCGGCGCCGTGGTGGGCTACTTCACCAACCTGTATCCCGATAACCCGCCCACCTTCGTCGTGGTTGAGTGCGCGCCTGCTGCCTGCCTGTACAAGGGCGCTGCCGCCGGCGACGGCGATCCGCGCATCGTGGACGGTGACATGCCCTCCATCATGGCCGGTCTGTGCTGCGGCGAGCCCAACATTCTGGGCTGGGATATCCTGCGCAACCACGCCACCGCCTTCGTGTCCTGCCCCGACTGGGTCACCGCTCGCGGCATGCGCACCCTGGGCGCTCCCGAGAAGGGCGACCCGCGCATCATCTCCGGCGAGTCCGGCGCTGTGACCACCGGCCTGGTCGAGACCCTCATGCTCGATTCCGAGTACGCCGAGCTCAAGGAACTCATCGGCCTGGACAAGACGAGCTCTGTGCTCTGCTTCTCCACCGAGGGCGATACGGATCCCGACCAGTATCGCCGCATTGTTTGGGAAGGCGAATATCCCACTTGCTAATCGTTGGGGCGGAGTAAATAGGTATCGCTCCGCCACCTCACAGGTAGATTCCTTCGTTTGAAAGGTTATGAACAATGGCTAAAGAACTCGATTTCGACGCTATCAAGGCTGCTGCTGAGTCTCATCGTGCTGATATGACTCGCTTCCTGCGCGCTATGATTTCCCATCCCTCTGAGTCCTGCGAGGAGGGTGAGGTTGTCGCCTGCATCAAGGCCGAGATGGAGAGCCTTGGCTATGACGAGGTCAAGGTCGACGGTCTGGGCAACGTCATGGGCTTTATGGGCGAGGGCGACAAGATCATCGCCATCGACTCCCACATCGACACCGTCGGCATCGGCAACATCGAGAACTGGGATGCCGATCCCTATGAGGGCTACGAGACCGACGAGATCATCTACGGCCGCGGCGGCTCCGACCAGGAGGGCGGCATGGCTTCTGCTACCTACGCTGCCAAGATGATGAAGGACATGGGCCTCATCCCCGAGGGCTACAAGATCATGGTCGTCGGCACCGTCCAGGAAGAGGACTGCGACGGCATGTGCTGGCAGTACATCTACAACAAGGACGGCATTAAGCCCGAGTTCGTCATTTCCACCGAGCCCACCGACGGCGGCATCTACCGCGGTCACCGCGGCCGCATGGAGATCCGCGTCGACGTTCACGGTACCTCCTGCCACGGCTCCGCTCCCGACCGCGGCGACAACGCCATCTACAAGATGGCCGACATCATCGCCGACGTCCGCGCCCTCAACAACAACGGCTGCGACGAGTCGACCGACATCAAGGGCCTCGTCAAGATGCTCGACCCCAAGTACAACCCCGAGCACTTCGAGGATGCCCGCTTCCTGGGCCGCGGCACCTGCACCGTCAGCCAGATCTTCTACACCAGCCCCAGCCGCTGCGCCGTGGCCGATTCCTGCGCCATCTCCATCGACCGTCGCATGACCGCCGGCGAGACCTGGGAGTCCTGCCTGGACGAGATCCGCAACCTGCCGGCCGCCAAGAAGTACGGCGACGACGTGAAGGTCTCCATGTACATGTACGATCGTCCGTCCTGGACCGGCGAGGTCTACGAGACCGAGGCTTACTTCCCCACGTGGATCAACAAGGAGACCGCTCCGCACGTCAAGGCCCTCGTCGACGCCCACAAGGCCATGTTTGGTGACGAGCGCATCGGCTGCGAGCCCAGCATGGACAAGCGCACCGGTCGCCCGCTGTGCGACAAGTGGACCTTCTCCACGAACTGCGTCTCCATCCAGGGCCGCTACGGCATCCCCTGCGTGGGCTTTGGCCCGGGTGCCGAGTCTCAGGCTCACGCTCCCAACGAGGTCACCTACAAGGACGACCTGGTCACCGCTGCCGCCATGTATGTGGCTGCCCTGAACCTCTACGATCCGAGCCAGGCCGATGGCGACGCCACCGTGTTCCGCGCCGGTCTGACCAACAACAAGATCGACTAGTCCCATTCCTCGATCTTGTTGAGCCGGGGGCCGCTCGTGTCCCCGGCACCCCCTGTTGACTTGGGGCCCGCGGTCGTTATCTCCCATGCTTCCTCAACGGTAGCGGGTCCTCGTCATGGTGCTCTGCATGTTATAGCCACACGCGCATGCCGGAGCACATCTACTCATTGCGATTGTTTCATCTTTAGAAAGGACATTTCCATGGACGCTAAGTTTACCGAGCTCGTCGAGCAGCTGAACGGCCTCGATTTTAAGGGTATGTACGGCAGCGACTTCCTGCACACCTGGGACAAGACCACCGATGAGCTCAAGGCTCTCTACATCGTCGCCGACGCCCTGCGCGAGCTGCGTGAGAACAACGTTTCGTCCAAGATCTTCGACTCGGGCCTGGCCGTCTCCCTGTTCCGCGACAACTCCACCCGTACGCGTTTCTCTTTCTCTAAGGCCGCCAACCTGCTCGGCCTTGAGCTGCAGGACCTGGACGAGAAGAAGTCCCAGATCGCTCACGGCGAGACCGTCCGCGAGACCGCTACCATGATCTCCTTCATGGCCGACGTCATCGGCATCCGCGACGACATGTACATCGGCAAGGGCGACGCCTACATGGCCGAGGTCTCCGAGTCTGTCCAGCAGGCTTACGAGGACGGCGTTCTGGATCACCGTCCCACGCTCATCTCCCTGCAGTCCGACTCCGATCACCCCACGCAGTCCTCTGCCGACATGCTCTACCTCATCAACGAGTTTGGCGGCCTTGAGAACCTCAAGGGCAAGAAGGTTGCCGTTACCTGGGCCTATTCGCCCTCTTACGGCAAGCCGCTGTCCTGCCCGCAGTCGCTGATCAGCCTGCTGCCCCGCTTTGGCATGGACGTCACCCTGGCCCACCCCGAGGGCTACGACCTCATGCCCGAGGTCGTCGAGCGCGCCAAGGGCTATGCCGCCGAGTCCGGCACCACCTTTAAGCAGGTCAACACCATGGCCGAGGCCTTCGAGGGCGCCGACATCGTGATCCCCAAGAGCTGGGCTCCGTTTGCCGCCATGGAGAAGCGTACCAACCTGTACGCCGAGGGCGACGACGCCGGCATCGCTGCGCTCGAGAAGGAGCTGCTCGCCCAGAACGCCACCCATCAGGACTGGTGCTCTACGACCGAGCTCATGGAGAAGACTGCCAACGGCCAGGACACCATCTTTATGCACCCGCTGCCCGCCGACATCTCCGGTGTCTCCTGCGAGCACGGCGAGGTTAACGCCGACGTCTTCGACATGCACCGCGTGGGCATGTACAAGGAGGCCAGCTACAAGCCGTACGCCATCGCTGCCATGATGTTCCTGCAGAAGGTTGCCGATCCCGCCGCTACCCTCAAGGCCCTCGACGAGCGCAACACCGCTCGTTGGCTCCAGGCCTAAAGCCGGGTTGAGGTAAGCCATGTAAAGGGGGCGCTCTGCCAATCGGCGGGGTGCCCCTTTTTTGCATCGCGGGCGTGCGGGATAAGTGCTTTCGATGTGGATGCCCGCGGCGCGAGTTATGGGTACGATGGTTTCAGGGGAGGTATCACCATGAAACTTGGATGCGTCATTATGGCCTCGGGCGAGGGCAAGCGGTTTGGCTCTAACAAGATGCTTGCCGATATCTATGGCGAGCCGCTGATTGCCCGGACCATCGATTCGGTTCCCCGGGGCTTTGACGTTGTGGTCTCGACGCGTTGGCCCGAGGTCGCCCAGATTTGCGAGGACAAGCATTGCCCGTGCGTGCTGCACGATGGCGAGCTGCGCAGCGAAAGCGTCCGTGCGGGCCTTTCGTGGGGAGTCGAACGCAACTGGAAAGGTTGCCTCTTTTTGCCGGGCGACCAGCCGCTTGTGAGCGCGGATTCTTTTGATGCCATGGTTCACGCGTTTGACGAGCGTGGCCGCAAACATCCGGTGCGCTTGGCGTGCAGCGGTGAGCCTTCGAGTCCGGTGCTCTTTCCGGCGGAACTGTTCGATGCACTTATGTGTCTTGAGGGCAAGGACGGCGGCGGTTCGATTCTCAAAGGTCGCGTCGACGTCACGCTGGTCGAAGCGCGTGCCTACGAGCTGTGGGATGTCGATACCGCCAAGGGACAGCGACGCATAGCGGAGCATATTGCCGCCTGCTCGTATTTTGATCGCGTGGCCAACTGTATGAATCGATAAGGAGCAACATGATCATCATCAAAAACGGCGCGCTCGTGACGCCCCAGGGGCTTCGCCGCGCCGATCTTGCCATGGAGGGCGATAAGATCGTGCGGATTGCCGCGGCGATTGAGTCGGGCGCCGACGATACCGTCGAGGACGCCGCGGGCTGCTGGGTGTTTCCCGGCTTTATCGACGGCCACACGCACATGCAGTGCTGGACCGGCATGGATTGGACAGCCGATAGCTTTGAAACCGGCACGCGTGCGGCTGCCTGCGGCGGTACGACGACCATCGTGGACTACGCGACGGCCGACCGCGGCGTGACCATGCCCGATGCCTTGGCCGAGTGGCATCGCCGTGCCGACGGAACCTGCACGGCCAACTACGCCTTTCATATGGCACTCGCCGAGTGGAATGAACGCAACCGCGCCGATCTTTCGGCTATGCGCGAGGCGGGCGTATCGTCGTTTAAGACCTACTTTGCCTACGATCATTTGCGCCTGGACGATGCCGAGACGCTCGAGGTGCTCGAGGAGCTCAAGCGTATTGGCGGCATACTGTGCGTGCATTGCGAGAACGGTACGCTGGTGAATGAGCTGCAGAAGCGCGTGTACGAGCAGGGGATTCATGGGCCCGAGGGGCATGCGCTCAGCCGCCCGGACGTGTGTGAGGCCGAAGCCGTGAGCCGCCTGCTGTATCTGGCGCACCTGGCCGGCGACGCCCCAGTCAACGTGGTGCACCTTTCGACCAAGTTGGGGCTCGAGGCCATTCGTGCGGCCAAGGCGCGCGGGCAGAAGAATATCTATGTCGAGACCTGCCCTCAGTATCTGATGCTCGACGACACCTGCTATCTGGAGCAGGGCGAGGACGGCTTTGCGGGCGCCAAGTACGTGATGAGCCCGCCGCTGCGCCATGCCGGCGACCGTGCCGCGCTGCGCGAGGCGCTTGTGGCCGGCGAGATCGATACGATTGCGACCGATCATTGCAGCTTTAACCTGCACGGGCAAAAGGACCGCGGGCGCGACGATTTCCGCGCGATTCCCAACGGCGGGCCCGGCGTGGAGCATCGTCCCGTCGCGATTGCCACGAGCTTTGAGGGACAGCTGGGACCCGAGGACCTCTGCCGCTTGATGAGCGAGAACCCGGCGCGCGTGTTTGGCATGTACCCGCGCAAGGGCTGTCTTGCCGAGGGTGCCGATGCCGACGTGTGCGTGTGGGATCCTTGCGCGCGTTGGACGATCAGCGCCGCGACACAGCATCAGGCCGTGGACTACACGCCGCTCGAGGGCTTTGAGGCACATGGCCGCGCCAAGGCCGTGTTTGTGAACGGCGT
>URTL01000047.1 GCA_900550785.1 uncultured Collinsella sp. | reverse complement strand
TGAGGACCTCTACGACGCCCCAGCGGCGGGCGCTGCGGCTGGCCGAGTTGGGGTCGTAGACGCCAATCTGGTTGGCATCGTCGATGCCGTAGAGCACGATGTAGTGGCCTACATTGGTAAACGTACCGGGGCGCACTGCGGCGATGACGGGCGCACCCGAGCGAAGTGCTTGGGTAATCGATTCGCGATCGTTATAGAGCTGTGTTCCGTTGAGCCTCAGCTGCAATGCACCGCCTGTCATAAACGACCACTCGGTGGCACCAGTGGGGGCGTAGTTGCCGGCTTCGGCCAGTGCGCATATATCGACCGGCGTCTTATCGGTGTGGCCGGTCTTAAAGATATAGACCATGGTGAGGCAAGTGGGACCGCAAGCGTTTTCGCGAATAGTGCCACCGGCATAGGGCAGCTCCGACCATGCGGGGTCAATTTGGTAGATGTGGGGCATGGTGCCGGCCTGCCATTGCGAGCGTGGGGTCGAGAACGCAAAGGAGTAACCGGGCGCGACGGGAGCTTTAAGCAGCTTGTCCTCGGCAGTGGGCTCAAGACCGGCTGATCCGTGGGAGATGCAGGATCCCAAAAACACAAAGACGAGGCAGGCGGCGATGGAGCAAAGCGCAAGACGTAGGCGGCGGGCCGGAAGCGTGTGGCTTGTGGTATGCGACGCGGGGTGAGGGGCGGAATTGCCGCGATCGCGTTGAGGTCGCGAAAAGGAACGCTTAACGTAGTAGTCGGTCTTACGACGATCGTAGCGGCGTGGCTGCGATGTGTCGGTCTGGCGTTGGCGTGTGCTCGTGCTCACACGGTCTGACTGCTGCACGGTACGGCTTTGTTGTCGCGAAGAAGCCCCGGGCTGCTCTTGGGGGCGCTGCGGGTTGTCATTGTCGGAGGTGATTCTGGGCGTTGACGTGGTGCGGCCGGCAAGGCGCACGCTTTGTGGCCGTTGGTCGCCGTCATTGTATCCGTATGCCATTCGAATCACCTTGCCTCATGTGTAACTTGTCTATCCTACATAAAAAGATGCACGACACATGGGCATGTGCGCCAAAAGCCTGACAAATGGTATGAACGTTGCCGCGTCGAGCGCCAAGCGTCACGGCAACAGGTATTCAAAAGCAGACAAGATGAAAGCGCCCAAGACGAATGACGTCTCCCGCCGTTCGTCCCAAAAACGGTGCCGCTCGTTTTGCAGTTCTGCCTTCGGTCGAGCTGCGAGCGGCGCTGCTGCGCCAAGGCCGTATCTTAAAGCCATGGAATAAAAGCGCGCGGCAAAACGGACCGCGCAAGGGGTGACGCCAAGGGCGTCAAACAGGAAAGGAGGGGAACAATGGCGGACAAGAACGCAGAAGTTGCAGTCGAGGATAACGGCGGCATGAAGAAAACGCTCTCGCTCTGGAACTTCTTCACCATCGGTTTCGGTGCCATCATCGGTACCGGTTGGGTTCTGCAGGTCGGCGACTGGATGGTCGTGGGCGGCGGTCCCGTTCCCGCTATGATCGCATTCCTCTTGGGTGCAATCTTCCTCGTGCCCGTCGGAGCTGTTTTCGGTGAGCTCACGGCTGCTATCCCCATCTCGGGCGGCATCGTCGAGTATGTCGATCGTAGCTTTGGCCGTACGCTGAGCTACATCACCGGATGGCTTTTGGCCCTGGGCAACGGCATCCTGTGCCCGTGGGAGGCCATCGCCATCTCGACCCTCGTGTCCGAGATGTTCGGCAGCTTACCCGGCCTTGAGTGGCTGCGCGCCGTCAAGCTCTACACCATCCTGGGTGCCGACGTCTACCTGTTCCCGACGCTGATCGCGCTCGGCTTTGCAGTCTACGTCATCTTCCTCAACTTCCGCGGTGCCAGCTCGGCCGCCAAGCTCCAGGCCTTCCTGACCAAGGCCCTGCTCTGCGGCATGCTGCTCGCCATGGGCGTCTCACTGTTCACCGGCTCGCCGAACAACGCCATGCCTGTGTTCTCCCAGGTCGCCGGCGCTGGCGGCGGCAAGGCCGCCACCGAGGGCACCAGCCTGTTCGCCGGTATCGTGTCGGTCCTGGTTCTGACCCCGTTCTTCTACGCCGGTTTCGACACCATTCCTCAGCAGGCTGAGGAAGCAGCCGAGGGCCTCAACTGGAACAAGTTCGGCAAGATCATCTCCCTGGCCCTGCTGGCCGCCGGCGGCTTCTACATGGTCTGCATCTACTCGTTCGGCACCATCCTCGACTGGCATGAGTTCGTTAAGAGCCCGGTTCCCGCGCTCGCCTGCCTCAAGGGCATCAACATGCTCCTGTACCTGGCCATGCTCGTCATCGCCACGCTTGGACCCATGGGCCCGATGAACTCCTTCTACGGCGCCACGAGCCGCATCATGCTCGCCATGGGCCGCAAGGGCCAGCTGCCCGAGCAATTCGCCGAGGTCGACCCCAAGTCCGGCGCTCCCAAGCTTGCCTGCGTCGTTCTGGGCGTCATCACCGTCGTCGGACCGTTTTTGGGCAAGAACATGCTCATCCCTCTGACCAACGTGTCGGCTCTCGCCTTCATCTTCTCCTGCGGCATGGTTGCCCTCGCTTGCCTGCGCATGCGCTTCACCGAGCCCGACCTGCCTCGTCCCTACGAGGTGCCCGGCGGCAAGTTTGGCATCTCCCTCGCTATCGCTGCCTGCGCCATCATCATCGGCCTGCTCGTGATTCCGTTCTCTCCCGCCTCCCTCAACATGGTGGAGTGGAGCATCGTGATCGGATGGTTGGCTATTGGCCTGGCCCTCATGGCTTTCACCAATTCCCGCAAAAAGTAACGCCGAGCCGGGGCGGATCAGGTGCGCGGGCCCCTCTCTTCCGCGCACCGAACCCGGCGCCACTTGGGTAGCTTTGTGAGGCCTTAACCCAACACGGCCTCGCCCACTATATGGATCCATAAGGAGGAACCATGTCCACTAAGTATGCAATCGTTGGCGGTAAGCTCATCGACGGTACCGGTGCCGAGCCGGTCGAGAACTCCCTCGTTCTCGTCGACGACAACGGCAAGATCGAGTACGCCGGCGCCATGCAGGACCTTCCCGAGGGCGTTGAGGTCATCGACGCCGCCGGCAAGACCGTCCTTCCCGGCCTGATCGACACCCACCTGCACTTCTCGGGCAACTTGACCGACGATGACACCGACTGGGTCATGCAGCCGCTCCTCGAGAAGCAGGCCGTCGCCGTCAAGCAGGCCTACGACTGCCTCACCCACGGCCTCACCACCGTCTGCGAGATCGGCCGCTTTGGTATCCAGATCCGTGACTGCATCGACAAGGGCGTCTTCAAGGGCCCGCGCGTTCTGGCCACCGGCCTTGGCTTCTGCCGCGTTGCCGGCCACGGCGACTCCCATCACTGCACCCAGGAGCTCAACAAGGAATCGCACCCCTGGGGCGATCAAGTCGACGGTCCTTGGGATCTGCGCAAGGCCGTCCGTCGTCGCCTGCGTGAGAACCCCGATGCCATCAAGATCTGGGCTACCGGTGGCGGCATCTGGCGCTGGGACTCCGGCCGCGACCAGCACTACTGCTCCGAGGAGATCCAGGCCGTGGTCGAAGAGGCAAAGATGGTCGGCATCCCCGTATGGAGCCACTGCTACAACAATCACGCCGCTGCCTACGATTCCGTTCGCTTTGGCTGCGAGCAGCTGATTCACGGCTTCGATATCGATGAGCGCACCATGGACCTCATGGCCGAGCAGGGCACCTTCTTCACCCCGACGATCGCCTTCCTGCCCACCTGGTACGCCACCTATCCGCCCGTCTACGTCCCCGAGCTGCACGACAAGTACGAGGGCACTCTGGTCGAGAAGGAGCTGCAGCGCAACTACGACTGCCTGCGCGAGGCCAAGAAGCGCGGCGTCGTCATGACGATCGGCTCCGACTCCTTCTCCTTCGTCACCCCGTACGGCACCTGCTCCATCGAGGAGATGTACGAGTTCGTCGACAAGATCGGCTTCACCCCGGTCGAGACCATCACCTGTGCCACCCTCAACGGTGCCAAGATGTGCCACATCGAGGACGAGACCGGTTCCATCGAGGCCGGCAAGTGCGCCGACCTGCTGGTCGTCAACGGTGACGTCGCCGCCGACATCCACGTGCTCAACACCGACAACATGGACGTCATCATGAAGGACGGCTGGATTGTCGAGGCCGGCACCTTCGGCGAGGCAAACAAGTACAGCGCCTAAGCTACCGTTCATCGATGGCTTGATGTAAAACACAGTATTTGATTGCATAATGCAATGGAGAGGGTCGCTTGCGGCCCTCTTTATTGCTATGGGGTGCGTCAGTAAGAAGGAGATGACGGTGGATCTCAATAGGCTGATTCTGGGCAAGAGCTACAACTCTACCAAGGTCTTTCGTACCGCTCAGCATGTGGTTCAAGCCATCTTGCTCGGTATTGTCGTTCCGCTGCTTATCCTGCTGCTCATCTGGGATCTAACCGATAATCCCAATCCCGTTCCGGCCGTTGTCGTCATTGCCGGCTTGGTCATGCTGTGCTTCTTCTTCTCGTACGTCTTTGTCGTTCCCGACGACCTCACATCGAGCGCAACCGACCGCACGCTCGCCATCGCTTCAAAAATATTCGCCTACACGTCGCGCGGCCTTACGCCCGAAGCTGCCCTGGGCGCCTCTAAGATCATCCTGTCCGAAACTATCGCCTCTGCCATCTGCTTTACCGACGGCAAGCAGGTGTTGGCAAGCTGGGGCGAGGACTCGGCAAAATGCCCCGCGGGCATCCCGGTGGTGCTGCGGACTACGCTCAACGTGATCAACAGCGGTGAGCAAAGCGTGTTCTCGCGCGATGCCTCGACCGAGACAGGTGGCTACTTTCCGCGCCTGCGCGCCGGTATTGTCGCACCGCTTACCGTGCGCGGGCATTGCGTGGGCACGCTCGAGCTGTATTATCCCCGTCTGAGCAGCATCGATATGCGCCAGACGGCGCTTGCCTCGGGCTTTGCCGACCTCATTTCCACGCAGCTTGCGAGCTTTGAGCTCGAGCGCCAGGACGAGCTTACGGCCCGCGTGGAGCTGCGCGCCTTGCAATCGCAGGTCGATCCTCATTTTCTATTCAATACCATTAGCACGATCGTGTCGCTCGTTCGAACCGAGCCCGACAAGGCCAGGTCGCTGCTGATCGACTTCTCCAACTACTATCGTCAGACGCTTTCTGATTCCGATACGCTCACCACGCTCGAGCACGAGGTGGAACAGGGCACTCGCTATATCAATCTTATGCAGGCCCGGTATGGCGACGGCCGTCTGCGCGTTTCGGTCGACATCGACTTTGAGGTGCGCGACAGCCTGGTGCCGCCGTTTATCTTGCAGCCGCTGCTCGAAAACTGCATCAAGCATGCGCAGCGCGAGACCGAGCCGCTTTCTATTCGTGTTAGGGCTTTCGAGACTGATGACGGCTTGGAGATCATCGTCGAGGACGATGGCATCGGTATGAGCGAAGAGGTCTGCGCGCATCTGTTTGAGCAACATCGCCGAGAGGAGCCCGAGAGCATTACCGCCGACGGCTCCGTCAAGCGAGGTTGCGGCCTGGCGCTCTTCAACGTGCTTCAGCGCATCCATTTCTTTTACGGAGAAGATTCCGGCATGCGCGTGAAGTCCCAGGAGGGCGTGGGAACGCAGGTCATCGTCGAGCTGAACGGCGAGCCGCATGAGCCCGCGCCGTTGACGGCGTAGCACGCGGTTGGATTGAGAGAAAAAGAGGGGAAGCACATATGTCCGAAGGCTGGAACATCTTGGTGGTTGATGACGAGCCTCCCATTAGGGCTGAGCTACGCTATCTGTTGGAAAAGGATGCGCGTGTGGGTCAGATTGCCGAGGCGGGCAATGTCACCGAAGCCGTGGAGTCGATTCTGTCGAACAAGCCCGACGTGTTGTTTTTAGACATTACCATGCCCGGTCGCTCGGGAATTGAGCTTGCCGAGACGCTGCAGAACCTAAAGACGCCGCCGGTCGTGGTGTTTGTGACGGCGTTTGCCGAGTTTGCCGCCGATGCGTATAACCTCGATGCGGTCGATTATGTCGTCAAGCCGGTCGAGGACGCACGCCTGTCAAAGGCACTCGACAAGATCGAGACCGCCCTGGGCGCTCGCCGCGTCGTCCATGCTCCGCGCCAGCCTTTGCGCCTGACGGTGGATCGCGGGGGCAAAAAGGTGTTCATTCCCGCCGCAGACGTCTGCTACTTTGAGGCGCGCGCCGATTTTTGCAACGCCATCTGCGCCGAGGGAACGTACCTGATCAATGAGTCGATCTCTTCGCTCGAGCGTCGCTTGGACTCCGAGGGCTTTATTCGCGTTCATCGCAGCTACCTGGTCAATTTGGAAGACGTGCACAATGTTGAGATTGGCTCCACGGGGTTGATGGAGCTCAGGCTCGACCGCGTGAACTCGACGGTACCGGTGTCCCGTCGTCGTGCCGCCGAGGTCAAGTCGCACCTGGGGCTTGCGTAAGAGGCTTGCGTGCCGTCGTTTACCATCGCAGGTTTGGCATGGGCGCGCGGTGGGCATAATGGGTGGCATCGAATGAAATCGAAAGGATCATTATGCCCGCGCTTATCACCCATCATCTGTTTGGCGAGGAAAGCATCGACCGTCTTCCGCAGGGCGTCATCACGTCCGATGAAGAGCGCATTGCCTTTATCTTGGGCAACCAAGGCCCCGACCCGTTCTTCTTTCACATTCTGACACCGCATGTTTCCGACTGCACGCTGCTGGCGCAGGTCATGCATCGGTCGCGCATGTCTCGTCAGTTTGCGTGCCTGCGCGACGGCGTGTCACATCTGCTGCCGCGCGACGCCAGCTTGGGTCGCGCCTTTGCGCTGGGCCTGCTGTCTCATTACGTGCTCGACCGCAACGCCCACCCCTTTGTCTATGAGCAGCAGTTTGGCATTGTCGAGTCCGATTCAGAGCTTGAGGATTCGAGCAGTCAGGTCCATGCCGTGATCGAGAGCGACCTGGATGTGCTGATGCTGCAGCTTAAACGCGATGGCGCTACGGTTGACGATTACCCGCCGGCGGGCGAGATCGTCACCACCGATCGCATCAATCGCGTGGCCGGCGTGCTGATGAGCTATGTTGCCGGACGCGTGTACGGCATTGACATTCCGGCGGGGGAGTACGGTGCTGCCGTTGCCAATATGCAGCGACTTTACCGCGCGATTGAGCCGGCCGGCTCCGCAAAGACGCGCGCGATCTCGCTGGTTGAGGGCTTGGTGCACGACTACTCGCTGCTCGACGGCCTTGCCCATCGCGTGACGACGGAGCTGCCCGAGCGCACCGGTAACCTGGGCCATCTGACATGGAAGAATCCCTTTACCGACGAGGTCTCGAACGAGAGTTTCCCCGAGGTCTTTGATCGCGCGCTGGTCGATTACGAGTGCACGGTCGCACGTTTTATCGAGACCGGTGACATGGATGCCGTGACCAGTCACGTCAACTACAGCGGTCGCGTGCTCGAAGCCGATGAGGAGTTCGACCGCGAGGAATAGGGCCCGTGCGTGCCCCTTTGCCGAATCCTTACCGGCGGTTCTGGACAATTGGGGTACGATGAACTAACTGCATATCGGGCGAATACGAAGGGTCCCTGTCCATGAAATACACCAAGCTCGAGCGTAACTGGGTTATGTATGATGTGGGCAATTCGGCCCTTGTGCTGCTCAATACCTCGGTGGTGCCCATTTACTTTAACGCCATCAATACCGGCGCTTCCTCGGCCGACCTGGTGGTCGCCTGGGGCAATGCGCAGACGATCGCCTCGCTGGTCATTGCCATGCTCATGCCCATTCTGGGCGCGCTTGCTGACTACGCAGGCAACAAGATCAAGTTCTTCTTGGGCTTCTTCCTCACGGGCCTGGTGCTTTGCCTGGCGCAGGCTATCCCAATGTCCGCCATGGCATTTTTGACCGTGTACGTGCTGTGCACCATCGGCCTTAACTCTTCTATGACGTTCTACGACGCCATGCTGCCCGACGTTACCACCGACGAGCGCATGGACGCCGTGTCCAGCTCGGGTTATGCCTGGGGCTACATCGGTTCCACCGTGCCGTTCGTCATCTGCCTGGCGCTCATCATGGGTGGCCCCGCTCTTGGCGTCCCCACCATGCTGGCAACGCGTCTGTCGTTTATCATCACTGGTGCCTGGTGGCTCATCTTTACCCTGCCGCTCATTCGCACCTATAAGCAAAAGTACGGTCGCGAGCGCGGTCCCGAGGACACTATCGGCCACATCGTGGGCGGTGTGTTCTCCGAGGTCGGACACACCATGCGCGAGATCGCCCACAACAAGACCGTGCTGGTCTACATGATCGCGTTCTTCTTCTATATCGATGGCGTCCACACGGTCATTTCCATGGCTACCAGCTACGGCTCGGCTTTGGGCATCGATTCGACGCAGCTGGTGCTGGCGCTGCTCGTCACGCAGTTCGTGGCCTTTCCGTCCGCCATCATCTACGGCAAGCTCGCCGGACGCGTGGGCACGCTCAACATGATCCTGGTGGCGGTCGCCGCCTACATGGGCATTGTGCTGTTCGCCGCGTTCTTCCTAAAGACCGCCTTTGAATTCTGGGTGCTTGCCATTATGGTCGGCCTGTTCCAGGGCGGCGTGCAGGCGCTCAGCCGTAGCTACTTTGGCCGCATTATCCCCAAGGAAAAGTCCAACGAGTACTACGGCTTCTTTGACATCTTTGGTCGTTATGCAAGCGTTATGGGCACCTTCCTGGTGTCGGTCGTCACCTCGCTGACCGGCAACCCGTCGCTGGGCGTCCTTTCCATTGGCGTGCTGCTGATCGTTGGCTTTATGCTGCTGGTCCGCCTGTCCCGCATGACTCGGGCGGCAGAGCATGCCGCATAGGAGCGAGCGGCTATTGTGCCTGTCCACGGTACTCTTTTGGGGTTATCCGCAATAAACATTGCGACTTGCGAGCAATGATTTGCCCAAGTGGGTATGATGGAATCAGCTAGGTCGCGGGGCGTCGCCTGTGTTTGGCGGCGTCCCGTTTTTGTGTTGCAGGGAGGGTAAGGCATGAACGCCACAGTCGTGATTCCAACGTATTGGGCGGGCGATGACGCTTGCGCAAACGCCCCTGGCACCTATGACCATTCGACGCGACTCAACGCCGACAATCCCGAACTCGACCGCTGCCTGGCCTCGCTTGAGCAGGTGCGCGACATCCCGCGCATCATCCTTTTGGTGGTCTGTCCCGTTTCTGCCACAGCCGATGTGTCGCTGCGCGTGCACGAGATTGTCGACGCGCATCCCACGCTCAAGGTCACCGTTGTCACCAACACCCAGGCCTCGCGCATCGCAGACCGGGTTGCTCAGATCGCGCCCAAGGGTTCGGGCGAGTGCGTGAGCCTGCGAGGCTACGGTGCCATCCGCAATATGGGGCTAGCCTGTGCCGCTGTGCTGGGGCATGACGCGGTTATCTTTTTGGATGACGATGAGACTGTCATCGACGCCGACTTTATGAAGCGCGCGACCTATGCGTTGGGGCAGCAGACGCGTCAGGGCTTGCCGATCTTGGTCAAGAGCGGCTATTTCTACGATCGCGACGGCTCGCCGCTGGCTCCCACGGACAAGGCTGGCATCTGCCATCGTTGGTGGACCAAGCGCATCGAGTTCAACCGTTGGATGAAAAAGGCGCTCTCGGGCACCCGCATCTCGCGCTCCAACTACGTGTGCGGCGGCCTGATGGCCCTGCACGCCCGCGCCTTTACGCGTGTGGCCTTTGACCCGTTTATCACCCGCGGCGAGGACTTGGATTACCTCTTTAACATGCGCATGTTTGGCTACGACGTGTGGTTCGATAACGAGTGGACCGTGCGCCATCTGCCTCCGGAGTCCGAAAAGCGCTCACCGCGCTTTATGCAGGATGTATACCGTTGGTACTACGAACGGGCCAAGTTGACATTCGCCGCGCATCAAAAGGAGCTCATTCCCGTTACGGCGGCATCGCTCATGCCCTACCCGGGCCCGTGGATTTCGCGCGAGCTCGACGACCGCGTGCGCAAGACCGCTATGGTCCGCAGCGTGTTTACCCGCGAGCATGAGGGCTACCTGCGCATCTGGCGCCATGGTATCGGCGAGGCAAAGGCCTATGCGCGCCAAAACGCTGCAAGCTACCTGCGTTTCCAGAGCTTTTGGCCCAAGATCATGGACGGGCTTTGGCGTGACGCACAACTGATCAGTATCCTGGAGGGGGCCGAATGATCGACCGCCGCGCCCAGCGCGATAGTTCAATATCAATCTTTCGCATCATTGCCGTTGCCTGCGCCATTTGCGTGCTGGTGTACTTTATTTTTGCCTTGGTGACCGGTATCGAGCCGATCGCCACGGTGATTGCCTGCGCGCTGCTGTGCATCTTTCTGTGCATCTTTATCTTTTTGACGCTCAATCCCGATTCGGTGCGCTCCCAGTACACCGAGGAGACGCTCTCGGTGGCCTCGGCCATGCTTGAGGACATTAAGGGCGGTCTGACGCAGGAGTCGGCGCGTTTGGTGTGCCGGCGCATTTTGCCCGAGACGCGCGCCATGACGGTGGCCATCACCGACGAGGGCAACGTGCTTGCCTGCGCGGGCGAGTTTGAGGAAAAGCTACTGCCAGATTCTCCCATCCACACGCTTGCCACACGCTACGTTATCGAACATGGCATCGTGCAGTCGTTCAACCGTATGGTGGATGTCGTGGGCTCGGATGGCTCGCACAACCAAGTCCCCGCCGGCATTATCGCCCCCATCAAGGTGGGCGATCGTACCGTCGGCACGCTCAAGTTCTACTACAAGACCCCGCGCGCCGTCGACCGTACCCAGTACGCGCTTGCCTCGGGCTTTGCCGAGATCTTGTCCACGCAGCTCGCCATCCACGAGCTCGAGGTGCAAAAGGAACTCACAGCGCGCGCTGAGGTGCGTGCGCTGCAGGCGCAGATTAACCCGCACTTCCTGTTCAACACGCTGAACACCATTGCATCGTTTACGCGCACCGACCCGCTGCGGGCCCGCGAACTGCTTCGTGAGTTCTCATCGTTCTATCGTGCCACACTCGACAACTCGGGATCGCTTATTCCGGTCTCGCGCGAGGTCGCACAGACCAAGCGCTACCTTACCTTTGAGAAGGCCCGCTTTGGCGAGGACCGCGTGCTTGCGACGTTCGATGTGTCCGAGGACGTGGAAGATACGCTGGTGCCGGCGTTCGTGATCCAGCCGATTGTCGAGAACGCCGTGCGTCATGGTATGGGCGATGACGATGCCCTGAGGATCGACGTGACCGTTCACCAAGATGGCGAGGATGCAATCTTGATTGCCGTGGCCGATAATGGCGTGGGCATGGATGAGGGTACCGCCGCCAGACTGTTTGACGAGCGCTCTGCCCGTCCCGACGCCAGCTCTCCCCAGGGTGGCGGCGCCGGTGTGGCCATGCACAATATTTCGGAGCGCATCCATCGCTTTTATGGGCCGCACTCCTATACGCGTGTCGAATCGGCGCCGGGCAAGGGCACCAAAGTGCTCCTTCATCTTGATTTGTCAGAGAGCATCTTTGACATTCAAGAGTAGAATAAAAGGCTACGGGCTCAACGTCATGCGACGGATGCCCGGCGTAGTTAGTTGACGAAAGGTTTTATCCCTATGCTGCGTGCGATGATTGTGGATGATGAGGCGCCGGCTCGCTCGGAGCTTCGCTTCCTGCTCGAGCAAACGGGCAAGATCGGCACGATCACGGAGGCGTCGAGCGTCCGCTCCGCCATCGAGATGCTTATGGAAAGTCGCGTGGATGTCGTGTTTCTCGATATCTCGATGCCCGGTGCCTCGGGCCTGCAACTTGCCGAGGCGCTGCATAAGCTCAAAAATCCGCCGGCGATCGTGTTTGTAACTGCGTATAGTGACCATGCGGTCGAGGCATTCGACGTGGATGCCGTCGATTATCTGATGAAGCCGGTCGAGGAAGCTCGCTTGGATCGCGCGATCGAGAAGGTCATGCAGCGTGCCAAGCCGGTTACGGACAGCAAGGTGACCATCGAGCGTATCCCGGTGGAAAAGGGCGGCCGCAAGGTGCTCATTCCCGTGGACGATATTCGCTTTATCATGGCCAAGGACGATTACTCCTGCATCTATACCGTCGATGATCGCTTTTTGTCGACGACCTCGCTGGCACAGTTTGAGGCCAAGCTCTGCGACTTTGGCTTCTTCCGTGTTCACCGCCGCTATATCGTCAACTTGGCGTGCGTCACGGATGTGGAGACGGTGCCCTCGGGTGCCATCCAGCTGGGCATTACGGGCGTCGACGAACGCGTTCCGGTTTCGCGACGCCGCGTCGTGCCGCTCAAGAAGGCTCTGAGTCTCTAGCACACTGGCCCCGCAGCCCTGTAGACCCATCGTCTGCGGAGCCGTGGGGCCTTTTTTTGTATGTATCTGCCGAATCGTTTTTTGCGGAAGGGATCCCATGAACAGTGCAAGCGCCAAGCGCATCGACATCATCTCGGACACCCACGGCTATTTATCGCCTGCGCTCCTGGACGAGCTTGAGGGCGCAGACCTGATCATCCACGCTGGCGACCTCACGTCGGAGATGGACTACGAGCACCTATGCACCATCGCCCCCGTGCGGGCCGTACTGGGTAACAACGATTACTACCGCGACTACGGCCCCGATGTAGACCGTCTTGCGCTCTTTACCTACGAAGGTCTCAAATTCGCCGTAGCCCACTACCGCGAAGACCTTCCGGTGGGATCCGTAGACGTAGCCATCAACGGCCACACCCACGTAACCAAAGAAGCCCAAGTGGGCCGCTGCTTAGTCCTCAACCCGGGCAGCGCCAGCTACCCCAGAGGCACCCGAGGCCCCACCATGGCCAGAATGCTAGTAAAAGACGGCAGGATCCTAAGCACTAAGTTTATTGACCTAGAGTAATCACAACAAAAACGGGGGATGCAGATGCGTCCCCCGTTTCCATTTGAGCCAATGGCCGAGCTTCAACAAGAACCTTAGACAACCTCGCCGCGGAGAACGGGGCCGCCGAGCCGCGAAGCGGCGA
>URTL01000046.1 GCA_900550785.1 uncultured Collinsella sp. | reverse complement strand
GCCGATCTCGTAGGCGTCCAGGTTCTCCGTGACCTCCTTCACCAGGGTGTTCAGCTTGGAGAGGACCCACTTGTCCTCCGGCGCCAGGGCGTCCGCCGCAGGGAGTTCACACTTGTCGATGGTGAGGTTCATCATCACGAACCGGCTGGCGTTCCAGATCTTGTTGGCGAAGTTCCGCATAGCCTCGCACTTCTCGGTGTAGAACCGGGTGTCGTTGCCCGGGGAGTTGCCGGTGATGAGATTGAAGCGCAGCGCGTCGGCGCCATACTTCTCCGCCATCTCCAGCGGATCGATGCCGTTGCCCAGGGACTTGGACATCTTGCGGCCCTTGTCGTCCCGCACCAGACCGTGGATCAGCACGGTGTGGAAGGGGATCTGGTGCATCTGCTCACAGCCGGAGAAGATCATCCGGGCCACCCAGAAGAAGATGATGTCGTAACCGGTGACCATGACGCTGGTGGGATAGTAGAAGTCCAGATCAGCGGTCTTTTCCGGCCAGCCCAGAGTGGAGAACGGCCACAGGGCGCTGGAGAACCAGGTGTCCAGCACGTCCGGGTCCCGGGTCAGATGGGTGAAGCCGCACTTTTCGCACTTGGTGGGGTCCTCCCGGGAGACGTTGATGTGGCCGCAGTCGTCGCAGGTCCAGGCGGGGATCTGGTGGCCCCACCACAGCTGGCGGGAGATGCACCAGTCGTGGACATTCTCCATCCAGTTATAATAGGTCTTGCTGAAGCGCTCGGGCACGAACTTGATGCGCCCGTCGCGCACGGCCTCGATGGCGCTCACGTAGGTGTTGGCGGCGGACATCGCCGTCACGCAGGTCACGCCGCGGCGCACGGCCTCGGTACGCAGCAGGTAGCCATCGCCACGCGAGCCCGGACCGTACGGCGTGTTGATGATTACCGCGATCTTGCCATCGGCGATGAGGTCGCCGATGTTGGGACGCTCGCCGTCGTGCGGGCCGCTGATCTTCTCCACGACCTCACACGTCACGTTGCCGCCGCGCAGCACGCGCGCCGTACCCTCGGTGGAGCAGATATCAAAGCCCAGGTAGCGCAGGATACGGGCGACCGAAAGGATATGGCGCTTGTCGCGGTCGCACACGCTGATGAACACCTTGCCGGCGCTCGGGTCGGGCAGCTTGTAGTCGATCGCCAGCTGCGTCTTGGCATATGCCTCGGGATAGCTCTTGGCGATACCCATGACCTCGCCCGTCGACTTCATCTCGGGTCCCAGGATAACGTCGGCTCCCGGGAAACGGCCCCAGGGCATGACGGCTTCCTTCATGCAGAACCAATCGAGCTGACGCTCGTCGCTCGGCAGGCCCAGGCTGGCGATAGAATCGCCCGCCATGATACGCGCCGCGCACTTGGCCAGCGGCACGCCGGTGGCCTTGGAGATAAACGGCACGGTACGGCTGGCACGCGGGTTGGCCTCGATCACGTAGACGGTCTCGCCCTTGATGGCGTACTGTACGTTGACCAGGCCGCGCACGCCCAGCGCCATCGCGATGCGGCGCGTGGTCTCACGGAGCTTCGCCTGCAGGCTCTCGCTAAAGCTGAACGGCGGGATGCAGGTCGCAGAGTCGCCGGAGTGAATACCGGCCTCCTCGATATGCTCCAGGATACCGCCGATGTAGACCTCCTCGCCGTCGCACAGGGCGTCGACGTCGGACTCGATCGCACCCTCCAAGAAGCGGTCCAGGTACACCGGGTAGTCGGGGCTAATGCGCGCAGCCTCGGCCATGTAATCGCGCAGATGCTCGGCATCATAGGCGATCATCATGCCGCGGCCGCCCAGCACGTAGCTCGGACGCACCAGCAACGGGTAGCCGATGTGCGCGGCCACGGCCTCGGCCTCCTCAAACGAGGTGGCCTGGCCCGCCGGCGGGTACATAATGCCCAGCTTGTCGAGCAGGGCGGCAAAGCGCTCGCGGTCCTCGGCAAAGTCGATGGCATCGGGCTTGGTGCCCATGATGTTGACGCCACTCTCCTCGAGCATGCGCGCCAGCTTAAGCGGAGTCTGGCCGCCGAGCGTCACCACGACGCCGTCGGGACGCTCAACATCGATGACATCCATGACGTCCTCGTAGGTGAGCGGCTCAAAGTACAAGCGGTCCGAGGTGTCGTAGTCAGTCGAGACGGTCTCGGGGTTGCAGTTGACCATGATGGTCTCGAAGCCGCGGGCCGCCAGCGCGTAGCTCGCGTGCACGCAGCAGTAATCGAACTCGATACCCTGGCCAATGCGGTTGGGGCCGGCGCCCAGAATCATCGCCTTGGGCTTGTCCGCCGGCGTGGTCTCGTCGGGAGCCACGCACTTCTTGGCATCCGGGCTCGTGCGGTAGATGTTCTCGTACGTCTTGTAGTGGTACTCCGTGGCGCTCGAGAACTCCGCAGCGCAGGTGTCGACCGTCTTCATGCTGGGAACCACGCCCAGACCCTTGCGGTAGGCGCGCACAAAGCGCTCGTCCGAGCCGGTCAGCGCGGCAATCTCGGCGTCGCTCGTGCCATACTGCTTGAGCAGGCGCATCGCGTCGGCGTCAATATCCTCCACACGCAGGCCGCGGATGCTCTCCTGAACCTGCACCATGTCGTTGATGCGGTTGAGGTACCACGGGTCGATGCCGCAGGTGGCATGAATGCGAGCGATGTCCCAGCCACGGCGCAGGGCCTCGACCACAAAGAAGATGCGGTGCTCGGTCGGCGTGGCCACGGCCTGAGCGAGCTCATCGTCGCTCAGCTTATCGGCACCCTCCTTGCCACCGGCGCAGATACCCTGGTGACCGTCCTCCAGCGAACGCATGGCTTTGCCGAAGGCCTCCTCAAAGGTGCGGCCAATCGCCATAATCTCGCCCACGGCCTTCATGCGCGTGGTGAGCGTGGGGTCGGTACCCTTGAACTTCTCGAAGGCAAAGCGCGGCACCTTGACCACACAGTAGTCGATCGTGGGCTCAAAGCAGGCGGGCGTGGCCTTGGTGATGTCGTTGACGATCTCGTCGAGCGTATAGCCCACAGCCAGACGCGCAGCGGCCTTGGCGATGGGGAAACCCGTGGCCTTAGAGGCCAGCGCGGACGAACGGCTCACGCGCGGGTTCATCTCGATGACGATCAGGCGGCCGGTCTGGGGGTTCACGGCAAACTGCACGTTGGAGCCGCCGGTCTCGACGCCGATCTTCTCCAAGATGGCGAGCGAGGCGACACGCATGCGCTGATACTCCAGGTCGGAGAGGGTCTGCGCCGGCGCCACGGTGATGGAGTCGCCGGTATGCACGCCCATGGGGTCGAGGTTCTCGATGGAGCACACGATGATGCCGTTGCCGGCGTGGTCACGCATGACCTCCATCTCGTACTCTTTCCAACCCTCGATGGACTCCTCGACCAGCACCTCGTGGGCAGGCGAGAGCTCCAGGCCCTGGCTCACGATGGAGACGAGCTCCTCGTGAGTATGCGCGATGCCACCACCGGCGCCGCCGAGGGTAAAGCTCGGGCGCAGTACGCAGGGATAGCCCACGCGCTCGGCGATAGCCTCGGCGTCGGCCACGCTGTAGGCATAGCCCGAGCGCGCGACCTCCAGGCCAATCTCGGCCATGGCCTCGTTAAAGAGCTTGCGGTCCTCGCCGCGCTCGATGGCGGCCAGGTCGCAGCCGATCATCTCGACGCCGTACTTGTCGAGCGTGCCGTCCTTTGCCAGTTCGACGGCGGCGTTCAGACCGGTCTGGCCGCCCAGCGTGGGCAGCAGCGCGTCCGGGCGCTCTTTCTTGATTACGCGCTCGATAAACTCGGCGGTGATGGGCTCGACATAGGTGCGGTCGGCCAAGCCCGGGTCGGTCATGATGGTCGCCGGGTTGGAGTTGACCAGGATGACCTCAAAGCCATCCTCCTTGAGCACCTTGCAGGCCTGGGCGCCGGAGTAGTCAAACTCGCAGGCCTGGCCAATAACGATGGGGCCCGAACCAATGACGAGGATACGCTTGATGTCAGTACGTTTCGGCATGTTTAAAACCTCCTAGAGAGGCTGACTCAATGTTTTGAAAAAGTCAGCGAGGGTGCAGCTGGTGCATCAGGTTGCCGTGATGCGAGGGCGCGCTGGGCTTATGCCCGCGCGTCCGAAGCAGAACGGCAAGATGATGTGCCAGATGCAGCCGCAGCGTCGAAAGGTCCGCCGTTCGGTAGAACGGCGGAACCAACATCGGCAAAGTTCCAGCCAGCCAGGCGGTCCTTCGCGGTATCGATGTCCAGGTAGTTCTCCTCGCCGTCCATGAGTCGCGTAAAGGCGGTAAAGAGATAGTGGGCATCGGTGGGGCCAGGCGAGGCCTCGGGGTGGTACTGGACTGAGAAGCACGGGGCGTCGAGCAGCTGGATGCCCTCGGCGGTGCCGTCGTTGAGGTTCACATGTGTCAGGCGAATGCGGCCGAAGCGCTCGTTCATCACGACCGGCGCGATTCCGCGGCGCACCCAGACGCGCAGATCTCCATCGGCCGCATGCTCGGTCTCGCCGCCGGAAAGCTCGGGGACAAGCTTGCCCAAGCTGGGGAACAACAGGCCAAAGCCATGGTTTTGTGCGGTGATCTCCACGCGACGGCTTACCAGGTTCATGACCGGCTGGTTGCCACCGCGGTGACCGAACTTAAGCTTTTCCATCTGGGCGCCGCAGGCCAGGCTGATCATCTGGTGACCAAGACAAATACCAAAGACCGGCACCTTGCCGATCAGCTGCTGCACCTGCTCGTAGGTCTCCACCACGGCGTCGGGGTCGCCGGGGCCGTTGGACAAAAAGACGCCATCGGGATTCATGTCGAGCACCTGCTGAGCTGGCGTATCCCACGGCACGACGGTAAGATCGCAGCCGGCGCGCACCAGGCCCTCCAGAATGCCGCGCTTCACACCGCAGTCGTAGGCGACCACTTTGTGACGGGCAGGAGCGGCAGCCGAAAGCGCAAAGTCATGCGTGGCAGGCAGGTCGGCGGCCACAAACTCATGAGGCGCGGGGCAACTTACGGTCTTGACCAGGTTCTCGCCTACCAGCGCGGGCGCTGCGGCCAGACACTCGGCAAGCTCGTCGACATCGAAGATCTCGGTCGAGATAATGCCCATCTTGGAGCCGTTGTCGCGCAGGTGGCGCACCAGGGCGCGGGTGTCGACGCCCTCGATAGCGACGATGCCGTGTGCACGCAGGTACTCCGGCACGCTGACGGCCGAGCGCCAGTTAGAAGGCGTGGCGCACATGTCGCGAACGATCATGCCGCGCATGGCGGGAGCGCTCGCAGGGCGCACGGCGTCGCCGGGGAAGGCCGACTGGACGTCGGTCTCGTCGATACCGTAGTTGCCGATCTGCGGATAGGTCATGGTTACGATTTGGCCGGCATAACTCGGGTCGGTCATGACCTCAAAGTAGCCCTCGAGCGAGGTGTTGAAGCAGACTTCGCCGGTCGCGGTGCCCTCGGCGCCGCATGCACGTCCATAAAAAATGGCCCCATCCTCAAGATACAGGATGCAGGGACCACAGGTGCCCTTGCTGGTTTTGGCCAGCATACGCTGGCAAAGCTCGCTGGGCGCGAAGGTGCGGGCGGCAGCGCCCGCGGTATGGTTGTTCGCCATAATTCTCCTTCCCGGTCTCACAGGACCGGCTTAAAGGTGTGTAGTTAGGCCTCGCGGTATTGTAACCGCAAGCATGCCTCATGGCGTTAATTTCATCGAAATGTTTACGAAATGATAATTATGACTTTCTATGCATAATGATTTTTTAATCCCCGTCCCAGAAAAATCATCCCGCGGGGCTTGTGGCTCACGCGGGATGATGGCGTCTTATTTTTTCTTGTCCTGCTCCAGCAGTTCGGACGGTGTGCGATCGGGCTTGCCGCCGCGGAAAATCTCGCGGCCATGCAGACGATGCTCCAGGTCGCGCTCGGCCTTTTCCTCGTCAATCTTGGTCTGGCTCACCACCGGGTCCTCGATCAACGACGACACCGAGTTCACCTGCTTCTGAATGCGCTCGGCGATGGTGTCGTCCATACTCACGATGCGCATCTTCCAGTCGATACTCGTGGCGTTGGATGAGCTCTTGGTCCACACGAACGTCAAAATGGCGCTCTGGTGGCCGCGCGCGGGGAACATGCCAAAGAAGGAATCGTGCTGAATGTTGCTATCCTCGTCGATATAGGCGTGAACGTTATACACCACGCGGTCGATCTTATCGTTGAGCAACGCGTTGGTCGCAAGCGCCGCGGCCTGAATCTGCCCGTTGGACAGCAGCTCGAGCTCGTTGGCAGACGATGTGTCCAACACCGTCACCTCGACCGTGCCCGTGCGTTCATCGGCTTCATCGACGGTAAAGTCGAGCGGGAACTGCGTAAAGCCGTTGCCCCATTCAAGTCCACCCTTGAGCGCGGTCGAAACGGTATCGACCGAAACGCTCTCGGACAGGTTGGCGGTATTCAGACGGCGCATCACGCCGTAGCCGATCTGCATGCCCACGATCAGCACCAAAATACCGATGACCACGGCCATCGCGGTCTTCGTAATGGTATGGCTCACCTGCGAGCCCGAAGGATCGTCCTCGGACAGCGGGTCGATATGTTTTGCCTGGCTCGCGCGGTCCTCGCTGCGCAGCTGCGCTAGCGCCGCTTTATCACCGCGCTTGGCCGCAGCCTCCTTCTCACGCATGCGCTCGGTACGCTTTTTGGCGAGCGTGGGATCCAAGACACCGGATGCATCGATTTCGGAGAATAACTCCGTCACTTCTTCCGGAGTCAAAGGGTTCTTGTCAGCCATAAACTTCCTGTCATATCAATCAGTCGAGCTCGTGCGCACGCGCACCTTCGAACTGCATTCGATAGTAACGGGCATAGGTGCCGCCACGGGCGAGAAGCTCCTCGTGCGTGCCACGCTCCACAACGCGACCATGCTCAACGGTCGCAATCTCATCGGCGTGCTTAATGGTCGAGAGACGATGGGCGATGATGATCGTGGTGCGGCCGCGTGCCAGCTCTTCGAGCGACTCCTGCACCGCCTCCTCGCTCTCGTTATCCAAAGCACTCGTCGCCTCATCCAAAATAAGGATCTTGGGGTTCTTGAGAAACACGCGCGCGATGGCAACGCGCTGCTTCTGTCCGCCCGAAAGACGGCTGCCGCGCTCGCCCACCACGGTGTCGTAGCCCTGCGGAAGCGACTCGATAAAGGCATCGATGTTGGCGCGACGGGCGGCCTCGGCGATCTCTTCCGCCGTAGCGCCCGGCTTGCCGTAGGCGATGTTCTCGCCAATCGTACCGTCAAACAGATAGACATCCTGCTGCACCAGGCCGATGGCGCGGCGCAGGCTCTGCTGCGTCACATCGCGCACGTCCTGACCGTCGATGCTAATGGATCCGGTAGCCACGTCATAAAAGCGCGGCAGCAGCGAACAGGTCGTGGACTTGCCGCCGCCCGAAGGGCCGACCAGCGCCAGCCGTTCGCCCGGCCGGATATCCAGGCTGACGTTGTGCAGCACCTTGTTGTGGTCGTCCGGGTACTCAAAGCTGACGTTTTCAAACCGGATGTCACCGGGGCCGGGCTGCAGCGGTACCGCATCCGGGACATCGCCGATGGTCACAGGGGTGTCCATGATCTCGGCAAAGCGCTCGATGCCGGTCATGCCGCGCTGGAACTGCTCGGCAAACTCGACGATGCGGCGGATGGTGGCGATGAGGGTGGTGACATAGAGCATGTAGGCCACCAGGTCACCGGCGGTGATCTTGCCGTTGACCAGCGACAGGCCGCCCGCCAGAATGACCACCAGATACATCAGGCCGTCGAACAGGCGGGTGGAGGTGTTGAAGGCACCCATGGCGTAGTAGCCAAGGGTCTTGATCTGCTCAAAATCTCTGTTGCCCTTTGCGAACTTCTCGCGTTCCTCATCCTCGGCGGCAAAGGCCTTCACGACACCCTGCCCCAGCAGGCTGTCCTCGATGGTGGAGTTCAGCTCGCCGATCTGCACGCGCTGCTGGCGGAACCGCGCCCGCAGCCGTCCGTTCAGGTAAACGGACACCACGCCCATCAGCGGCACGCAGGCGAACACCGCCAGCGTCAGCGGCACACTGGCCCGGCACAGGATAATAAAGGACACCACGATCTTGATGGCCGCAATGAAAAATTCCTCCGGGCAGTGGTGGGCGAACTCGGTCACATCGAACAGGTCGTTGGTGATGCGGCCCATGATGGTGCCTACCTTGGTGTTGTTGTAGTAGGTGTGGTCCAGCTTGAGCAGGTGGTCAAAGGCATCGCGGCGCATATCCGTCTCGATGTGCACGCCCATGATATGACCGATGCTGGACATGTAATAGCTGGCTGCACCGTCGATGATGCGCAGCACAAAATAGAGTGCTGCCAGCCGCAGCACGATGCCCGCCGTCAGAGTGATACCCACGCCCATGGCGGCGTTGGTGATGGTGCTCATGATCTTGGGCAGCACGATGTCACACAGGGTGGTCAGCGCTGCACAGAACAGGTCCAGAAACAGGGTCTTTTTGTACTTTGCCAGATAGGGCAGAAAACGCCGGATCAGCGCACCGCTGCCTGCGTGGTGCGCCCCGGGGTCGTTGATCTTGGTTTTTGACATGGTTCCTCCTGTTGTAAAACCCTCTCAGGGGAGGTGGCATTGCGCAGCAATGACGGAGAGGGTTTGTTCTCTTACTTTTTACTGTAATCCCGCTCGCCGTAAATGGCGGTGCCGATGCGCACAAGGGTGGCACCCTCCCGGATGGCGTTTTCAAAGTCGCCGCTCATGCCCATGGAGAGGGTCTCCATGGACACGTTGGAATAGCCGCGCTCTCCGGCCTGCACAAACAGCTTGTACACCTCGGCCAGATAGCGGCGGTTGCGGGCATCGTCGTCGTTCACGGGCGGAATGGCCATCAGCCCCTTGACCCGGATGTGCTCCTGTGCGGCAGCAGCATCCAGCAGCGGCCAGAGCGCTTCCGGTGCCACGCCGGTCTTGCTCTCCTCGCCACCGATGTTCACCTCCAGCAGCACGTTCTGCACGATGCCGGCCTTGGCTGCTTCCTTCTCGATGGCGTTCAGCAGATGCTCGCTGTCCACGCTTTGGATGAGGCTGGCACGGCCCAGCACTTTTTTAATTTTGTTCGTCTGCAGATGGCCGATAAAGTGGCTGGGCTTGCCGCAGTAAGCACCTGCGTCAAAGTTTGCGCACAGCTCCTGCACATGGTTCTCACCGAACACATCAATGGGCAGGGCTGCGCTTGCAGCCACGGTCTGCGCCGTGCGGGTCTTGCAGGCGGCGCACAGCTGCACCGCTGCCGGGTCGCGGCCTGCTTCACGGGCCGCGGCTGCCATCTTTTCCCGGATCTCTGCCACGGCCTCCTGCATCTGTTCCAGATTCTTTTCTGCCATGATGCTCAGTCCTCCTCGGTATACTTGGCGCGTTCGCCGCCGATGAGCTTCGGGCGGGTGCGGGCGCACAGAATGTTCGCTTCACCAATTTTGGAAAGGCTCAGCCGCACCGGCACCGCCACCCGCTTCAGGTGCATCCCGATCAGGGTGCCGCCGATATCAATGCCTGCATGGGCACGGATCTCTTCCACGGCCACCGGCTCCCGGAACTTCTTCCAGCAGGTAGTGGCCCAGCTGCCGCCTGCGTGGGGGCGCGGCACCACGCACACCTCTTCCCAGCCGTATTTTTCGGCGGCTTCGCGCTCGATGATAATAGCGCGGTTCAGATGCTCACAGCACTGCGCGGCCAGCCAGATGCCGTTTTCGCCCAGCACTGGGGCAATGCCCGCGTACACGGCCTGCGCGGCTTCCAGACTGGAATCCTTGCCAATGTGCCCGCCCACGATCTCGCTGGACGAGCAGCCCACCACGAACACATCGCCCTTTTTCAGCTTTGCTTCGGCCAGCAGTTCGGTCACTGCCTGCCGGGCCTGCATCTCGATCTGTTTTTTGAATTCTTCTGTCATAAAAAACACCTCGGTTTTTATCAAAAATCAAAGATTTGCACTGCGCACCTTTTCGCTGCCTGCAAGGCCGAGATACAGCCTGCTCTCCACCGGGCACAGAGCTGTCACACCGCCTGCACCCTTGCTGGAGACCGTCCGCTTCCAGCTGCCGTCTGCCGTATCCACAGCTTCCGCGCAGGGCGCATCGGCAGGCAGGCTGAATAGCTTTTCCTGCAGATTCCGGCCTGCACGCAGGGCAATTCCCCGCAGCAGGGTGCTGTCGGCGTTCTTTTCCAGCCAGCCGCTGCGGGCCCAGCGGTAGCTGATGTACAGGGTGCCGTCGGCTTCCATGGCCAGTGCACCGGGGTAGCCCGGCAGGCCGGAAAAGGCACTTTGGCAGTTTTTGCCGCCCGCCGTCAGTTCCCGGGCGTCAGCGTCCATGTTCCATACACAGCGATTGCCCAGATCCGAAACATACAGGGTCCTGCCGTCCGGGCTCAGGGCCAGGCCGGATGCCCCGGCCACGCCGCCGACCACCCGCTGCACCGACCGGTCCGCCGGGTCATACACATACACCCAGCCGGTGCCGGTGTGGGCCAGCAGCTCGGTGCGCAGGGCCGCTTCTAGCCCATTGTCCACGGCTTCCCCGCCCGCCACGGCAAAGTACACCTTGCCGTCCGGGCCGGCCTCCACCGCAGAGACGGCCCCCAGCGGGGCCCCGTCGATCTGGGTGACCACCTGTTCCACGGCCGCGCCCCAGCTGTCGTGTCTTGCACGGCACAGGGCCCCGCCGCCGGGGGTGAGGACGGTCAGCCACAGGTCCCCGTCTGCATCAAAAGCAAAGCCGGTCAGCTCTCCGTCCACGCTCAGGATGGCCGAAAAGCTGCCGCCATCGGTGCGCACAAGGTCACTCTTCCGCTTTTTCAGGGTCGCGCCGTTGTACGCAGCCGCATACACAAAGCCGTCCTGCTCACGGATGCAGTCCACGCCCTGATAGTCTCCCAGTGCCAGCACATCCCGGCTGTCGGCAGAAAGGGCTGTCTGCACGGCGCCGGTGCTCCGGCGCACCTCCGGCGCGGCGTAGCTCTGGGGCGGGGTGTCGATGGGCCGGAACACCAGCGCGTACACCAGTGCCAGCAGGATGCCCACCCCGAACACGGTGCTGGCGGTGCGGAACCGCTTGAGCAGGGCATCCCGCTCGGCCGCCATCTGGGCCGCATATTCGGCCCGGCGGCGCGCTGCGCGGGCGTTGGCACAGTTGGCCCGCCGCATCCAGCGGTCCACGAACAAGGCCACCTGCGGCCCCACCGTGAGGGACGCAATGGCAAGGATCAGCAAAAATTCAACCAGTCCGATTCGCATGCAAAAATTTCCTTTGTCTGTCTGAAAATGATGGAACTCCCATCTTGCGCTAGTATAGCATTCCCGCGCGCAAAGGGCAAGCGGGACAAAAAAGAACTGCCGCACAGCATCGTGCAGCAGCTCCGGTTTTCAGGTTCTCTTTCTCAGCCGTCCCTCGATCCGGCCACGCAGAGGGCAGTACCATGTATAATAGTGCTTCTTCAGCAGCCGCTGCAAAATGCGGCTGACCGCGCTGGGCTTCGGCTTCCAGCTTTCGGCATAGCGGTGGATGGAGTAGGTCTTGGGCGTTACCCGAAGCTTCCGGCTGTAAAGATCCATCGGGCAGAAATACTCTGCCGGAAAGATCTCCATTTCCGCGATGCTCTGCCTTGTTCCGTCCTTGCGCACGCCCAGTGCCTGCAACACCCTTGTGTTCCGCTCCGGGCAGGGTGTCAGGTCCGCGCTGCCGTCCGCCTTTAAAAAATCCAGTGCATCGTAATCCCGCAGCAGCGCCTGCACCACCGAGTTGCCCTTGCGTGCCCCGAACCCCAGCCCGGTGGCTACCTCGTTATTGGTCTGAAACCCCATAAACCCGGGCAGCTCCAGCAGCTCATCCAGCGGGCGCACCAGCTCCACGTCCGTGTCCAGATAAATGCCGCCGTACTCGTACAGCACCGCCAGCCGCACATAGTCCGATACAAAGGCGTATTTCTTTGCCTCGTAGGCCTGCTGCGCGTAGCGGTTTTGGCTGATATCAAAGTTCTGCTCGTTCCACTCGATGATCTTGTAATCCGGGCAGTATTTCTTCCAGCTTTCCATACATTTTTGGCTTTCCGCACTGATGGGTCCGCCGCCGAACCAGCAGTAGTGGATGATCTTGGGAATGCTCATGCCTGTTTCTCCTATTTTGTCGCAAGTACTCTGCTCTCTACGACCTTATTTTAAAAAAAGCCCTGTTTTCTTGTCAAGTTTCCCCAGCGTATTTTTCCGTGCCTTCCTGTAAAAAGATTGCCGCTTCGGCGCCCGGTGTGGTATACTGGATGCAGACGGTTTTGTTTTTCCAAACCATTCACTTAAAATTCACAGCTTTTTCCAATTCTTGCATTAAAATAAAGTCGTATACTGAACTATGATAGGGAGGAGTTCTGTTTTATGGCAAAGATCCTGATCGTTGATGATGAGCCCCGTATCCGGGAGCTTCTCCGTGAAAATTTACAGTATGCCGGCTACGCCTGTGAAGAAGCCGGTGACGGCTCCGCCGCTTTGTCGCTGCTGTCCGGCGGCGGGTTCGACCTGGTGATCCTGGACCTGATGATGCCCAAGATCGACGGGCTCCAGGCCTGCATGCGCATCCGGGAGTTTTCCAACGTGCCCATTATCATGCTCACCGCCCGCAGCGAGGACACCGACAAAATCATCGGCTTTGAGTGCGGCGCGGACGACTATATTACAAAACCCTTCAACATTCTGGAGCTGAAAGCCCGGGTGCGTGCTCTGCTGCGCCGCTCGGGCGCGGCTGTCCAACACCAGGCGGCCGGCCAGCTCACCGTGGGCCACATCCGTCTGGATCCCAACGAGCGCTCCGCCTGGAAGGACGGGGTGAGCGTGGACCTTACCGCCAAGGAATTTGACCTGATGGAGCTTCTCATGCGCAACCCCGGCCGGGTGTACAGCCGGGAGAACCTGCTCAACGTGGTGTGGGGCTATGAGTATATCGGGGACTACCGCACGGTGGACGTCCATGTGCGGCGGCTGCGGGAAAAGCTGGAGCTGGATCCGGCCAACCCCCAGTATATCCGCACCAAGTGGGGGGTGGGCTACTATCTCAGCAGCCACCCCGAACAAAAGAAATGATTCCAGGAAAGGAGGGGCCGCCCCTTGGATAGCCGAACCCCGGGCAA
>URTL01000045.1 GCA_900550785.1 uncultured Collinsella sp. | reverse complement strand
GAGGAGGCCGTCGAGCCCGAGCCCGCGGAGCCTCAGGGCGTCCCGAGCTTTGACGACGAGCCGCAGGAGGTAATCGATACCGAGGGCGCGACCGCCGAAAGCCACGAGGCCCCCGCTGCCGTCTACGGTGGCGCGGCGACGGCTCCGGTTGCTCCCGCGCACGAGGGCAACCTACCGCTCGTTGACGGCGCCGGCGAGGACCCGGCCGCCACGGTGGCTATGCCTGCCATGCCGCAGGAGTAGGCTCACCCGCTTATCACCATCATGTACCTGCGCCTTTACCGTACGCAGATGAGCAAGACGGCAAGCGCTGTGCTGCGGGTATAATGGACAGCATTCAAACGGTGGGCGCCGAGGTGCCCGCAGGAGAGGAATGAACATGGGTAAGACTTTCAACTTTATCTCGGGTGCGCTCTTCGGTGCTGCCGCCGGCGCCATCATCGGCGTCGCCCTGGCTCCGCGCTCGGGCGCCGAGACCCGCGCCATGGCTGCCGATATCGCCAACGACGCCTGGGATAACATGCGCGACACCTACGAGCACGGTGCCGAGGAGGCCCGCGCCGCGGTCAACGATTTTGGCCCGATGGTCGACGCCAAGACCGATGACCTGCGTGCCAAGGTCGACCTTGCCCGCGAGCGCATGGACCAGCTGCGCGAGCAACTCAACGACGCCATCTCGGGCGGTAACGTGACGCCCGCCGCCGATGTCGTGGTCGAGAACGCCGCCGAGGCCGACGCCGAGGCCGCGGAGCCTTCGACCGAGGCATAATGCGCGCCGGGGATTTTGTCGGCGCCAAGATCTATCGCAAGCCTACCGAGGATAAGCGCACCAAAAAAGACGGCACGCCGCGCAGCCCTAAAAAGCTCGGCAAGATTCACTTTCCGGTCTTTACCCCGGGCGGTACGCGCGTGGTGGGCTTTATGGTCCGCCAGTCCGATATCGCGGGTATGATCGAGCGCCCTGATCGATTTGTGGCGCTCGATGCCATTGGCGTCTACGAGGGCGCCATTGCGGTTGACGACGTCAAGGGCACCTACGATACCGCTGCGGCCAAGCGTCTCGACATCAACCTGGATGATTGCATTATCTGGGTTGGCATGGACGTGCGCACGGAGTCGGGCGATGTCGTCGGCTATTGCTCGGATGTGGAGTTCAAGCCGCGTTCGGGCGTCGTGCAGACGTTCTACGTGACCGCCGGCACTGCCTCGAGTGTGCTGGTGGGCGACACGCAGATGCCGCCGACGATGCTGCGCGGCTATGCGGACGGCGCGATGATCGTTTCGGACGAGGTTAAGTCGCTCGGGTATTCGGGCGGCGCCGCCGCAAAGGCTGCCGAGGCAAGCGTCGTGGTGGGCGATAAGGTCAAAAAGGGCGCCAAAGTGCTCGATGACAAAGGTTCGGTCGCCGTGGACAAGGGCAGTCGCGCGTTGGGTAAGCAGCTCGGCAAGACGCGCGGTATGTTCAAGGCCTTTAAGGACGAATACCAAAAGGCGAGCGGGGGCTCGTCGAAAGCCAGCAAATAGCGACGTACCAATTGATGGGAGGCAAGCCGGAGACCTGTTGCTCCGGCTTGCTGCGTTTATGGGGGAGGGCACATGCGCCAAAACGGATCATATTCACACGGACGCCCGGGCGCGCGTCCGACGGCGCGCCGCGATCTGGGGCAGCTGTCCAGCGGTCAGCGCAAGCGTCACCGTAAGCCCGGCGCGATGTATCTCAACCATAGCCGCGGCTTTAGCGACCGAAGCGCTCGCATCGGCAACGGCCGCACGCCCCGTCGTCCGTCTCGCCTGCCCTATGCACTCATCGCCGTGGGCTGCGCGCTCGTGCTGTTTGTCGCCGCCGTTGTGGGCTACGTCAACCGCAGCGTGGATGTCGTCCTCAACGGCCAGGAGACTGCAGTGCGCGTCGGCTCTACGCTGCAAAATCTCATCGACGACCAGGAGCTGACCGATACCTACGACGCCGGGGATCTGCTGGCCGTTGACGACAACGTGCTGACCCGCCATGGCGGCGAAAAGCTGTCGGTGAAGGTGGACGGCAAGCGCATAAAACAGGGCAAGTGGAAAAGCCGCGAGCTTACGGGCGGCGAGAAGGTGACGGTCAAAGACGGCCGCGACACGTACGAGAAGCACGAGGTCCAGGCGACGGTTATCGAGCCCAAGCTCAAGGTCGAGGGCACGGGTGCCATCGAGTACGTTAAGACGTGGGGTATCCAGGGTCGCTCTGAGGTGTGGGTCGGCGAGCAATCGGGCAAGACGCAGGACCGCGGCGAGGTCGTGCCCACCACCGATTGCGTGGTCGAGTGCGCGAGCGTGGCGCCCAAGGGCAACGAAAAGTACGTGGCGCTGACGTTTGATGAGGGCCCGAGCGGCGCGACCAAGCAGGTCTTGCAGGTGCTAAAGGAAAAGGGCGTCACCGCGACGTTCTTCCTGTCGGGCGATGCGGCCGAGGCCTCGCCCTCCACGTCCAAGGCGATTGTCGACGCCGGCTGCGAGGTCGGCTCCAACAGTTACAGCGACGAATCGCTCAAAGGCCAGGACCGCGATGCGGTGCGCGAGCAGGTTTCGAAGGGCACCGAGGCGATCAAGTCCGCGACCGGCGTGAAGACGATGCTTTTGCGTGCTCCTTACGCAGCCTTTGACGAGCAAAACTGGATTGATGCGATGGACCTGGTGTCTGCCGTGGTCTCGTGGAATATCGATTCGGGCGACTGGCTGCTCAACGGTGCCGACGAGCAGGTCTCGACGGTGCTCGATTCGGTGACGCCGGGCAACATTGTGCTGCTGACCGACAACGATGAATGTGCCGAGCAGACGCTCGAGGCGCTGCCGCAGATTATCGATGGGCTTATTGCCGACGGCTACAAAATCGTGACATTGAGCGATCTGGTCAAGACGGATACATCGCTGAGCAAAAAGCTCACCTCGCTGACGAAGGTCACCATGCCCAAAAACGCCGTGTTCCCCCAACTTGCCGAGGACAACGACACCACAGAGTAGTTATTGGGTAGTCATTTAAGAACGTCCCCAATGACTATGTCACGGATGCGTCAGCGTTTGGTATGCCTGCAATGTGCAGCGCATAAATTCGATGCCGCAGGGCGATGCTGATGCTATAGTTACTGCGGTTAATGAGGGTCAAGAGAAAGGTTACAGGTGAAATCCAAACCTCGACCATACAGTCGATGACCCCATGCAGGTGCTTTCTGCGCATGCACGGGGTGTAAGCGTCGAGCGGCGTGCCGCCCGCGCATGCGTATACATATCCAGAAGCCCCCGGACGCCGCACGCGCGGCCGCGTCCGGAGGAATAATGATGGGGAGCACCATTGAATTATCTGAGTGAGATGCTCAAATTGCCGGTCTTGGACGTCGACGGCGAAAAGCTCGGCGTTGTGAACGATTTTGGCATTGCTACCGGCGAAGTTTTTCCGCACGTGACGTCGCTCGCGTTCCGCGGACCCGGCAAGACGCCGTTTATGATCAGCTGGCGCAAATGGGTCGACCGTATCGACGAGACGGGCGTACACCTTAAGACGTCGGCCACCGAAATCCGTTTTTCGTACCTGCAGCCGACCGAGCTCCTGCTTGCCCGCGACGTGCTCAACAAGCAGATTGTCGACACGCAGGGCATGAAGGTCGTGCGCGTCAACGACATCAAGTTTTCCATGTCGGGCGAAAATCAGCTGCGCCTGCTGGGCGCCGAGGTCGGTGCCCGCGGTCTGCTACGCGCCATCAGCCCCGCGCTCGAGCATATCGTCGAAGGCTTTATGAAGCACCTGGGCAAGCCGCTCAGTGAGGACATCATCGCTTGGTCCTACATGGACCTGCTCGACCGCTCGACCAAGAACATTCAACTCTCGGTGTCGCACAAGACGCTCGGCGAGCTGCACCCTGCCGACATCGCCGACATTATCGAGCAGCTCGACCCGCGCCTACGTGCGCAGGTGTTTGCGCAGCTCGATACCGCCCAGGCCGCCGAGGCCATCTCGGAGTTCGATGACGACGAGCTTATGACCGAGATGCTCGAGGGCCTGTCCGACACCGACGCATCGTCGATGCTGGCCATGATGGACCCGGACGACGCCGCCGACCTGATCGACGAGCTCGATTACGAGAAGGCCGAGAAGCTCCTGCGCCTGATGGGCGTCAAGGAGGAGAAAGCGATTCGTAACCTGCTGGGCTATGAGGACAACACCGCCGGCCGCATCATGACCTCGGAGTTTGTCTCGCTGCCCGCCACGGCGACGGTCGGCGATGCCATCGAGGCGATTCGCAAACTCGATGAGGACTTCGAGAGTGTCTATTACGTCTATACGGAGGATCCGAGCGGCATGCTCACCGGCGTGCTCTCGCTGCGCACGTTGATCGTGGCCGACCGCGATGCCACGCTGGGCCAGCTCGCCTATCGCGACCTGGTCTACGTGTCGCCCGACGAGGACCAGGAAGACGTGACGGACGAGATGACCAAGTACGACCTGGTTGCCATCCCTGTCTGCGACGAGAACCGTCATATCCTGGGCATCGTGACCTTCGACGACGCCATGGACGTTATCGCCGAGGAGCATCAGGAGGACCTGCAGATCGCCGGTGTCGGCTCGGGCGATAGCGCGTCGGACGACTCGACGAACGTGCTCAGCTGGTTCGTGCATCGTCAGTACTGGGTCGTCGTGTGGGGCATCGCCTCGTGCATTATGGCGACGGTGCTGGGGACGGCGCTGGGCTCCGCGCATCTGGTGGTGTTCCCCATGTGCGCCATGCCGCTCGTGCTGCTGGCGGCCTCGCGCATGGTGTCGTTCGTCAAGAACTACTTCCTCGAGTACGACGGTCACGACGACGAGCCCAAACCGTACCTGGGATTCTTCTTCCAGAGCACGGGTATGGGCCTGATCCTTTCGCTTGTTACTTACCTGTGCGCGCAGCTGGTGCGCACTGCCGCGTTCCTCGATGCCCCTATGTTTGAGGAGCAGCTCTTTACCGGCTGCTTTAACATCGCGGCCATCATCTGCCTGGTGGGCAACATGAGCGCCGTGATTTACCTGATGGTGCTGTTCTGGCGCGATGGGCACGACCTCAATACGTCGGGTACCGCCATGAACGTCATCGCCGTCATGATCTCGTGTGTGGCGTACTGCATCGCCGCGGTGCTGCTCACCATGTCGGTCATGGGGTAGGTGGTCGCGTGCAAAATACGAAGCAAAAGCCGAGCACCAAGCAAAAGCTGACCATCGCGGCCATCTTTGGCGCCATGGGCCCCGGTCTTCTGGCGGCGCTTTCGGGCAATGACGCTGGCGGCATCGCCACGTATTCCAGCGCGGGCGCCAGCTATGGCTATAAGATGCTCTGGATGCTTCCCGTCATGACCGTGCTGCTTATCGTGACGCAGGAGACCGCGGCGCGCTGCGGATGCGTCACGGGTAAGGGCCTGGCGTCGCTCATTCGCGAGCGCTTTGGCGTGCGCAAGAGCGTGCTGGCCATGGCAGCGCTGTTGATCGCCAACACGGCGGTGACCATCTCGGAGTTCGCGGGTATCGCGAGCGGCCTTGCTCTGTTTGGCGTTCCGGCGAGCATCTCGGTGCCGCTCGTGGCGCTGCTGGTGTGGATGCTTACCATGTCGGGCAGTTTCCAGCGCATCGAGAAGATTCTGCTGCTGGTAAGCTGCGTGTTCGTGACCTACATCGTCGCCGCGTTTATGGCCGGCCCCAACTGGGGCGAGGTCGCGGTCGACTTGGTCGTTCCCAATATTCAGAACGATCCCAGCTACGTGTCGCTCGTGGTCGCAACGATCGGTACCACCATCGCACCGTGGATGATCTTCTTGGCTCAGAACAACGTGGTCGATAAGAATGCGGGCGAGGACGACATCGTGTTGCAGCGTATTGATACCGTGAGCGGCTCGATCGCTGCTGATATCATTGCGGGCTTCATTATCATCACGACCGGTACGGTGCTGTTCCCGGCGGGTATTCAAATTAGCGATGCCGCCGATGCTGCCCGCGCGCTGGAGCCTATTGCGGGTCAGTGGTCCACGGTACTGTTTGCCTCGGGCCTGGTCGCGGCGAGCTTCTTGGCTGCCTGCGTGCTGCCGGGCGTTACGTCGAGCGCTATCTGCGAGGCATTTGGCTGGGAGCGCGGTGCCGACCGCAGCTGGGACGAGGCCCCGGTCTATCGCGGCATCATTACGGCCATCATCGGTATCTCTGCCGTGCTGGTGCTTATGCCCGGCGTCGATCTGTTCCAGATTATGATGACCTCACAGGTCATCAATGGTGTGCTGTTGCCCGTGGTTCTGGTGTTCCAGGTGGTTATCGCAGCCGACCGTCACATTATGGGTGCCAACCGCAACGGTCGCGTGTGGAACATGCTCACTTGGGCGACTATCGCCGTGATTACGGTGCTCACGGTCGTCATGTTTGTCCTGCAAGCGATGGGCTACAGCGCTTAACGCCCACTTTTGCTTCCGAACAGGCCGCAGCGATGGGCTGCGGCCTGTTTTTTGTCTGCTATAGGGTGTTAGTTATATAGCAATGGACAAAAAATGCCAAATATGAGTACTGTTGCTAAGTGAATAGCATTTACATCCTAAAAGATAATGAACATAGCCTTTAGTATGTTCATTAAAATTGGCTCCAATACGCCTTAAACCAGTCAGGTTGGCTGCTTTAGGGGGTTGTAGGGGTCGCTCGGACGTCATTTTGGGTGGTTTTGCCTGCTACTAAAATGGTAACAGTACTCATATTTGCCCTTTTTTGCCCACGGGGCCTCGAAGGGGCTGTCAATCAGGTCCCAGGGGAGGCGGTTCGAGGGCCGCAAAACAAAAACGGGGGCGCAGGTTGTCCTGCGCCCCCGTTTTCTTGGCATTGCGGTTGTTTGCCGCCGGTTTTTTACGCCGCTTCGTCGAACTGCGAGTTGTACAGGTCGGCGTAGAAGCCGCCCTGGGCGAGCAGCTCGTCGTGCGTGCCCTTCTCGACGATGTCGCCGTCGCGAATCACCAAGATCACGTCGGCGTTGCGGATCGTGGACAGGCGGTGCGCGATGACAAAGCTGGTGCGGCCCTGCATCAGCGCATCCATGGCGCGCTGAATGAGCTCCTCGGTACGGGTATCGACGTTGGAAGTCGCCTCGTCCAGAATCAGTGCCGGGCGGTCGGCCAAAATGGCACGGGCGATGGTCACGAGCTGGCGCTGACCCTGCGACAGGTTGGTGCCCTCCTCGTTGATCATAAAGTCGTAGCCACCGGCGAGCGTATGAATAAAGTGGTCGCAGCGTGCGGCGCGCGCAGCGGCCTCGACCTCGGCATCGCTCGCGTCGGGGCGTCCGTAGCGGATGTTCTCGCGGATGGTGCCGTTAAACAGCCAGGTATCCTGCAGCACCATGGCAAACTCGCCGCGAAGTGCCGCGCGGTCCCAGTCGCGCACGTCGACGCCCTCGACGCGCAGCGAACCGCCGTCCACGTCGTAAAAGCGCTGCAGCAGCTTAATGAGCGTGGTCTTGCCGGCACCGGTGGGGCCGACGATGGCGATGGTCTGGCCTGGCTTAGCCTCGCAGCTAAAGTCGTGGATGATGGTCTTGTCGGGCGTATAGCCAAACTTGACGTGATCAAACTCCACATGGCCGGGGCGCTTTTCGGGAATCTGCGCGTCGGCTTTCTGCTCCTCCTCGGGCGCGGCCAGGAACTCAAAGACGCGCTCGGTGGCGGCTGCCATCGACTGCATCGTGTTGCTCACGTTGCCCAGTTGCTGCACGGGCTGCGTAAAGTTGCGAACGTACTGGATAAAGCTCTGGATGTCGCCGGGCGTGGCATTGCCGGTCAGCGCGAGCTGCGCGCCCACCACGACGACGCCCACGTAGCCCATGTTGCCCACCAAGCTCATAAGCGGCATCATCAGGCCCGACAGGAACTGCGAGCGCCAGCCACTAATAAAGAGGCGGTCGTTTTGACGGTCGAACTCCTCGATTGAGGCCTCGGCGCGGTCGAACACTTGAATGACGTTCTGGCCGGCAAAGTCCTCCTCGATGATGCCGTTGACGGTGCCCAGGACCTGCTGCTGCTCGCGGAAGTACGGCTGCGAGAAGTGAATCATCACCATCAAGATAATTGCGGCTGCCGGTAGCGTGAGCACGGTGACGCCGGTGAGCGGCAGGCTGATCGAGAGCATCATGATGAGCACGCCGATAATCTGCGTGACCGACGTGATAAGCTGCGTCACGCTCTGGTTGAGCGACTGACCCAGCGTATCGACGTCGTTGGTGATGCGGCTGAGCACATCGCCCTTGCTGTGGCCGTTGAAGTAACTCATCGGAACGACAGCGATCTTGGCGGCGATCTCCTTGCGCATGCGATAGCAGATCTTTTGCGTGACGCCGGTCATGAGCCAGCCTTGGATCAGGCTGCAGACAGAGCTCGCCAGATACAGGCAGAGCAAAAAGCCGAGCGTCTTGGCGATCCAGTCAAAGTCAACGTCGCCGGTGCCGTTGACCTTGGCGACCAGGCCTTCGAACAGCTTGGTCGTAACCTGGCCGAGCACCTTGGGTCCCACAATGTTAAAGATGACCGAGCACACGGCAAAGGCGACGGCGGCAAACACGGCAATCTTGTGCTGGCCGATATAGCCGAGCAGCTGCCTCATGGTGCCCTTAAAGTCCTTGGCCTTTTCGCCACGACGCATGCCACCCATGCGGCCCATGGGACCACGCTGGCGGGTGGGCTTGGGAATCTGAGTCTTGGTCTCGTCTGCCATTAGCGCTCGCCTCCTTCCATGACGGCTGCAATTTCTTCTTGGGTAAGCCCCAGCTCCTCGGCGGAAAGCTGCGACTGTGCGATCTCCAGGTACGCCGGGCAGCTGCGCAGCAGCTCCTCGTGCGTGCCGGTGCCCACTACGTGGCCGTCGTCGAGCACGATGATCTGGTCGGCGTGCATGATGGTCGCGATGCGCTGGGCCACGACCACGAGTGCGGCGTCGGTAACGTTTTTGGCCAGCTCCTCGCGCAGGCGCGCGTCGGTCTTGTAGTCGAGGGCACTAAACGAGTCATCGAACACCACGACCTCGGGCTTTTTGGCCAATGCGCGGGCGATGGCCAGACGCTGGCGCTGACCACCCGAAACATTGGAGCCGCCCTGGCTGATGGGGGAGTCGTAACCGCCCTCACGCTCGGCGATAAAGTCCTCGGCCTGTGCGATGCGCGCGGCCTGGCGCATGTCATCATCGCTCACCATGTCGCCGGCAAACTTGAGGTTGCTCTCGACGGTGCCCGAGAACAGACGCCCCTGCTGCGGGATGTAACCAATGCGGTGGCGCAGCTCGGAAAGGGTCATGTCGCGCACGTCGATGCCGTCGAGCGAAATGCTGCCGCCCGTGACGTCGTACAGGCGCGGAATCAACTGCACGAGCGTGGACTTGCCCGAGCCCGTGGAGCCAATGATGCCGAGCATCTGACCGGCATGCGTGGTGAAGTTCACACCGCTAATGACGTCGGCGCGGGCATCGGGGTACTGGAAGCTCACGTCGCGGAAGGTGAGCTCACCGCGCGGCGAGCTGGCCGCGGGCAGTTTGGGCGAGGCAGGGTCGTTGATGCTCGTGGGGCAGGTGATGACCTCATCTACGCGCTCGGCTGCGACCTCGGCACGGGGCAGGATGACCGAAACCATGGTGAGGATCATAAACGCCATGACGATCTGCATGGTGTAGGAGATAAACGCCATCATGTTGCCGACCTGCATCACGCCGTCGGACACGCCCTGCGCGCCAAACCAGACGATAAGCACGGTGATGCAGTTCATGACGAGCATCATGAGCGGCATCATAAAGCTCATGGCTCGGTTGGTGTAGAGCTGCGTGGTCATCAGGTCGAGCGACGCCTTGTCAAAACGTTCGAGCTCATGTTCCTCGCGGTTGAACGAGCGGATGGGCATAAGGCCGTCGAGCAGCTCGCGGGCGGTAAGGTTCACGCGGTCAACAAAGCTTTGCATCTTTTTGAACTTGGGCATGGTGAGGCCCATAAGCACGCCGACGACGGCCGAGACCGCGATGATGGCAACGGCGATGGTCCACTCCAGGCCGGTATGGTTGGCCAGGACGCGCATGACGGCGACGATGCCCATGACGGGGGCCATCAGACACATGCGGATAAACAGAGTTGCGGCCATCTGGATCTGCTGAATGTCGTTGGTGCAGCGGGTGATGAGCGAGGCCTGGCTAAACTTGCCCACCTCGGCCGGCGAGAAGTGCATAACCTTGTTGAAGGTCTCGCGGCGCAGGTCGCGGGCGATGGAGCAGGCGGTGCGCGAAGCCACGGCACCGGTCAGGATGGTGGCGACGAGCGACACGAGGCACAGTCCAAACATCGTGATCGCCATGCGGCTCAGGTAGGCGTTCTGCACGTCGGCGGGGTCGATGCCCTGCGCCTTGTACTCGTCCTGTACATAGCTCACGGCGCGCTGGGTGACGATGGAGCCCGACATGGAGCCCATTTTGTCCGCCATTTGGTTGGCGCCCTCGACGAGCTTGCTTTGGTCTACCAGGCCGCCCTCGACACCCAGGCGCAGGCTCTTCATAGTGATCTTACCGCCGTCGGCATCAATCTGCTTTTGCATGTTCTGCGCCGCCGCGGCCTTCTGCTGCATCTCGGCGAGCTGCTCGGGCGTCATCGCTGCCATTTGCTCGGGGGTGGGCATGGCCTGGGCAGCGTTGTCGTCTTTCTCGCTGGACGAGCCCATCATGTCGCCCATGGAGTTGGCGTCGATGCCCTGGTTGAGCGAAAGGACAACAGTCTCGGGCAGGCTCATAATGTCGGCAATCTTGCCTCCATCGGCACGCTCTTCCTCGGTGCCCTCGTACGTTCGAATGTCGTTTTTGTCAGCCTTGCTAAACACGGCCTCCACAGCCTTGGCGTCCTTGGCGCTCATAAAGAGTTCGAGGTCGTCGAGCGATTCGGCGCGGATGGTGTCGGGTACGGGCGACGCGATGCCGCCTTGCTGCACACCCACGTCGACGATGTCGCTCATATAGGTAGGCAGCGCCAGATCGGCGTTGCAGCTGATTACGATAAGTACGATAGCTGCGAACAGTGCCAGGATATGTTTTTTAAAGAGCTTGAGAATCCTCACTCGGCATCTCTCCTTTCTTGATTGCGGTCGATAATTTCGTTGGCACGTCTAAGAAGGCGCACCATCTCTTGGGTATCTGTTTCGCCAAGCTGCTCGAGGAAGGCCGCGGTGCGGTCCTCGAATTCCCGACGTTTGATTTCGATAACCTGGAATCCTTTGTCGGTCACCGTGACGTGTACGCGACGACGGTCGGTCTTTGAGTGCTCGCGCTCGACCCAGCCCTTGGCCTCGAGGGCGCGCAGGATATTGGCGATGCGGGCGCTCGAGACCCAGGCGCGATCAGCGAGTTCGCTCGGCGTGAGCGAGCCGCCGGCGCGCATGAGGGCGCGCATGACGGCCATCTCGCCACCCAGAGCCTGGTCGGCAAAGCGCGAAACGCGCTGGTGCATGCTGCCAAACTCGGTAAAGAGCTGACGCCCAAGCTCATGGAAATCGGTATCTTCCACCGAAAACCCCTAACACTAGAAACTATTTTCGGTGGAAGATGATACCCCCATACGCGGGCCTCATACAGTAGGCAATATTAAGAGCTCATTAAGACTTAAAATCATTCAATTGCTAAAGCGTTTCAAAGAACTATCATGCCCGCGGTTAGGCGAGGGGTTGTCACCACCATGACGACTGGGACTCATATAATCGCCACGTGCGATGCTCCAACTTCCCGCAAGGAGACACCTTACATAAAGGGGGATGGAGTCATGGCATTTGACTTCACGGGCAAGACCGCGATTGTCACGGGCGGCACTCAGGGCATTGGCCTCGAGATCGCCAAGGGCATCGTCGCGGGCGGCGGACATGTCGCGCTCATCGCAAGGAACGCTGCTAAGGGCGAGGCCGCGGTGGCCGAGCTTGGCGAGGGCAACAAGTTCTATCAGCTCGATGTCGCCGATGCGCCCAAGGCACGCGAGACCGTCGAGCAGATTTTTACGGACCTGCCTCAAACCAACATTCTGATCAACTGCGCTGGCGTCATCAGCACCAAGAAGTTCGACGAGATCGATGACACCGAGTGGCGTCGCACCATCGACATCAACCTCAACGGTACCTTCACTATGATGAACGCCGTGTACCCGCACTTTAAGGCGGCCCATGCCGGCACTATCGTCAACGTGAGCTCTGTTGCTGGCAAGATCGGTGGCGGCCTGCTCGGCACCGCTGCCTACGCCAGCTCCAAGGCCGGTGTCAACGGTCTAACCAAGGCAGTCGCCAAGGAAGGCGGCAAGTTTGGCATCCGCTGCAACGCCGTGTGCCCGTCGCTCACGTTGACCGATATGACCTCGATTCTCTCTGACGAGAACTCTCAGCGCATCATCAACGGTATTCCTCTGGGCCGCGCCGCCCAGGCCAGCGAGCCTGCGCAGATGGTGCTGTTCTTCGCTTCCGACCTCGCCAGCTTCGTGAACGGCGAGATCGGTGACTGCGACGGCGGCATCGTCCTGGACGGGTAATACCCCGCGATGATTATTCGGCGACGGCTCCTGCGACTCGGGACCGTCGCCTTCTTTCTGACATAGGCGCGTGCGGCTACGATTCGCATGCATCCAAAGGAGATATATATGAGTGAATCGACTGCGGTGGAGGCGCCGGCGGCAAAGGAGCCGTTCTTTAAGATGTCCTCCATCCCGGGTGCCAATATTTTGGTGCCGCTTTTGTTGGGCTGCCTGCTCAACACGCTGTTCCCTGACCTGTTCAAAACGCTCGGCAGCTTTACGCTTGGCATGACCCAGCAGGGTGCAGGCCCGCTCGTGGGCGCTTTTTTGCTTATCGTCGGTACGACGATTTCGTTTAAGAGTGCTCCTGCCGCCGCTGCCCGCGGTGCCATCATCATCGCCGTCAAGCAAATCGTGGTCGTTGCCGTGTCGCTGCTCATCCTTTATGTGTTCAACGACAACCTGTTTGGCATCTCTGCCATGGTGATGCTGGCGGCTTGCACCGGCGCCAACAACGCTATGTACGCTGGTCTGATGGGCACCATGGGCAATGAGGCCGAGCGTGGCGCCGTCGCCATCACCACGCTGGTTGTCGGCCCTCCGGTCACGATGATCGTGCTCGGCGCTGCCGGTCAGGCTCCGATCGGCTGG
>URTL01000044.1 GCA_900550785.1 uncultured Collinsella sp. | reverse complement strand
CGCCGAGAAACCGTGCGGCCATTGACCTAATGGGTCATGGCCGCACGGTTGAACGGCGAGGTCGGGTGCCTGGGAAAGCTTTAAAGGAGACCGTTGTCCTGGAGGACCTTGCGAATCGCCTCGACGTTCTCACCGGTCATGGCCTTCACCGGGCGCGGCATGGTCGGGCTGTCGAAGATGCCCATGAGGTTCATAGCGGTCTTGAAGGCGCCGACGCCACCGGCATAGCCCTGGACGCCCGAGGTGACATCCCAGATGTGCGAAATCTCATTGAGGCGATCCTGCTCGGCCTTGACGGTAGCCCAGTCACCAGCCTGAGCGGCCTTCCACTGACGAACGTAGCCCTCGGGCTCAACGTTGGCGAGGCCCGGAACGGAACCGTCGGCGCCACCGAGATAGGCACCGTCGACGACGACCTCATGGCCGGTAAGGATGCTCATCGGATGGCCGTTCTTCTCGTTCTCCTGAATGAGGTAGCGGAACGAGATGTCATCGCCCGAGGAATCCTTGACGCCAGCCAGGACGCCCTCGGCGCCGAGCTTAGCAAGGAGCTTCCAGGGGAGCTTGGTGTGGACGCACACGGGGATGTCGTAGGCGAAGATGGGCAGGTCGAGTTCCTCGTGAAGGATGCGGAAGTGCTCCTCGACCTCGGTCATGCCCTGCAGGGCATAGAACGGGCAGGTGGCGACGAGCGCATCGGCGCCCAGCTCCTGGGCGACCTTGCCGTGCTCGATCATGCGCTCGGTCTCGGTGTCGATGATGCCGACCAGAACGGGAACGCGGTGGTCGACGATGCGCACGGCCTCGGCGACAATCTGGCGACGGCGCTCGTCGGTGGAGAAGACGACCTCGCCCGAAGAGCCCAGGAAGAACAGGCCATCAACGCCGGCATCGATCATGCGGTTGATGCTGCGCTCAAAGGAGGCAACATCGAGCTGGTGGTCTTCGGTATCGGGAACAACGACGGGAGGGATAACGCCGGTGAATTTCTGAGTTGCCACAAGAATCTCCTTAGTTGTCTGGCGGGCGGCCCTATGCCGCCCACTCTTGTTGGCAGTGTCCAGGCCGCCTAGGCCAAAGAACACGGATAGAACGTTTGGTTAAAGAAGTCGACGACTTCGTTTTCGAACGCATTGATGCGCTCGTGAGCGTATTTGGCATAGATGATATGCCTCCGGTCACACTCAAGACCGTTGAATACGGCAAACTGGCCCTTGGGATCACTCACGGTATCCATGAGCGATGTGCCCATGAGCACCGAGCCACGAACCCGAGGCGACAGCGTCTCGAGACCGCTGGGAAGCGGATTGGCAAGCGCCGTGCAGGCAAGGCCCCGCTCGTCCAGAGCAGAAACCGCCAGCGCGACACCGCCGCCAAGGCCCTCGCCCCATGCAAAGATGCGGTCGGGATCCATGCCATCAAGGTTGCGCGCAACCTTCGCCAACGCGCAGCCCCAACGGACACGCTCGACAAAAGCAGGCGAGGTAATCCCCTGCTGCAGATCGCTGGATCCAATAGTCTCATCGTCCAGCGCAAGCACGGCATATCCCATGGCGGCAAACCGCGTCATGTGATGCCATCCCCGCACGGGTCGGTCGATGTCATGGAACATCAGACACAGCGGAACAAGCTCGGATCTTCGGGCGCAACCAGAGGGCTCAATCAAACGGCCGTGCACGACATACCCGCCGAGCTCAAAGGAAACCTCGGAGTAGCGCGCGCACGGATTTGCGAAATCAATCGCCGTAACGGTCAGCCCGCAAACCTCAAGGTCCGAAGCGGCTGTCTCCAACTCGGAAACATCCACAGAAGCATCGCCGCGCCAATCCCGGAAATCAGAGAGCCTTGACGAAACCGTCCCAGGAATCCCCGCAAGCTCGGGGACAATCAACTCATCGATATTGCTCTCGCACTTAGACATGAGCCTCCCCTCCCTCGCAGAAAAACGGAATGATCAGATCATCAAAGTCCTGAATCTCCTCGTGGCCAAAACCTTCAAAGAACTCATGACGCTTTTCACAGGTCAGGTTGTTGTAGACCGCAAACTGCGTCGCCGGAGGGCAGACGATATCGGCTGTGCCCGTGCCAAACAGCACGGGGCATTTGACCATGGGGGCAAAGTTCTTGGAATCGAAGTACGCCAGCTTGGCATAGGCTTCGTCGATACGAGTCGAGTCCTCGTCAAACCAGCGAGACCAATAGCGCAGGCCCTCGTAGGCGATGTCGTCGGCATCCAAATCCCAGACCAGGCGGAAATCCGACAGGAAGGGATAGAGGATGGCGGCGCGATTGATAAGCTCGCTGTTAAGCGCACAGGTCGCTATACCCAAACCGCCGCCCTGCGACGCGCCGTTCACAAACACACGGGCAAGATCGATGCCCTCGAGCTCGCGAACAATACGGCACAGAATGCGAATATCTTGGTGCAAGCGGACATAGTAGAGGTTGGCCGGGTCACCGTCGATACCGGCGACGATATGGCCCGCGACCGTTGTGCCCTCAAATCCGCCAATGTCCTCGGACGGACCTCCTTGACCAGGACAATCGAGAGCAATGAGCGCCATGCCCATGCCCGCAAACGATGCCTGCTCAAACCAGCTGCGACTCGCACCTGGATATCCATGGAACTGAAGTACCAATGGCATGGGCTCGTCCGAGACAGGTTTAAGGTACTTGGCGTGCAGGCGAGCGCCACACATGCCGGTATACCAGAGATCGAAAAGTTGGCAGGTCACGGCATCGGTGACCGATGCCGCCTCGATCGCATAGTCAAGCCCGACGGCGTCAGCCTCGGCCATGCGATCCTTCCAAAAGAGATCGAAATCTGATGGACGGGGCATGGCGCCTCGATATTCACCAAATTGCTGTTGTAGCTCCTGAGCACTTGGCATGGCTCGTGAACCCAACCTTTCGAAATCGCAACGGAGGTGCGCCCGGCAAGGGAACCGGGCGCACGGGAGGGAAAGCGAGGCTACTCGCCGAGCTTGGGATGCAGCAGCGACGGCGCAGCGCCGAGCAGCATCTTGGTGTAGGGGTCCTGAGGGTGCTGGAAGACCTGCTTGGCCTCGCCCTGCTCGACGATCTTGCCGCCATTCATAACGATGATGTCGTCAGAGATATAGCGGACCGTCTGGATGTCATGGCTAATGAACACCATGGCCAGGCCGAGCTCCTTCTTAAGGTCGGTCAGCAGGTTCAGAATCTGCGCGCGGACCGAAACGTCCAGAGCCGAGGTGGGCTCGTCGGCGATGATGGCATCGGGGTTCAGCGACAGGGCACGGGCAATTGCCACGCGCTGGCGCTGGCCGCCCGAAAGCTGGCCGGGAAGAACCTCGGCGGCGGAGCTGGGCAGACCGGTGAGCTCCAAGAGCTCCTTGACGCGCTTCTCCTGCTCGGCCTCGGTACCCAGGTTGTGGACGCGCATGGGGTCGAGCAGTTGCTCGCGAACGACCATGCGGGGATTGAGCGCCGTGGCCGGGTTCTGGAACACGACCGAGATGACGCGACCCATGTGGCGACGGTCCTCGGCGGTACGCTTGGTAACGTCCTTGCCCTTAAAGTAGACCTTGCCGCTCGTGGGGGCCTGCAGGCCGCACATGACGTTGGCGGTGGTTGACTTTCCGCAACCGGACTCGCCGACGATGCCGATCGTCTGGCCGGGCATGAGCTTAATCGTTACACCCTGGACGGCGTGAACCAGGTTGGGGTGCAGAATCGAGCCGGTACGGGTCCTAAAGGTGACGTGGACGTCATCAAGGAAGATGATCGGCTCGACGCCGTTGACTGCGGTCTCGCTCATCTACATCACCTCCGCGTGAGGGGTCAAACCATTTGCCTTGAGCACCTCATCGGGGAGCTCGGAATAGAAGTGCTCGGTGCCGGGCACGCGCTTGAAGACCGGACGGGTGTCCAGGCCAATGCGCGGATGGCTCGAGCGGGGCGCGAAGCGATCGCCCTTGGGGAAATCGCGCGGGCTCGGAACGGCGCCGGGCACCTGGTGCAGGCGGCCCGAACCGCTCTCGATGGACAGGACGGAACCCAGAAGGCCGCGGGTGTACTCGTGAATCGGGTTGGTGAGCAGCTCCTTGGTGGGCGCCTGCTCGATAACCTGGCCGGCGTACATAACCGTGATGTTATGGGCAACCTCGGCGACCAGAGCCAGGTCGTGCGAAACGAAGATCATGGCAAAGCCGAGCTTGGCCTGAAGGTCGTTGAGCAGCTTGATGACCTGCTTCTGGACCGTAACGTCCAGAGCGGTCGTGGGCTCGTCGCAGATGACCAGCTTGGGGTCGCGGGTAAGGGCCATAGCGATCAGAACGCGCTGACGCTGACCACCGGAAAGCTCGTGCGGATAGCTCTCGAGCGTACGCTTGGGGTCGAGGCCCACGAGCTCCAGGAGCTCCTCGGCGCTACGGGTGCCGCCGCGCTTGGTGAGCTGCTTCATCTGGGCAGAGATGAGCATAGAGGGGTTGAGCGAGGACAGGGCGTCCTGATAGACCATGGCGATATCGGTACCGCGCAGGCCGAACCACTCCTTCTTGCTCATCTTGAGCAGGTCACGGCCCTCCCAGAGGACCTCGCCGGAAAGGTGCTCGTCCTCATCGGTCAGGCCCATGATGGCCAGCGTGGTGATGGACTTACCGCAACCGGACTCGCCCACCAGGCCCATGGTCTGACCAGGACGGACGTCAAAGTTGACATGGTCGACGACGTTGATATCACCGTGATGCTCAAACTGGATGCAGAAATCGCGGACCGAAAGAATCGGCTCAACGGACTCGTCGGGCACATGGCGGTCGTTACGCTTGAGCTCGACATCGCGCAGGGCGCCAAGACGGGCGGACAGGGACTGAGCCTGCTCCTTGTAGGCGCGAACGGGGTCGGAGACCAGCAGGTCGGCCTCGCGACGCTTGGAGGAATCGGTAGGATCCAGGGCAGCGGAGGGAGCAGCGGCCATGGCGTCGGTAATGCCCTCGGAGAGGATGTTGAGCGCCAGGCAGGTGATCATAATGGCCAGGCCCGGGAACAGTGCCTGCCACCAACGGCCAGCGAGCACGCCGCCGCGGGCGTCGGCGAGGATGTTGCCCCAGGTAGCGGTAGGCTCCTGGATACCAGCGCCGATGAAGGTCAGCGAGGCCTCGAAGATGATGGCGTCTGCGACCAGGGTAACGGTGAAGACCATGATCGGAGCGATGCAGTTGCGCAGAACATGCTTGATCAGAATCCACGGAGCCTTGGCGCCGGACACGATGACCGCGCGGACATAGTCCTCACCGTACTCGGACACGATGTTGGCGCGCACGATACGGGCGATCTGCGGAGTGTACATAAAGCCGATGGCGAAAATGATCGACGGCACGGAATTGCCCAGGATGGAGACGAAAACGGCTGCGAGGGCGATACCCGGGATGGACATGATGATGTCCAGGATACGCATGATCGCCTCAGAGATAGACTTGCGCGAAACCGCTGCAAGAGCGCCGACAACGGAACCACAGACCAAAGCCATGGCGGTAGCACCAAAGCCGATAATCAGCGAGTAACGACCACCGTAGAGCATACGCGACAGAATGTCGCGGCCCTTATCGTCGGTACCGAAGATAAATCCGTTGCCGGGAGCCTGGCGAGCCGTAAAGATCTCGACCGGGCTATAGGGGGCAAGAAGGGGCGCCAAAATCGCAGTCAGGGCGACCAGCACCAGCACGACGGCGGCAATCTTAGAAGACAGCGTCATCTTCTTCCAGCCACCGAGCTTGAGCCCCTTGGAGGCAGCCTTCTCGAGCTGCTCGGTTTGCTTCTCTCGAATCTTTACCATAATCTACACCGTCCTGATGCGCGGGTTGATGAGCAGGTAGAGCATGTCAACCACGATGTTGATGATGATGAAGGCAAGAGCAACGACGATGACGACGCCCTGAACCAGGTTCGCCTCGTTGCCCTGAACGCCCTGCAGAATCGCAGTACCCATGCCGGGGAGGTTGAAGATGACCTCGATGACGACGGCGCCGCCCATGAGGTAGCCGATCTTAAGACCGAGGGTGGTGACCGGGGTGATCAGCGCGTTGCGCAAAACGTTGATGCCGACGACGACCTTCTCGGGAACGCCGGCGCCGCGGGCCATACGGACATAGTCCTTATCGAGCTCCTCGACCATGGCCGTACGCACGATACGAGTCATCTGGCCCGTCAGCGGGAATGCCAGAGCGATAGCGGGCATGATCATACGTCCCAGATAGCCAGCCGGGTTGGTGGTGAAGTGAGGCAGAGCACCGGACGCCGGGAGCACCTTAAGGTAGGAAGAGAACAGCAGGATCAACAGAACGGCAAGCCAGAACGACGGGGTTGCCAAGCCGGCGATGGAGAAGACGCGGATCACTTGGTCCGGCCATTTATCGCGATACAGTGCCGCGATGACGCCGAGCAAAAACGAGACGACCGCGCCGATGGCTAGACCGATGAAGGTCAGCTGCATCGTGACGGGCAGGGCCGTGGAGATGCGCTTGGCAACAGAGTTGCGAGCAGCACCATAGGTGCCCATGTCACCATGGATCAGATCGCCCATGTAGCGCACGTAGCGCACGGGCCAGGGGTCGTCCAGACCATACTTCTCATGGTACTCGGCAACCGCCTCGGGCGAGGCACCGTCACCCAACGCCGTATAGGCGGGGTCGGTCTTGGAGAACGACATAAGGAAGAACACCAGGACGGTGACGCCCAATGCCATGATCGGCAGCGCCACGAGACGCCTTCCAATCAAACGTAGAAAGTTGTTCACGTTCTCTCCCCTTTCTTTTGTCGGTAGGACCAACTGGTATATGAGTATGGATACTCATTACAAGACCCGAGCGACATCGAGGCCGCCCGGGTCTTTGTTTCAACTATGAGGACGTTGCCTTACGACCGACGCCCCACATATGACTCAAGCGAGTCTTAGGCCTTGACGGTCGCGACGCCCCTGAAGGACATGCTCGTCGTGCCGATGCCCTTGAAGCCATCGAGGGCCTCGCCGTTGGGCGCGGTGGACGGATCGTCCCAGGAAGCGGAAACGGTCTTGACGTGGACAACGGGGTACAGAACAGCGTTGTCGGCGATGATGTCGAAGCACTCGTTCCACTTCTTCTGCTGCTCGTCGCCCTCGGCGGCAAGAGCCTCGTCCATGAGACCGTGGAGCTTCGCCCACTCAGCGGAATCCTTCCACGGGCAACGGGTCTGCATCCAGACGTTGTCGCCATACCACCAGTTGAGCAGCAGGTCGGGGTCGGCGCCGAAGCAGGACGGATCGCCAGGGGCAAGGAGGATATCGTAGGCCTCGCCGCCGTCGATGGCAGCGTAGGTGGCCGGCGAGGTATCGGTCTGGATAGTCACATCGAAGCCGAGAGCGTCGAGGTCGTTCTTGACCTGAGCGGCCATGCCCTTGATCTGCTCGTTGTCGGTGGTGCGCAGGGTGATGGCGCCCGGGGTGATGCCAGACTCTTCGATGAGCTTCTTGGCCTTCTTGGCGTCAGTCTTGTACACCGTGGAAGCCTCATGATAGTTGGTGAAGCTCTTGGGCAGGTAGCAGCTGGCAGCGGTAGCAAGGCCGGCGAAGGTGTTGGTAATCATCTTCTCAGTGTCGAGCGCGTACATGACGGCCTGACGGACCTTGACGTTGTTCCAAGGCTCCTTGGCGACGTTGAACATGATGAAGCGGGTGCCGAAACCCTGGACGTTATCGATCTTGCAGCCGGCGCTCTCGAGCTGGTCGACGGCGTCAGCGGTGACGAGCTCCATAACGAGCGTGGAGCCCTCCTGCTGAGCGGTAACGCGAGCGGTGGGGTCGGTCAGGATGCTGTACTGGATCTTCTTATCCTCGGCAGCATACTCACCGTTGTACTCGGGGTTGGGAACCAGGGTGATCTCGGTATCGGAGATAGAGTCGTACATCCAGGGGCCGGAGCCGATCGGCTGCTTAGCGCGATCCTCCTCGGCCTGGGTAGCCGGGGTAACGCGGATGATGGCCAGACGATCCTTGAGCAGGGAGAAGTTGGGGACCTTGGTCTTGACCGTTACAGTGCTGGCGTCCTTGGCCTCGATGGACTCGAAGGGCTGGAAGAACGGAGCATAGGTAGCAGAAGCAGCGCAAGCGGTGTAGGAGGCAACGACGTCGTCAGCAGTGACCTCGGTGCCATCGGAGAACTTGGCGCCCTTGCGGATGGTGACCTCGAAGGTAGTGTCGTCCACGGACTTGGGATCGTCGGTGGCGAGCTCGTTGAAGGTGCTGTAGTCGTGGTAATCGATGCCATAGAGGCCCTCGATGACGTGCCAGTTAGCACCCAGGCCCACAGCGGAGCCGGTGCTGGCGGGGTCGAAGCTGGACGGAGCGTAAGCGGAACCAGCGGTGATCACGCCGCCGCCACGGTTGGCGGAATCGGTGGAACCGGAAGCGGAACCCTCGTCGTTGGAGCTGCCACCGCAGCCGGTGAGACCAAGCCCTGCGACAGCAGCGACGCTGCCGGTGAGGCCGAGGAACGAACGCCTGGACATACCCTTGTTGATGATGGCCATGTCTTCTCCTATCAATAGAGAATCTTACCCGGGAGCACCTAGACTTGCCCCCGCGCAACTTGCGGACGATATATACCTTACCTACCGACGGACCCAACTGAGGTGCCGCGCTCGGCGACCGATACATACATACGCTTGAACGGTATTTACTACCGTTCACCGAATTCATTGACAAACGATTCGCCAGACAGTATGTATCGACGAGGTGAGATATCAGTCTTCGTCAACCCGCAGGATAGCAGGGTTTTCGCTTGGGTTAGTCAAACGTTTTAGCGTTAATAAAACCCGAAACCAGCAGGCAATCATGGCGAAATAAATGGTTGAAAATCGCGCAATCATGTATATCAGTTGTTTGGCTCGTGTTTAGCTATCGGAATGGCCAGCCGCCGCCTCGGCGCGCTCGGCATTCCATGCAACGAGCGCCTCGTGGACCGCCTTGGCAACATCGGCAGGTATGCCGCGAACTTCCGCGATCTCTTGCTCGCTCGCCGCGCGCAAACGCTTCATCGAGCCAAAATGGCGCATAAGGGCACGTTTTCTGGTGGGTCCCACGCCTGGAACGTCATCGAGTACCGAAACCGTCATGGCTTTATCGCGCAACTCGCGATGGAACGTGATGGCAAAACGGTGCGATTCATCGCGAACCTGTTTAATTAGATAGAGCGAAGCAGACCCGGTCGGCAGCACGACGGGAGTCTCGTCCCAAGGCACGAAAACTTCCTCATCGGCCTTCGCCAAGCCACAAACCGGTATATCGAGCCCAAGAGCCTCAAGTTGCTTGATCGCAGCGGTCAATTGCGGCTTACCGCCATCGACAACGAGCAAATCGGGGCTCGAGCCAAAGCGCTCGTCGGCCATGCGCTCGGGAGCATAGCGTCGTCCCAAAACCTCGGACATCGACACGAAGTCGTTTGCCTCGTCCAATTCGGCCTGAATTTTAAAACGACGGTACTGGCTCTTGTCGGCGCGCCCGTTGGTAAACACCACCATCGAGGCGACCGTAAAGGTTCCGTGCAGCGTCGAGATATCGAAGCACTCGATACGCATCGGCGGCGCCGGCAGCGCCAGCGCGCTTTCGAGCTCTAGGAGCGCCTGATTGGTGCGGTCGTCAGCGTACCCCGTTCGCATCATGTAGCGCATGAGGGCATGGCGCGCATTTTTGGATGCCATATCGAGCAAACGGTGCTTTTCGCCACGCTGCGGCCTATGGAGATGGCAGGAACGCTCGCGCTTGCCTGCAAGCCACTCCCCCAGCGCCTCCGCATCCTCAAGCTCGACAGAGAGATTTATCTCAGCTGGAATATCAGCCGTCTCATCGTAATAGCGCTTAAGAAAGCCCGACTGGAGCTCTTCCTCGTCAACATCAAGACCCTTGTCGAGAATGAACTCGCAGGTGCGAACTGTTCGGCCCTCGCGAACGACGAAGACGCAAGCGGCAGAGATGGTCTCCTCGCGATAGAAACCGATGACATCGATATCGACACTGGAGGGAAAAACGACTTGCTGACGATCGTCCAGACCCCTGATGACCTCCAAACGACGTTTGACGCGTGCCGCGCGCTCAAAGTCGAGCGCCTCGGCGGCATCCGTCATCTCGGAGGTCAGCTCGTCGACGACATCCTTGCGATGGCCCGACAAAAAGCGCTCGACACGCTTGACGTTCTTGGCATAGTCCGTAGGAGAAATCGCGCCGACACACGCACCCGGGCCGCGCCCAACATGGTAGTCAAAGCAAGGACGCCCGTTTTGCGCGCAAATCATATTGACGATGTCTTCCTCGCCCTTGTGGGACTCGACGATACGACGACAACGACGCCACTCCGCACAAGAAGCCGAGCAGATCGGGATCACCTTGCGCAGCGTGTCAATGGTCTCACGCGCCGCGCGGCTGTCAGTATAGGGACCAAAATAACGCGTTCCCGGCTTATGGCGCTCACGCGTATATTTGATAGCTGGGAACAGATCGCTCTTGGTGATAGCGATAAAGGGGTAGCTCTTGTCATCCTTGAGGTCGACGTTAAAGTACGGATGGTACTGGCCGATCAGGTTGCGCTCGAGTACAAGCGCCTCATGCTCGGTTTCGACAACGATGTAGTCAAAGCTCGCCACCAGCTGCATCATCAGCGGGATCTTTTGACGCTCATCCTGCAGTGTCACGTACTGGCGCATACGGGAACGCAGGTTTTTTGCCTTGCCAACGTAGATGACATCGCCCTTGGCATCTTTCCAAAGGTAACATCCGGGCTGCGTGGGAACGCGCGAAACCTGCTCGGCAAGTGTTGGAATGTTGTCGTGACCGGCCACACGCACCTACTTGCGACGAAGCAGCGCCGAGACCTCGGGCATCTTAAGGACGACGGCAAGGCCAAAGGTAACAGCAAGCGAGACGACACCCGCAACGCAAACGTAGCCAAGAGTAATCAGAATCGAGCCGCCAAGTGCCCCGACAAAGTGCTCAAGCGCCCACATGACGCCGGCGCCTGCGGCAGCACCCAGGCCACCGAGCAAAAGACCAAAGAAACCGCCATGCAGGATAGATTTGACCTGAAGGCCACGCAGACGACGACGCAGCCACCATAGCGAACATCCGACCAAGATCACGTAGTCGACGACATACGAAAGCGCGATTGCCGGCATACCGAAGCCCAGCACAACGCCAAACAGCAGAACCGAGCCGGCCTGGCCGATGGCGGAATACAGGCAATAGCGGCTATAGGGCTTCATGTCGAGCAAGGCAGAGAAGCTCTTCTGCATCAATACGACCACGCCGTAGAGCGGCAGCGAGAACGCCAGGTAGACAAGGAACTCGGACACCAGCGCCACGCCGGACTCATCAAACTTGCCGGCACAGTAAATCATGTTGAGCGGACGCGCGAAGACAATCAGGTACAGCGCGAACGGAATCAGGAAGAACAGCATCTGGGCGACGCCACGCGAAATGCCCGTGCGAACGCTGTCGTAATCCTTCTCCTGTGCGTCGTGAGAGAGCTCGGTATAGAGCGCCGTCGAAAGCGAGGCGGCAATCAGCGCGTAGGGCAGCGTGTACCACAGGCGCGCATAGGCGATGACGGAAGGACCGGTCTCGGGCTGGACCACCAGCGCGGCAGCGTTGGTGATAGAAGTCGAGACAAACATGCACACCGTGGCGAGCAGCGTCGGGATACCGAGCGCAATCGTCTGGCGCAGTGCGGGGTCCTTAAAGTCGATATGGATATGGGGATGCACGCCGTGCTTGCCAAGCGCGGGGATCTGACATGCCATCTGAACAAAGACACCGAGGGTCGTACCGGCCGCAATCAAGATGATGCCGGCACGTTCGCCAAACTGTGCGGACACGGGCGCAAAACCCATAAAGCTCGCAATGACGATCACATTGTTGAGGACCGGGGCAAACGTCGACCAGAAGTAGTCGCGGTGTGCGTTGAGAACGCCCGAGAACACCGAGCCCAAACCATAAAACAGAATCTGGATGGCAAAGAAACGGAACATGAACGCAGCGGTATCCATGCTGCCGCCGTCACCCGAAAGGAACGATTGCGTCCAGATAAAGCCCGGGGCGAACACGGTCCCCAGCAACGAAATGCCACCCAGCACCAAAAGCAGAATGCCGAGCAGGTTGCCCACGTACTCGTTCGAGGCCTCGCGACCCTGCTCACGCCTCACGCCCATGTACACGGGCAAAAACGCCGTCACGAGCATGCCGCCCATCACGAGTTCGTAGAGCATATTGGGCAGGTTGTTGGCGACCTGATAGGAGGACGAGAGTAGCGACATGCCGATAGCGGCCGCCATTGCCCACGTTCGGATAAAACCGGTAACGCGAGACACGATGGTCAGTATGGTCATAAGCCCGGCGGAACGACCAACCGTGGAGTAGTCCGACGAGCCCATGTCGTCAGTGTCATCTCGCGACGAAGAAGCTTCGGATGAGGGCGTCTGAGGCGCAGATTCTTTTGCAAAATGAGCTCCGCACTTCAATTCTTCCTGCGGCATCGCTCAGTCCTCTCTCGTAATCGCGGCAACCGTCGCCCCGCAAAATGCAATTAAATCATCGGGTACAAGCTCGAGCTGATAACCACGCTTGCCTCCCGAAATAAAAATGGTATCCCAAAGGACACACGTCTCATCAATGAGCGTCCGGTAGCGTTTTTTCATACCGACCGGGCTGCAGCCGCCGCGAACGTAGCCAGTCGCCACAAGCAAATCCTTCACATGCATCATGGCCAAGGACTTCTCCCCCGCGGCACGCGCGGCGGACTTTAGATCGAGCTCGTCGGCAACAGGGATGCAGCACACGACATAGTCGTTGGACGGTGTCACGCAGACCAAAGTCTTAAATCCTTGACCGGTCTCCTCGCCAAGCTGCTCCGAAATCGCGACCCCCAGGCCCACCGACTCATCACCATCGTCTTCGTACGTATGTAGAACATAGGAAATGCCGGCGCTTTCCAGCTCGCGCATCGCATTGGTTTTTGGCGTCTTTACAGCCTTTGCCATGACATATCCTTTCCCTCGCATTCGGACGTAAAAATTAAGTATATGTCCAATTCGGCTGCATACGTCACTTCGACACAGCAAGCGCCATCGAATCACGAGGAGTCGATGGCGCCCATAAACTGAATCGCCTATTTATTGAGCATCAAGTTGAGCCTGGCGCTCCCGGTCACGCCTGAGCAACGGCGCCAAAAACTTGCCCGTATAACTCTGCGGACAGTCCGCAACCTGCTCCGGTGTACCCGAAACCACGACGGTTCCGCCGCCGTTACCGCCCTCGGGACCCATATCGATCAGGCGGTCGGCAACCTTGATGACATCAAGGTTGTGCTCAATCACCAGCACCGTGTTGCCCGCATCGACCAAGCGCTGCAGCACATCGAGCAGCTGGCGGACGTCCTCAAAATGAAGACCGGTCGTCGGCTCGTCCAAAATATAGAACGTCTTGCCCGTCTGGCGTCGATGAAGCTCCTTGGCGAGCTTCACACGCTGTGCCTCGCCGCCC
>URTL01000043.1 GCA_900550785.1 uncultured Collinsella sp. | reverse complement strand
TTGCAGCCGGAGTGAAAAAGGTTATCAGTGGTCGGGCCCGCGACCGGTGGGATACGTACCCCCAATTAACTGTTCTTCATGACAATCGAATCCACGACATCGGCCACATTCTCGCAGCAGTCGGCGCAGTACTCCAGGAAGGCGTAGACGTCACGCCAGGCGATGACCTCGAGCGGGTCCTTGCCGTTGACATGCAGGTTGCGCATAGCGTTGATGTAGAGATCGTCGGCCTCGGACTCGATCGTGTTGATCTGGATGACGAGTTCGCGCAGGGTCTTGGACTTACGGTAGTTGGGCAGCTCGACCATCAGGTCCTTCATGGCGCGGCAGGCGTCGGTCACCTTGTGGGCGATGACAATGGCATCGGGGTGGATGCTCTGGATGTTGGTGAAGTAGACGCGCTGCACGACGCCCTCGATGCGGTCAAGCACAGTGTCGAGCGCGCAACTCATCAGGTCCAGATCCTCGCGCTCAAGCGGGGTGATAAAGGCGGTGAGCAGGGCGTCCTCAAGCTCATGGTGCTTCTTGTCGGCCGCATGCTCAATCGCATGCATCTTATCGAGCATGTCGTGGATCTGCGCGGGATCAAAGTTCTCAAAAATCTTGGTGAGCAGCTCTGCGGACTGGACGGCGAGATCGGCGCAGGCGACGTAGTTGTCAAAGTAGAACGAATCGGGTTTCTTTGCCATGAGTGGGTCCTTTCGAGGCGAAGACGGGTAGGCGAGGTATTACGGTCCGGATGGACGCTCGGTTTGACTAGATGAACATCATGAACAGCTTGGCCATGACAAAGCTGATGAGTCCGCAGGCGGGGAAGGTGAAGAACCAGGTGAACATCATGTCCTTGACCACGCCGAAGTTGATGGCCGAAAGGCGCTTGACGGCGCCGACGCCCATGATGGCGCAGGTCTTGATGTGGGTGGAGGACACGGGGATACCGGTAAGGGTGGCAAGCAGCAGATTCGCGGCGCCTGCGAGGTCGGCAGAGAAGCCCTGGTACTTTTCGAGCTTAACCATGCTCTGGCCGACGGACTTGATGATGCGCTCGCCGCCCACGCTGGTGCCGATGCCCATAGTGGCCGAGCACAACAGCATGATCCAGATGGGGATGCTGGCGTCGCCGACGCTCGTCTGGCCGTTGGCGAAGGCCACGCCTAAAAAGAGCACGCCGATGAACTTTTGTCCATCCTGCGCGCCGTGCATAAAGCTCATGGCCGCGGCGCTCGCGATCTGAGCATATTTAAAGAAGACGTTGGCGCGTCGCCTGTTGGCGGCGGCGAAAAGAATCGAGACGAGCTTGCACAGGACCCAGCCCATGACAAAGCCCAGGCCGATGGAGAGCGCCAGGCCGTAGATGACCTTCATCCACTCGTGGACGTTGACGCTGCTGGCGCCACCGAGGGCGATGGCGGCGCCGGTTAGGCCGGCGATAAGGCTGTGGCTTTGCGAGGTGGGGATACCAAAACGCGATGCCGTGGCACCGTAGACGACGATGGAGAACAGCGCCGCGCATAGGCAGGCGAGCGCCATGGTGCTGTTTCCGCCAAAGTCGACGATATGCGAGATGGTGTTGGCGACGCTGGCATTAAAATGCGTCATGATGAGCACGCCGAGGAAGTTGAATGCGGCGCTCATGAGAATGGCGGCGCGGGCGGGCATGCAGCGCGTGGTGACACAGGTCGCGATGGCGTTGGGCGCGTCGGTCCATCCGTTGACGAAGATAGCGCCGAGTGCGAGGATCACGGTGACGGCAAGGACTGGGTTCGACACAATTTGGCCGAGGAAGGCTGAGAACGTTACGTCCATATATGGGCTTTCTCGAAGTTTGCAGGCACGTTACAAAAACATGATAAATCGTATCACCTCCTGCGGGTTTCTTTACCGAGTTCTGATGAGAGAAGTGAATTTTTTGGCACTAACATTGAATATTTGCCCTGTTGACCGCGGGTGTTCTTTTTGCTAGCACGCCATGAGGACACGTGCGCGCCCCAACATCCCAAAACCACAGCCTGTTCGCTTTACAATGTGCAAACATGCGTTCGATAATAGGAGGCATGGAATATCGACAGACAGATGGTAAAACTCGACGCGTGCACAAGCAGTATGTGGACGTCGTGGCTCGCATCCTCGCGGGCGGACAGGTCGTGCCGGTTACCGTCTGCTGGGTCGATGGTCGTTGCTTTACGATTGACGAGATTGTCTCGTCCACCGGTTTTGGCCTGACGGTCCACGGCATTCGTACGGCGACTTATAAGGTTCGTTTTGGCGGACATGCGACCGAACTGTATCTGGAAGAACAGGCACGCGAGCGACCGGATGGCTCGCAGACTCATCTGATGCGTTGGTGGGTGTGGGCGTTCGACCGGACGCTCGAGAGCGAGCGTCGCAGGTAAGAACGCGTGGCGTTCGGGTACAATGGCAGGAAACTTGTCAGCTACGGCGCCGTCGCGGCGCTTTTTGAAAGGACGAAGTATGAACGATATCCAGGGCTATCAGAACGGCCCCATCGAAACCGGCGCAAGCCGTGCCAAGGAGATGTCGCCGCGCGCGTACAACCTTGTCATGTCTGCCCTGATCTTTTTGGGCTTTTGCGCCATGGGCGCCGGTGCCTACTTTACGAGCACCATGTCGTTTGCGCGCATGATGATGAGCGGCGCCGCTTTGCCGCTGGTCTTTGGCTCATTTATTTTGACCATCGTCGGCATGGTCATGATGTCGGCTGCTGCCAGCAAACAGTCCGTGGGCCTGTCGCTCGTGGGCTACGTGGTCTTTGCGAGCACCTTTGGCCTGACGGCGTCGTTTGGCCTTGCCAACTACGACCTGCCTACCATTAACACCGCCTTTATCGCCACGGCCGCCATCACCTTTGTCTTTGGTGCGCTGGGCGTGACCTTTCCCAAGTTCTTCCAGCGTGTGTACGGCATTGGTTTTGGCATCCTACTTGCCACGATTCTGGTCGAGATCGTGCTGATGTTCATGGGCGTCTCGCAGTCCATCACCGACCTGATCGTGATCGTGGTGTTCGCCGGCTTTATTGGCTATGACACCTATGTGGCCACGACGGTGCCGCCCACGCTGCCCAACGCCGTGCTCATGGCATCCAACCTGTTCGTGGACATCATCAACGTGTTCCTGCGCATCCTGAATATCCTTGGTCGTCGCGATTAAAGCGCGGCATTGCGACGCTTCCTGCCGGACACGGTAAAACGATGCGAAAGGCGGTCCTTCGGGGCCGTCTTTTTTGTGTGCGGCGGGGTATCATGGATGGGAAAAGCCGATAGCGGCAGCGACAGGAAAGGTGGCCATGTATGGCAGACGTCGACAGCAGGAACCGTAACCGCAGGTCCAACCGAGCGGGTCAGCTCAATCCCAAGCGTGAGGCACGTGCCAAGGTAGCCGAGCGCCATGTGACGGCTGTGTCCGAGGCCTGTGCCAAGGACATCGAGCGTTCGCTTGCCGGCGTGCGCGAGTTCGATGGTATGCCTGCCGGTTTTGTCGCGGCGATGAAGACCAGGGTCCAGAAGGCAGCGGCTGCTGAGGAGCAAGCTGCCGAGGACGTCGAGGCTGCCGAGGTCGAGGCTACTGAGGCTGCTGAGGTCGAGGCTGCGGTCGATGCCGAGGTGGCGCCCGAGCCCGTCGAGGAGGCCACCGAAGCCGAGCCCGCGCCTGCCGCCGAGGAGCCCGCTCCGGTCCTGCCCGAGGTCACCGTGCTCGACGCCTCTGCCACGCAGGCCATTCTGGATAACGGTCGAGGCTACGCGCAGTTCTGCGACATGGCTGTGCTTGCCTTTGCCTCGTTCACCAATCCGGGCGGTGGCTACATCCAGGGCTATCTGGGCCAGGAGGCCACGCTCTGTGCCGATTCGTACCTGTACAACGTGCTCGATAAGCAGCGCAAATGGTACGGCGAGAACCGTCGCCGCAACATCAACTGCGAGCTTTACCGCAACCGTGCGCTGGTGGTGCCTGCGGTGCGCTTCGACCGCAAGCATGTGCACGCCTATGCCGACGTAATCGTCGCCGCTGCACCCAACGCCAAGCGTGCTCGCCAGGAGTACCGCGTGAGCGACGATGCCTTGCTTGACGCTCTGCGCGACCGCATTCGCTTTGTGCTTGCTATATGCGATGAGCTGGGCCGCGAGAAGCTCGTACTGGGTGCTTGGGGCTGCGACAACAACGGCTTTGACGCCGAGACCGTGGCCGAGCTCTTCCGTAAGGAGCTCGCGTCGGGCGACTTTAGGGTCAAGCAGGTCTTCTTTGCCGTGCCCTCTACGCGCTGGGACGAGGATTTTGCCAAGTTCGAGCACGTGCTGGCAAACTTCCCCGAGCGCAACGAGGAGTCCTATGCCCAGGTTGCCGCTCGCGCTGCGGCTGCTCGCGCCGCCGAGCAAGCCCAGGCTGCTGCCGAGGACGATGAGGACGAGGACGATTGGCGCAAGTACCTGTAATCGGTACGTGCCGACAGATAGGTCGAGCCGGCGGGAGGGCTGCTCCCGTCGGCTTTTTACTAAAGGAAGGGCTTACGATGAAAAACGTTCTGTGCTTTGGCGACAGCAATACCTATGGCTACGATCCGGCAGGTATGCGCGACGGCACCGCGGTGCGCTATGCGCACGATGTGCGCTGGTGCGGCGTGGCCCAGCGCGACCTGGGCGAGGGCTGGCACGTGATTGAGGAAGGCCTCAACGGCCGCACGACGGTACGCGACGACATGTGCCATCTGGACACTAATCTCAACGGCATCCGCGCGTTGCCGATGCTGCTCGAGGCTCATAAGCCGCTGGATGCGATCGTGATTATGCTGGGCACCAACGACTGCAAGACGGTCTTTAGCGTGGGGGCTGCCGATATCGCTGACGGTGCCATGGCGCTGATTCGCACCGTCCGCGCGTTTCCCTGGACCGAAGCCGCGCCCTGCCCGCGTATTCTGCTGATGGCGCCTATCAAGATTAAACCGCAGATCGCCGATGTGTACATGACCGACTTTGACGAGCGCTCCGTCGAGGCCTCGGAGCATTTTGCCGAATACTATGCGTATGCTGCTAAACAGTTTGGCTGCGACTTTTTGAATGCCGCTGATTTTGCCGAGCCGGGCGATATCGATTATCTGCACATGATGCCCGAAAGCCACGAGAGCCTGGGCCACGCCGTGGCAGCCAAGCTCCAAGAGATGCTCGGAGAGTAGCGCGACCCCAAGCCACCGCAAAGGGGACGGGCGCCTTTGTGGCGGTTTTGGGCTGCGAATCTTAATACTGCCACATGTGGTTGACGGGGCCGGAGCCTTTGCCCATGTCAAAGCCAGCGGCCAGAGCACCCGTTAGGTAGGCCTTGCCGGCGTTGACGGCATCGGCAAGATCCATGCCCTGGGCCAGCGCGCAGGCGATGGCGGACGAAAGCGTACAGCCAGTACCGTGCGTGTTGCCGGTCTCGATGCGCTTGTGGCGGAACCACGTGGTGAGCGGATCGCCCAGATGGTTGCCCTCGTCATCGAGCGGCGCGGGCTCTGCTAGCACATCGTTGGCCTCGTTGACAAAATGCCCGCCCTTAACGAGAGACGCGCAGCCAAAGCGGCGGGTGAGAAGCATGGCGGCATTTTGCTGAGTGCGCTCGGAATCGACCTCATAATCGAGCAACGCCATGGCCTCGGGAATATTGGGCGTGATGACGGTCGCCAGTGGGAACAGGCGGCGTGTGAGTGCCTCAGCGGCATCCTCGGCAATGAGGCGAGCACCCGAGGTGGCGACCATGACGGGGTCGACGACGATATTTTGTGCGTCCCAGGCGCTCAAGCGGTCGGCGATAACCTCGATAATCTCGGCAGAGGAAACCATGCCGATCTTGACGGCGCTAGGGCGGATATCGTCAAAAACGGCATCGATCTGCGCCGCGACAATATCCGGAGAGATGTTCTGCACGGCGGTGACGCCCAGGGTGTTCTGTGCGGTGATGGCTGTGATGGCCGTCTCGGCATACAGGCGGTGCGCCGTGATGGTCTTGATGTCGGCCTGAATGCCGGCGCCACCGCTGGAATCGGATCCTGCGATGGATAGAACGGCGGGTACCTTACTGCGATCCATGTTCGCTCCCTTGTTCGGTCGGATTCAAATGGGTCTTCTGCCTGCATTATAAAGTGCCCGGGCCGGCTGTATGCCGATCCCGGGCGGGTGGTGCAATCTTTACGCAAATGTAAGAAAATGTTCACACGTCAACAATTGACGAACACCTTGTTACCGATTGTGGCTTCGGTGACGCGTTAGTCCTCCATACCGAGATCAATCGTCGTACCCTCGAACACCTTGTTGACGGTGCGGACGGCGCACATCTTGCCGCACATGGTGCAGGTGCCCTCGGTGGCAGCGGGGGATTCCTCGTAGCGCTTCTTACCGGTGACCGGGTCGAGAGCGCACTTCCACATGGCGTCCCAGTCGAGCTTGCGGCGTGCCTGGCCCATCTTGTCGTCCATGTCGCGGGCGTGGGGCACCTTTTTGGCGATGTCGGCGGCGTGTGCGGCGATCTTGGTGGCCATGAGGCCGTCGAGCACGTCCTGGGCGTTGGGCAGGCACAGGTGCTCGGCCGGCGTCACGTAGCACAGGAAGTCGGCACCGGAGCTGGCGGAGATGGCGCCGCCGATGGCAGCGGTGATGTGGTCGTAGCCCACGCCGATATCGGTCACCAGCGGCCCGAGCACATAGAACGGGGCGTTGTGGCACAGGCGCTTCTGCAGTTTCATGTTGGCGGCGATCTCGTCGAGCGCCATGTGACCCGGGCCTTCGACCATAACCTGGACGCCGGCGGCCCAAGCGCGCTTGCACAGCTTGCCCAGCTCGATCATCTCGGCGGTCTCGGTTGCGTCGTTGGAGTCGTAGAGGCAGCCCGGGCGGCAGGAGTCGCCGAGCGAGATCGTCACGTCGTATTCGTGACAGATCTCGAGCACCTCGTCGTAGAACTCGTAGAAGGGGTTCTCGTTACCGGTGACTTCCATCCAGCCAAACAGCAGCGAGCCGCCGCGACTGACGATGTTCATGAGGCGGCCGGTCTCCTTAAAGGTTTTGATGACCGACTTGTTGATGCCGCAGTGGATGGTCATAAAGTCCACGCCGTCCTCGGCATGAGCGCGCACGACCTCGAGCAGATCGTCCTTGGTGAGCTTGACCAGCGGCTTTTCCATGTAGCCGATGGCGTCATACATGGGGACGGTGCCCACCATAAGCGGCGTCTCGTCGATGAGCTGCTGGCGGAACTGACGTGTCTTGCCCGAGTTGGAGAGGTCCATGATGGCGTCGGCGCCAAAGTCCTCGGCGATCTTGACCTTCTTCCACTCCTCGGCGGCATCGGCCTTGTCGCCCGAGATGCCCAGGTTGACGTTGACCTTGGTGGACAGGCCCTCGCCGACACCAAAGGCGCGCATGCCTTTTTTGATATGCACGATGTTGGCGGGAATGGCGATGCGGCCGTCCGCCACGCGTTCGCGGATGTACTCGGGGTCGCGATGCTCGCGCTCGGCGACCTCCTTCATCTGCGGTGTGATCTGCCCGGCGCGGGCGAAGTCGATTTGCGTGACGAGCTTGGGCTCGGTCTGTGTGCTCATTGGCACGGCTCCCTTCGTTGGCATTACCCATATCAGGTTTGCGGGTCAGGGCGGGCGCGCCCAGTCTCAGCCTGCCGTCTTGTCCTGCAAGCTCCCCGTTTATGTGGTGGGCTCAAGTATAGCCTGAATGGGTACGATTGACGCGATGAGCATGCCCGTGGGGAGGCGAACATGGAAGACAAGCATCTATATCGAGAGACGCAATGGGATGTATCGGCCGAGGAGAGCCGTGCCCATCATGGACTGGTCGCAATTGGTTTTGCAATCCTTGTCGTGATGGTGATTGCCTGTTGTATCTGGATGTTTGGCGGGCGTGGGGGAGCTGCCTGGACGTTTGAGGCGGATGATAGCCTGCCGATTATGACGGTGAAGGTCGCGGGCGGCAATACCGTGGCCGCGCCGGGCGACTATTGGTATCCGCGCGACGAGTTTGTGCAGCTGCAGCTGAGCGGCGGGTCTATTCCGGGCGAAGAAATCGAACGCGTGACGTTTGATGCGACGCTCAAAACGCTGACGGTGAAGCTCAAAGATCAAGGGGACGTGCCCACGACCATGGACATTGCGCTGACGGAATGGCGCTTGGAGCCCCCGGCGGGCGCTGCGGTATCCGAGGTGGAGCACGTTAAGATTACCTACCAAGATGGCTCGACGAGCGAGATTGCAAAGGCCGATGGCTTGGCGGAGTAATGGGGTGTTTGGAAACGGCGGGCCTATTGTGCCTGCGCGTTCATGAAAACCAGGGTGTTTTTGTCTGAAAGCTCGGGGATGTGCCGATAGCCGATGTTGAATGCGGTGAGTTCGCTTGCATCCTCGAGCTTGTTTTCTGCCATCCACCGCACCATGGAGCCGCGCGCCTTTTTGCTGGCGGTCGACCGTTGGATGGGCTTCCCGTTGCGGATGCCCTCGCCAAAGAGGCATGTGACGGCCGTGGCGTCGTCCGCGAGGTGGGGCAGAACGGCTTTGGCATACTCTACGCTGGCGAGGTTGACGATCGTGGTGTTTGAGCCTGCCGGGGCGATAGCCCGCGCGAGATTGTCGCTCCAAAACGCGTAGAGGTCTCGGGCATCGTCAACGGCGAGCTTCGCGCCCATCTCCAGCCGATACGGTTCAACGGCATGAAAGGGGCGTACGCATCCGTAAAGGCCGGAGAGGATCCACAGATGGTCTTGCAGCCATGCGAACTGCGCGGAATCCATCACCTCGGGTGCCATGCTCTGGTATTGAATGCCGTGATAGGACATGACGGCAGGGGAGAGGTGACGGGCGAGTGCGGGATTGTCGAGATCGCCGCTTTTCAGGATGGGCCCGAACTCATGCAGGGTGTTGAGGCAAGGTCCCAGCAGTTTGTCACTCACGTTCCACAGCGCCTGCAGGCCGTCGCTGCCTTCATTCCGCTCGATATCTAGCAGTGCGCGGTGGAGGCGAGCCGTCTCGCGCACAAAGGGTGGGATACCCAGGACTTCAAAAGCATCTTGGGCCGCGCGCATCTGCTTGGCGGGCGAAATGATGACCTGCAGCATGGACTCTCCTCTGCCAAAAAGGAAGTTGCGGTGGAATACGGTCTGTTTTGGCCGTTTATGGGCCAGTTTAGTCCGCATTTCACCGCAAGTTATGAAGGGCTGGTTAGGCGCGCTCGAGGAAGGCCTTGTAGCCGCGGTAGGCCTCGTAGATATCGGCCTTGTTGGCGACCTCCCACAGGGCGTGCATGGACAGAACGGCAACGCCGGAGTCGATGACATTCATGCCGTACTTGGCCATGATGTAGGCGATGGTGCCGCCGCCACCTGCGTTGACGCGGCCGAGCTCACAGGTCTGGAAATCCACGCCTGCCTTGTCCATGATGTCGCGGACGAGGGCCACATACTCGGCATCGGCGTCGTTGGAGCCGCCCTTGCCGCGGCTGCCCGTGTACTTGTTAAAGCACAGGCCGCGACCCATAAAGGCGGCGTTCTTGGTCTCGAACTTGGCGGCATAGCCCGGGTCGAAGCCGGCGGACACGTCAGAGGAGAGCATGCGGCTGCGGGCGAGCGCGCGGCGCAGGGCCAGCGGGCTACCCTCGCCGGCGAGCGTCATGATCTCGGCGACGGTGTTCTCGAAGAAACGGCTCGTCATGCCGGTGGCACCCACGGAACCGATCTCCTCTTTGTCGACGATGAGCGTGATGCTCGTGCGCTCCACGTTGGTGACGTTGATTTGGGCGAGCATAGAGGGGTAGGCGCAGACGCGGTCGTCGTGGCCATAGCCCAAGATCATGGAGCGGTCGAGGCCCATGTCGCGGGCGGGGCCGGCGGGCACGACCTCGATCTCGGCGGAGAGGAAGTCCTCCTCCTCGACGCCGTACTGCTCTTTGAGGATGTCCAAGAACATCTGCTTGACGGGCTCCTTGGGAGCGTCCTTGTCGTCCTCATCGAACTTGACGGGGCGGCCGCCCACGATCACGTCGAGGATCTCGGCGTCGACGGCGTCCTTGGCAGGCTTGGACATCTGCTCGCTCGAGAGATGGATCAGCAGGTCGGAGATGGTAAAGACCGGGTCGTCGGCCTTGTCGCCGATGTTAATGTCGACGGTGGTGCCGTCCTTTTTGCAGATGACGCCTACGAGTGCGAGCGGGGAGGCCACCCAGTGGTAGCTCTTGACGCCGCCGTAGTAGTGCGTGTCGAGATAAGCCATGTCGCCGGCCTCGAAGGCGGGGTTCTGCTTAAGGTCCAGGCGCGGCGAGTCCACGTGCGCGCCCAGGATGTTAAAGCCCTGCTCGAGCGGGGCGGTGCCCAGGTTGACGAGCATAAGGTCCTTGCCGTGATTGGCGGCGTACACCTTGTCGCCTGCCTTGAGCTCGCGGCCTTCGGCGATTACGGTCTCCAGGTCGACGTATCCCGCCTCCTCGGCCATCTTGATGCCGGCCTTGACGCACAGGCGCTCGGTCTTGTTCTCACTCAAAAACTGCTTATAGCCGCGGCAAAGCTCCTCGAGCTCCTCGATTTGCTGTGGCGTGTACTTTTTCCATGCGCAGGGACGCTCCATGACGCAGGCTCCTTTCGGATCGATCGTGCTGGTTGATGTACCGTGAGCCATCGTATCACGCGCGGGCTCACGGTGGCGGGGGAGCTTGATGTGAGGTGGCCGCGGGGCGGGGAGCGTGTAAACTGGAGTGAGCAAACCGTGCCCAGCCCAAAGCGAGGTATTCAATATGTCTGACAAGCGCCGCACCTTTGCCGTTATCGACGGCAACTCGCTCATGCATCGCGCCTTCCACGCCGTGCCGCCGACCATGAACGCGCCGGACGGTCGCCCCACCAACGCGATTTTTGGCTTTCTGAACATGTTTCTTAAGATGATCGACGCCTTTAACCCCGACGGCGTTGTTGTGGCGTTTGACAAGGGCAAACCGCGCGTGCGCATGGAGATGCTGCCGCAGTATAAGGCGCAACGCCCGCCCATGGACCCCGATCTGCATGCGCAGTTTCCGATGATCAAGGAGCTGCTCACCGCGCTCAACGTGCCGATTCTGCAGTCCGAGGGCTGGGAAGGCGACGATATCCTGGGAACCATGGCGCGCCTGGGTGAAGAGGCCGGCTGCGACATGCTGCTGGTGACCGGCGACCGCGACATGTATCAACTCGTGACCGAGCACGTCAACGTGGTCTCGACCCGCAAGGGCCTGTCCGACGTGGCGATCATGACGCCCGAGAGCGTGGACGACCTGTATCACGGCATTACGCCGGCGCTCGTGCCCGATTTTTACGGTCTAAAGGGCGATGCGTCGGACAACATTCCCGGCGTACCGGGCATCGGCCCCAAAAAGGCGAGCGCGCTCATCGCACAGTACGGCAGCTTGGACGAGGTCATCGCGCATGCCGACGAGGTCAAGGGCAAGATGGGCGAGAACCTGCGTGCGCACATCGACGATGCGCTGCTGAGCCGCAAGGTCGCAACCATTCGCACCGATGCGCCCGTCGAGCTCGACTTTGACGAAACGTCCTTCCCGGCGTTTTCTGCCGACGAAGTGTCCGCGGCGCTGGGCACGCTTGGTATCACCGCCATGCAGAACCGTTTCTTGGCGCTGATCGGCGGCGAGGGCGGGGCTGCTGCTGCCTCCAGTGTGTTTGAGATACCTGCGATGGTTCGCGCAGCCGCCGGCGATGCCGACGCGCTTGGTGCCGTTGCGGCTGAGGTTTCCCGCGCGATTGATGCCGGCGAGTGGGTCGCCGCCGTGGTGGACGACGACAAGGAAGAGGGCGCGCTCTTTGGACTGACGCGCACGCTGTGGTTGGCGACGTCCAAGGGCCTGTTCGCGCTCGAGGAGGGCGACGGCGGTACCACTGCCGTAGTCGATGGCTTTAACTTCGCCCACGGCGTGATTGCCGGCGTGCTTGCGCGCCTGTTTGTGGAGGGCCGCGTGGCGAGCCCGGATATGAAGGCGTTGTTGCACGAGCTTTCGCCCATCGATTCTTCTGAGCCCGAGCTCATGGATCCGCTCGCTACCGATTCCACGCGTATCTTCGATACCGTGGTCGCTGCCTATCTGCTGGATTCCGATCGCTCCGAGTTCGATGAGGCATATCTTGCCGATACGTATCTGCAGATGGCGCTGCCTGCGGCGCGCGGCGCAGAGGGTGCCGGCGAGGACGCTCCAGCGCCTGCCGCCCGTACTGCGGCTCTGACACTGGCGCTCGTGACGCCGTTGCGCGAGTGCATGGCCCGTGAGAATGCCGCCAACGTGTTCGATGGCATCGAGATGCCGCTCGTGCCGGTGCTTGCCAAGATGGAGCGCGCGGGCATGCTCGTGGATCCCGACCGCCTGCGTAATCTGTCCGAGGGCCTGGCGACCCAGATCACCGAGGTCGAGCGCAGCATTCGCGACCTGGCGGGTGACGAGACCTTTAATATTGGCAGTCCCATGCAGCTGTCGCATGTGCTCTTTGATGTGATGGGGCTTCCGACCAAGGGCCTCAAGAAGACTAAGCGCGGCTACTATTCGACCAACGCCAAGGTGTTGAGCGACCTTGCCCGCGACCACGAAATCGTGCGTCTGATCTTGGATTGGCGTGAAAAGTCCAAAATCAAGTCCACCTATCTGGATACGCTGGGCCCGCTGCGCCGTGGTGACGGTCGCGTGCACACCACGTACAACCAGACCATCACGGCAACGGGGCGTCTGTCCTCGAGCGACCCGAACCTGCAGAACATCCCGACGCGCTCGGAGCTGGGTCGTACCGTCAAGACGGCGTTTTCGGCAGGCGAAGGAAGCGTCTTTTTGGCGGTGGACTACTCGCAGATAGAGCTGCGTCTGCTGGCACATCTCTCGGGTGACGAGCACTTGGTGCGCGCCTTTAACGAGGGCGAGGACTTCCATGCCGAGACGGCGGCGCGCGTGTTTGGTGTGCCGGTGTCCGAGGTAACGCCCGACCTGCGCAGTCGCGCCAAGGCCGTGAACTTTGGCATCGTGTATGGTCAGCAGGCCTACGGCCTGTCGCAGTCGCTGCATATCTCGATGGTCGAGGCACGCGACATGATCGACCGTTACTACGAGGCCTATCCGGGCGTGCGTATGTTCCTCGACAGCGTGGTGGCACGTGCCAAGCAGACGGGCTACGCCGAGACCATGTATGGCCGCAGACGCCATATTCCCGAGCTCAAGGCCAAAAATCCGCAACTTCGCGGCTTTGGCGAGCGCACGGCCATGAACCATCCCATGCAGGGCACCGCGGCCGACATCATCAAGATCGCCATGGCCCGCGTAAGCCGCCGCCTGGAAGAAGAGGGCTTTGCCGCCCACATGATCTTACAGGTGCACGACGAACTGGACTTTGAGTGCCCCGTCGACGAAGTCGAGCGCCTCACCGCCATGGTCCGCGACGTCATGGAACACGTAGTGGACCTCCGCGTCCCCCTAATCGCCGAAGCCAGCACCGGCATAACCTGGGCCGACGCCAAATAAAGAAGCACCCACAATCCCGAAGTAACCAAAAGCAGAAGGGGGCTCCTTGCCAACAAGGAGCCCCCTTCATTCCAAAAAATCAGCCAAGTATCTAGACACTCAAGACACCATCTAGGCGGCAAGCAAGTAAACCTAGGACCTAGTCGGGCGGCGCGGATTAGTTTTTCGTAGATTCCGCACGAGCCGGAAAGCACTTAATGTGCTTTCCGTGCGAGCAGGACTGTTCGCAGTAGCAAACTAAAG
>URTL01000042.1 GCA_900550785.1 uncultured Collinsella sp. | reverse complement strand
TGGCGGCTCTCGTAGAAGATTTCCTCAGCAGTACCGAACTCAACGGGGCGGCCGGCGTACATAACCATAATCTTATCGGCCATATCGGCGACAACACCCAGGTCATGGGTAATCATGATGATGGCGTTGCCGTTCTTCTCCTGCATCTCCTGCATGAGCTCGATAATCTGAGCCTGGATGGTAACGTCCAGGGCAGTCGTGGGCTCGTCGGCAATCAGAATATCGGGATCGCAGGCAAGGGCCATGGCAATCATGACTCGCTGACGCATACCGCCAGAGAACTGGTGCGGATACTCATTGACGCGCTTCTCGGGCTCGGGGATACCCACGAGGTCCAAAAGCTCGGTGGCACGCTTGAGCGCCTCCTGCTTGGAGTAGCCACGGTGCAGACGAAGACCCTCGCCCACCTGCCTGCCGATCTTATAGACCGGGTTCAAGGAGGTCATAGGATCCTGGAAGATCATCGCGATATCGTTGCCGCGAATGTGCTGCATCTCTTCCTCGGTCATTTCGAGGATGGAGCGGCCGCGATAGCGAACGTCACCGCCCTCGATCTTTCCCGGAGGCATCGAGATGAGGCCCATGATGGTCATGGCGGTCACGGACTTACCGGAGCCGGACTCACCGACGACGCCCAGGGTTTCGCCGCGATCGAGCGTGTAGGAGACACCGTCGACAGCGCGAACAACGCCATCCTCGGTGTGGAAATACATCTTAAGGTCATCGACCTCGAGCAGATGCTGGCCCTCAGGAACCGGCTGGTCCTTCAGGTCCACATAGTTCTTGTTCTTCTTCATCCTTATGCGTCCTTCATCTTGACGTCGAGGGCGTCGCGCAGACCGTCACCCAGCAGGGTGAAGGCGAGCACCGTCGAGAGAATTGCCAGACCGGGCATGATCATCATCCAGGGAGCGGTCAGAAGATACTGCTGACCGTCCTGAATCATGGAGCCCCACGAAGGCGTAGGCGGAATAACGCCCATGCCGAGGAAGGACAGAGCGGACTCGGTCAGAATGGCGCCACCAATGTTCATGGTCGCGTAGACCACGATGGAGGCGACGGAGTTCGGGAAGATGTGACGCACGACGATACGAGCATCAGATGCACCCATCGCGCGCGCTGCATCAACATAGTCGTTTTCCTTGACCGTCAAGATTGCAGAGCGGAAGACGCGCGCAATCGAAGGCCAGCCAAGAATGCCGATGGCGATAAAGACGTTCTGAAGACCACGGCCGATAACGGCGATCATGGCGACAACGAACAGCACGTACGGGAACGCCAGGAAGATGTCCGCACAGCGCATGATGATCGTATCCCAAATGCCGCCGTAGAAACCGGCCAGGGCGCCCATGACCAGGCCGATCAATGTGGAGATGGCGGTGGCCATGATACCGACAGAAAGCGAAACGCGTGCACCGTAGATAACGCGGACGAGAATGTCGCGACCGAGGGCATCGGTGCCAAACGGGTGCTCGGCACACGGAGCCAGTAGCGATGTCTCGGCCATGGTGGTCGAATCGGAAGCCGTCGGCGAACCGAGCCAGGGCTTAGCCCACAGATCTGCGGTCAGGGCAACCACAACGACGATGATGATCCAGCAGACACCGATAACGGCGAGCTTGTTCTTACGAAGACGCTTAAAAGCGTCGCCCCACAGCGTGCGGGACTTGGCGGGAGCAGATGCGACCTTGGTGGCGGTAGCCTGCTCCTGAGACTGAGAATCAGTTTCCTGCATGAGACGTACCTCCCTTAGGCCTTATCCGACGGACCGCCAAGGCGGATGCGCGGGTCGAGGAATGCATAGCTAATGTCGACGAGCAGGTTGATCACCATGACGACGACAACGATGAGCGTAACGCCGCCCATAACGATGGGCCAGTCACGCATGCTAATGGCGCGATAGACCTCATAGCCGATACCGGGCCAGTTGAAGACCGTCTCGGTCAGGATGGCGCCCGAAAGCATGCCGCCAAAGTCGACACCAATATAGGTAACGACGGGGATGAGTGCATTCTTAAGCGCATGCTTGACGATGATCGCACGATTGGAGAGACCCTTGGCCTTTGCCGTACGGATGTAATCCTGGTTCATGACGTCAAGCAGCTGCGAGCGCATAATGCGCGCAGCATAAGCGGTCGAAACCGAAGCCAGCGTAATGGTCGGAAGCACATAGTGCATCCAATCCTGATACTGAGAGCTGGAACCGCCGGCACCCGAGATCGGCATGGAGATTGCACCGCCCGTGGCGTCCTTGAGGATGACGCCAAAGAACAGCTGCAGCAACATACCGAGCCAGAAGGCCGGGACCGCAACGAGGATCGACGTGGTGAGCGTTACCAAAATATCCCAGAAGGAATAACGCTTTACCGCCGAAATGATACCCGCACCGATACCCATAATTGCCTCGAGCACGATGGCGCACGCGGCAAGTTTGACCGTATACGGATACTTCTGGGCAAAGATTTCCGTAACCGGCAGCTTGCGCTGATACGAATTGCCCAGATCGCCATGAAGCAGGCCGTTCATGTAATACAAGTAACGGTCCACGAGCGACGTTTGAACGGGGTCGCCGTTCTCGTCAAGGATCGCGTTGCCGTCATCGTCCGTCTGGACCAGGTGATAGCGAACGCGAAGCTGAAGCTCCACCTCGGGGGACAGAGCCTTGTCTCCACCGATCAGCTTGATCGGATCTCCCGGCACGATATTCTGGAGGGCGAACAGAATCAGCGTAACGCCCAAAAACACCGGGATGAACTGAAGCACACGTTTAACGATGTACTTACCCATACCACTCCCCTATCTAGGGATTAACCTAAATGGGATGCCGATCGCCAGACCGGCATCCCAAAATTACCATCAGCCAGTTTACCCCAGGTTAGGGAGAACTGTATGTTTCCCATGAGGTCTACGTAAATACTTGACCCTCACGGAAGCTGCAAACTCTTAGGCGAGCTCAGCGGTACCCAGATCGGCGTGCTTCTGCGGATCGACATAGAGGTGCTTAATGCGATCGGAGCCGGCGATGGTGTGCGTGTAGAACATAATCGGGATGACCGGGCAGTCGGCAGCGACCATTGCGTCGGCCTCCTGCATCTTAGCGACGCGCTCCTCGTCGTCAACAATAGTACGAGCCTCGTCGACCTTGGCGTCGAACTCGGGGTTGTTGTAACCGGAGCGGTTGTCGCCACCGAGGGAGTCGGAGTGGAACAGCGGATACAGGAAGTTGTCCATGATCGGGTAGTCGGCAATCCAACCCAGACGACCGAACTGATAGTTAAAGTTCTGATACTGCTCGAGCAGGGCAGACCACTCAGGGGTATCGGAGACAGCGGTAACGCCAACCTTGGCGAGGTCACCGATGATGGACTCCATGATCTCCTTGTGACCGCCGTCCTGGTTGTAGGACAGGGTCACGCTAATGCCACGATCCCCGTTAGCGCCAGCGGGAGCAACCTTGTCGAGGTACTCGTTAGCCTTGTCGACATCGTAGGCGCAGAACTCCCATGCGCCCTCCTTGTAGCCATCGATGCCCGGAGGAACAATGCCGTCGGCAGGAGTACGGGTACCCTTGAAGATGGTCTTGCAGATGGCCTCACGGTTGATGGCCAGGGAGATACCCCTGCGCAGGTCGGCGTTGTTGAACGGCTCGGCCGTGGTGTTGCAGGTCAGGTAGTAGGTGGAAGGCTCGGTGCCGAGCAGCATGCGCTCGCCGTCACCCATGGTGTAGCCGTCCTTGGACACGCCGCGATCCTTCTTGGCGGCGTCGATCTGAGCGACGGGAACGTCGCAGACATCGAGGTTACCGGCCTGGAACTCCTTGTAGGCGGTCTCCATGTCCTTGATGACCTGGAAGTGGATGCCATCGATCTTGGCCTTGTCGCCATAGTAATCGTCGAACTTCTTGAGGTTGATCTCCTGACCATCCTCCCACTTGCCGTCCATCATGAACGGGCCGTTACCGACCGGGGCGAGGTAGAAGCTCTTGACATCGGACTCGGCGCACTCGGGAACCGGGGCCAGAGCCGGGTGAGAGGCGACGAAGGGGAAGTCGGCGTAAGCGGAAGCCAGCTTGACGACGAGGGTCTCATCGTCGGGGCAGGTAACACCGCTGAGCTCGGTAGCGTTACCGGCAAGCAGATCGTCATAGCCCTCGACCATGGAAAGGTGATAGGAGACCTCGGAAGGGCCGTACTCGGTAGCGACAGCCGACTTGGTGTTGACCAGACGCTCCCAACCGAGCTTGAAGGACTTGGAGGTAACGTCGTCACCGTTGTGGAACTTGGCCTTCTTGATCTTGAAGGTGAACTCGGTGGCGTCGTCGTTGGCCTCGAAGGACTCGCAAGCCAGCGGAACGATCTCGCCCTTCTCGGCGTCATAAGAGGTCAGAGCATCAAAGAGCTGGTACTCGACCTGAGTGCCCTGGTCCTCCTGGACATTGTAGGGGTCGATGCAGACCGGGTTGTTGATGTAGAAGTTCAGCTTCGAACCGGACTCAGAACCGGAAGCGTCGCCGCCCTTCTTGCCGCATGCGGCAAGAAAAGCCATGGAGCTCGCAGCAAGGGTACCGCCGACAAAGGCGCGACGACCCATAACGGGCTGGTGGAACATAGAATCAGCCATGCCATCCTCCTTATGAGATAGGACAAAGAAATGTTCAGTCGGACACATGTCGAGACAATCCGATCCGAACCATCAAAACGCCGCCCGTTGCTATGGCTGGTTATGCACAACGAACCAACGTTTCTCAATACAGTAGCGCATTTTATGCACGATTTGGGGCTAATTCCGGTCAACGGTCGAGAATTTCTTTAGTTGGGCGAAGTATGTGGGGATATTTTGGCTCTGTTACAAATATGTAAACAAAAAGGGTCCCGCACTTGCGGAACCCTTTTCAAGTATTTATGTGGCTCGTGCTTAGTAGCCGACGATACCCTGCGGGAAGAAGAACATGCACAGGACGACACACACGGCAAAAACGACGGCCATAATTACCGTCAGGCGATCGAGGTTCTGCTCCATGACGCCCGTGGCAGAGCTGGAGTTATACAGCGAGCTAGCGATCATATCCGAAACGCCGGTGCCCTTACCAGAGTGCATCAGGACGAGAATCGTCAGCGCCACGGCAGAGACAGCCCAAACGACAAACAGAAGAATCTGAAACGGACCCATAGATAAGCTCCTTAATAGAACAATTCAAACTCCAGTACTGTACCACAACCCCCAGCACTCCCCCATCAGCCATTTGGTGACGAGGTAGAAATAGCGCAAAAAAAGAGGGTTGTCCGGTTGTGGACAACCCCCTTACTAGAAAACGGTATTTGTTTTCTATTAGGCCTCGGTGGCGAGTACGCGACCCGTCATCTCGGCGGAAGGCTCAATACCAGCCATGGTGAGCATGGTCGGAGCGATATCGGAAAGACGGCCGTCCTCGATACCGGTGAGCTGTGCCTTCTCATCAACGATGATGAACGGCACGCGGTTGGTGGTGTGAGCCGTGAACGGATGCTTGGAACCGTCGGAAGCAACGTCAAACATGTGATCGGCGTTGCCGTGATCGGCGGTAATCAGCGCAAAGCCGCCCTTAGCGAGAATCGCCGGGACAACCTTGGACAGGGCATCGTCAACAGCCTCGACGGCCTTAACGGCAGCGTCGAAGACACCGGTGTGACCAACCATGTCGCAGTTTGCGAAGTTCACGATGTAGAAATCAGCGCGATCCTCGTTGATGGCGGCGACAAGCTTCTCGGTAACCTCGGGAGCGCTCATCTCAGGTTGCAGGTCGTAGGTAGCGACCTTGGGAGAAGCGACGAGCACGCGCTCCTCGCCCTCCTTGGGCTCCTCGATGCCGCCGTTGAGGAAGAACGTCACGTGGGCGTACTTCTCGGTCTCGGCGGTGTGCAGCTGCTTCAGGCCATTGGCGGCGATAACGTCGGCCAGAACGTTCTCGGGGAACGTCTTGGGGAAGGCGACCTCGACGTCAAACGTCGGGTCGTACTCGGTCATCGTCACAAAGTGCGAAAGCTTGATCTGCTCGCGCTCAAAGCCGTCGAACTCCTTGTCCGTGAACACGCGAGTCATCTGACGAGCGCGGTCGGGACGGAAGTTGAAGAAGATGGCCGCGTCGCCCTCGTGGATGCCCTCATTGTGGGCAGCGAAGGGCTCGACGAACTCGTCGCCGCGCGGATCCTTCTCGTAGTAGGCCTTGATACCGGCAACAGGGTCGGTATCGGCATCGGATGCGTTGACCATGACATCGTAGGCGCGCTGGATGCGCTCCCAACGGTTGTCGCGGTCCATGGCCCAATAACGGCCCGAGACGGTGGCAACGCGAGCGTCGCAACCGGTCTCCTCGGAGATCTTAGCCAGGAAGGCGCAGAACTCACTCATGTAACCGGCACCGGACTGCGGGTCAACGTCGCGACCATCCATGAAGGCGTGGACGCGAACGGTCTTGACACCGTGCTCGGCAGCCATCTTGACCAGAGCCTCGACGTGGCTCATATGAGAATGAACACCGCCAGGGCTCATAAGGCCCATGAGGTGGAGAGTCTTGCCGTCAGCCTTGACGTCGTCCATAGCCTTGACGAAGACCTCGTTCTTGGCGATGGAGCCGTCCTTGATGGCATTGTTGATGCGCGAAAGCTCCTGGAACACGATGCGGCCGGCACCGATGTTGAGGTGACCCACCTCGGAGTTGCCCATCTGGCCATCGGGAAGACCCACGTCCTCGCCCGAAGCGCCGAGCGTGGTGTGGGGGTACTTCTCGTACAGGCTATCGAGGAAGGGCGTCTTGGCAGCGGCGACGGCGTTCTCGCCATCGGCCGGAGCCAGGCCGCAACCATCCATGATGATCAGGAGTGCAGGAAGATGACGCTGTGCCATATGTCCTACTCGCCTGCCTTGACGACCATAGAGGCGAAGTCGGCAGCCTTGAGCGAAGCGCCGCCCACGAGGGCGCCGTCGACGTCGGGCTTGGCGACGAGCTCGGCGATGTTGCCGGGCTTGGCAGAGCCACCATAGAGAACGCGGATGCCGTCGGCGAGCTCCTCACCGAACATCTCCTTGAGGGTCTCACGGATAGCGCCGCAGACCTCCTGAGCGTCCTCGGCGGTAGCGGTCTTGCCGGTGCCGATGGCCCAGATGGGCTCGTAGGCGACGACGACCTGCTTGGGGCAAGTGATCTCGAGACCCTCGAGACCAGCCTTGACCTGGTTCACGACGTGCTCGACATAGGTGCCGGCCTCGCGGACCTCAAGGGACTCGCCGCAGCAGAAGACAGGAACAAGACCGGCGGCAACGAGGGCCTTGGCCTTCTTGTTCTGATCCTCGTCGGTCTCGTGGAAGTAATCACGACGCTCGGAGTGACCGATGATGCAGTAGGTGCAGCCAGCGGACTTGAGCATGTCGCAAGAAGACTCACCGGTGAAGGCACCCTTGGCCTCCCAGTACACGTTCTGTGCACCGAGGGCGATGGGGGCAGCCTGAATACGGTCATGAACCGTGGTGATGTCGATGGTCGGAGGGCAGACGAGCACCTCGACGCCAGCCGGAACCTCGGGCAGAGCCTGAGCCAGCTCGTCGGCGAGCTTGGCGGCCTCGGCGACGTCGTTGTTCATCTTCCAGTTACCAGCGATAAGAAGGGTGCGATTAGGCATCGAGAAGCGCCTCCACTCCGGGCAGGGCCTTACCCTCGACGAGCTCCATGGAAGCGCCACCACCGGTAGAGATCCAGCTCATCTTGTCGGCCAGGTTGAACTTGTTGACGGCTGCGACAGAGTCGCCACCACCGATGATCGAGGTGCCGCCGTTGGCCTTGAGCTCGGCAACAGCCTCGGCAACGGCCTTGGTGCCGTGCGCGAAGTTATCGAACTCGAAAACGCCCATGGGGCCGTTCCAGAAGACGGTCTTGGCGCCCTTGATGGCCTCGGCGTAAAGGGCCTCGGTCTTGGGGCCGATGTCCATGCCCATGCGATCCTCGGGGATGGCGTCGGAAGCGACGACCTCGCCCGTAGCGTCCTCGCCGAAGTGGTCGGCAACGAGGTTATCGATCGGGAGCAGGATCTTGACGCCCTTGTCCTCAGCCTTCTTGAGCATCTCTGCAGCGCGCTCGACCCAGTCCTCCTCTTTGAGGGAGGTACCGACGGTCTTGTAGCCCTTGGCCAGGAAGAAGGTGTAGGCCATGCCGCCACCGATGATCAGGGTGTCGGCGGAATCGATCAGATGATCGAGGACACCGATCTTGGAGGAAACCTTGGAACCGCCGACGATAGCGACGAAGGGGCGCTCGGGCTCGGCGAAGATGCCGGTCAGCGTGTCGACCTCCTTCTCGAGCAGGAAGCCAGCGACGGCAGGCAGGTAAGCGGCGGGGCCCACGACGGAACCCTGGGCGCGGTGAGCGGTGCCGAAGGCGTCGAGAACGAAGATGTCGCCGTAGGAAGCGAGCTTCTTGGCGATCTCGGGATCGTTCTTCTTCTCGCGCTTATCGAAACGGACGTTCTCGAGAACGAGGACCTTGCCCGGCTCGACAGCCTCGACGGCCTTGGCGGCCTCCTCGCCGTAGGTGTCCTGGACGAAGCTGACGTCGAGACCGGAAAGCTCGGCGAGCTTGGCGGCAACCGGCTTGAGCGAAAGCTCGGGCTCGAAACCAGTGCCGGCAGGACGGCCAAGGTGGCTCATGAGGATGACGCGAGCGTTGTGCTCGACGAGATACTTGATGGTGGGAAGGGCAGCCTTGATGCGGGTAGTATCGCCCACGACGCCGTCCTTGATAGGCACGTTGAAGTCAACGCGGACGAGAACGCGCTTGCCGTCGACATCGATGTCGCGGACGGTCTTCTTGGTAAAGGCCATGTTTGCTTCTACCTTTCGTACATGTGTGCACGTATGTGCGCACGGTTTCCAATAAAAAAGGACGCGACCCCAGAGCATAAGCCCTTAAAGGCCGCGCCCTTCTTTAGACGCTCAACGAGCTATTCGCTAAAAGCCAAATTAAGCAACGAACTTCTCGAAGTACTTGATGGTGCGGACCATCTGAGAGGTGTAGGAGTTCTCGTTGTCGTACCAAGAGGTGACCTGAACGAGGGTCTGGCCGTTGCCGAGGTCGGAGGCCATGGTCTGCGTGGCATCGAAGATGGAGCCGTGGGTCTCGCCGACGATGTCGCGGGAGACGATCTGGTCCTCGTTGTAGGCGAAGGTCTCGGGGATGGTCTCGGCGTAGGCCTTCATGGCAGCGTTGACCTCGTCGACGGTGACCTTCTTGTCAACGACGGCGTAGAGGTTGGTCAGCGAACCAGTCGGCGTCGGGACGCGCTGGGCGGCACCGATGAGCTTGCCGTTGAGCTCGGGGAGAACCAGGCCGATGGCCTTGGCAGCGCCCGTGGTGTTCGGGACGATGTTCTCGGAGCAGGCGCGGGAGCGACGGAAGTTGCCCTTGCGCTGCGGGCCGTCGAGCGGCATCTGGTCGCCGGTGAAGGCGTGGATGGTGGTCATGATGCCGGAGACGATGGGGGCGAAGTCGTTCAGGCCCTTGGCCATCGGGGCGAGGCAGTTCGTCGTGCAGGAGGCAGCGGAGATGATGTTGTCATCAGCGGTCAGCGTCTCATGGTTGACGTTGTACACGATGGTGGGCAGATCGCTGCCGGCCGGAGCGGAGATGACGACCTTCTTGGCGCCAGCGTTGATGTGGGCCTGAGCCTTAGCCTTGCTGGTGTAGAAGCCGGTGCACTCGAGAACGACGTCGACGTCGAGGTCGCCCCAAGGCAGGTTGTTGGCGTCGGCCTCCTTGTAGATCTTGATCTCCTTGCCGTCAACGGTGATGGAATCCTCGCCAGCAACGACCTCGTGATCGCGAGCATAGTTGCCCTGCGTGGAGTCGTACTTCAGCAGGTAAGCGAGCATATCGGGAGAGGTGAGGTCGTTGATAGCGACGATCTCGGAGCCCTCATGACCGAACATCTGGCGGAAGGCCAGACGACCGATGCGACCGAAGCCGTTAATAGCAACCTTTACTGCCATTGTGTCTCCTTTCGTAAGGCCCCCGCAAGCTACAGCGCCTGCCGTTGAGGCCCACAAACTAACCACTCGCCTAATATACCTTTTTTTTGGCTTGAATTTCACGAGAATGCTCGAAATTGAAAATCAAATTTGCGTTAAAACGCTTTAACGTATAAAACAGCAGTTAAACCACCATAAAAGCTATTGCGTTAAACTACCCGCTTGCTTCAATGAGCTTTTCAAGGCGCAAAACACGGTGATACAAGGCCGACTTCGACAAAGGAGGGTCGGCCATTTCCCCCAAATCTCGCAGTGAGAGATCGGGGTAACGCTCGCGTAAGTCACAAAAAACTGCCAGAGCGTCCGGCAGCGTTTCGCGCAAACCGCGCCGATCAAGCTCATCGATGAGCGCAAGCTGATGTTGGGCGGCACCGGCACTTCTGGTCTGGTTGGCAAGCTCTGCGTTCACGCGACGATTCACGTCGTTCTTCACCAGCTTAACCGCGCGGGCCTCTTCAATCTCGGCAACGCTGCGCTTGGCGCCAATCAGCTGTAACAGACGTTTAATCTCCTCGGCACTCTTGATGTACACGGCATACGAGCCGCGACGCGCATTGACGCGGGCGTGAACTCCAATCTGCTCCAGAAGGTCGCAAAGTCCCTTTGCATACTCCTCGCCCTGAACCGCGATCTCCAAATGAAAATCGCCACGCGGGTCGGCAACAAAGCCTCCGGCAATCAGCGCACCGCGAATATAGGCGAGCCTGCAGCAAGGACGGGCGACGATGTGGCGCGGCACACCCGCGACGAGCCCTCCCCTACGGTCGAGAATGCCCAGCAGCACCAGAGCCTTATCCAAATCGGGCTGATCGGGCAAGGTGATGAGATAGTTTCGTACCTTGTGCAGGACCGACTTACGAACCGTGAATTCGGTCTTGAGCTTAAGGATACGATGCGTCAGCGCAATCATCGTGCGCGCCACAGCACCCGTCTCGGTCGCGACCGTCAAGCGGTACCGTCCCGAGCCCGCCAGCGAAAGCGTGCCGCTCACACGCGTTAGCGCAGCAAGCGTCGACAAATCGCAGTATTCGCATTCTGGTTCGCAGCGCGCAAGCTCGTCACGCACCTCAGCGGTAAACGACATGTAAACCTATGCCTTCGTGTTGGCACGCGACAGGTCACGGTGGGAGATGCTCACATGATACTGAGCACCCTCCAGGTAGCGGGCCGTGGCCTCGGCAATGGCGACGCTACGGTGCTGTCCGCCTGTGCAGCCGATAGCAATGGAAAGCTGCGGCTTGCCCTCTGCGATATAACCCGGCATGACCGTATCGAGCAGCTGGGTCCAGGCCTTCCAGAACTCCTGGGTCTTGGGGTGGTCCAAGACAAAATCGGAGACCTTCTTATCGAGACCGGTCATGGTGCGCATCTCGGGATCGTAGAAAGGATTGGGCAAGAAGCGAACATCGATCATGATATCCGCCTCAACGGGCATGCCATGCTTAAAGCCAAACGAGAACACGTGGACATCCATAAGCTGCTGGTCGGACAGCTCGGAAAAAGCCATGCGAAGCTTGTTACGTAAGGCAGAAGTGCGCAAGCGGCTCGTGTCGATAATCATATCCGCTCGATCGCGAACGCCCTTCAGCTGCAGACGTTCACGCTGAATAGCGTCGGCCGTGGTCTCCCCCGGCTTTGCAATGGGATGGCGGCGACGGTTTTCGCTATACCGGCGAATCAGCACCTCGTCAGACGCCTCGAGAAACACGATGTCGCAGCTCATCTCGCGCTCTTCCAGTGCGGCAACAGCATCGAGCAGTTCATCGAACAAGCCCTGGCTACGAAGGTCGCAAGTAACGGCAAGGTGTCTGCCAACGCCCGTATTGATGCCAACGAGCTCTGCGAGCTGGGCAATCAGGCGCGGGGGCAGATTGTCGATACAAAAATAGCCCATGTCCTCAAACACATGCATGGCTTGCGTTCGGCCCGATCCGGACATTCCGGTGATGATAACGATATCGGGGATACGCTCCGAGCGCTCCGCCGCATCCATGGCATCTCCCTTTTGCATGTGTGCCTCCTAAAATAAACGCGGGACCCGGCCAGCGGATCCCGCGCGATCAATTGCCTTTATTGAGTATACCGCCCCAAGCGGATACGAGGTCCGTCTTACGCCTCAAGCGCAGCCTTGAACCAACTTGTAATACTCGTGGGGTGCGTGATAGCGGTGCCGACGACAACGGCCCACGCGCCGGCGTCGATTGCAGCGCGAGCCTCCTCGGGCGTATGCACGCGACCCTCGCAAATGATGGGAAGGCCGGGAAATTCCTCGGTCGCCTGACGCAGGAGCGGCAGGTCGGGGCCATCGGCCATGGTGCAGTCGATGGCGGCGACACCGTGAGAGAGTGTGGTGGATACCAGGTCGAAGCCCATATCAACCGCACGGCGAATGTCCTCGATGGTGGCACAATCCGCCATCAGGAGCACACCCTCCTCGTGCAGCGGGCGGAAGGTATCCTCGACCGACTTGCCATCGGGACGCGGACGATCGGTGGCGTCGATCGCCACGATATCGGCACCCGCAGCAACGCAGGCACGAGCGTGACGCAGCGTCGGCGTGATGTAAACGCCCTCGTGCCCGTCCTTCCACAGACCGATGACGGGAACCTCACAGCGACCCTTAATGGCGGCAATGTCGGCAAGGCCCTGGCAGCGAATGGCGGCGGCGCCGCCAAGCTCGCAAGCGCGAGACATTTGAGCCATGGTCTCGGGCGTACGAAGCGGCTCGCCCATATACGCCTGAACGCTCACGACGAGCTTGCCCTTCAGGGACTGGATCAAAGGATCAACGGTCATGTTCGACTCAACCTTTCTCAAAACAGCCTTCTGAGACACCGCACCTTGACGTTCAAACCGTCGCTCGCGTACCGAAGTACGCTTCGCTCCTCTTTCACGTCAATCTGCGGCACCTCAGAAGGCGCACTTGGTAGTTATGTTTACTTCAACGATGCAAGAAGGTGTTCGGCGGCACCGATGAGCGGCGCGTCGCCCTCCAGAGAGCCGATGAGAATCGGCGTGTCCTGAAGCGGGTCGAGCGCCTGGCTGGCATAGCCCTCGTGCACCGAGTCCTTCCACGTCTGTGAACGCCAATCGGGACCTTGGTGAATCACGCCGCCCGAAAGCACGATGACCTCAGGGTCCAGGATGTTAGCGAGCGAGCCCAGGCTGGCGCCCAGCGCAAAGCCGGCGTCATGAATGACCTCGGTCGCCTTTGCGTCGCCTGCGCGGCACAGGTCGTTCACGTCACGGCCGACCGAAGGACGGCTGGGGTCGACGCGGCCAAAACGCTCATCGTACATGCGCCCGATTGATGTTCCGGAAGCAACCGACTCCAGATGGCCGGAACGCCCGCAGGCGCAGGGAATGCCGGCGGCAGCCGAGCACTCGATGTGGCCCATATGGCCGGCAGCACCATGGAAGCCCTGCATCACGCGGCCGTTCTCGACATATGCGCCGCCGATGCCCGTACCGATGCCCAAACACAAGACGGAGAACTTGCCCTTGCCGACGCCCCAGTGGGCCTCGCCCAGAGCATGAGCCTGCACGTCGCCTACAACGGCAACGGGAAGGCCGAGGTCCTCGCGCAGACGCGGCCCCAACTGAACGCCGGACCAGCCGGGCATAATCTCATTGGCATACGCGATGGCGCCCGTCTTGGGATCGACGACACCGGCGGCACCGATGCCGACGCCAAGGACCTCGACATCGGGATTCGCCTCAAGAGCGGCCTTGATGGACGCCTCGATACGCTGGAAGACAGCCTCGCCGCCCTCCTGGGCCTCGGTGGGAACCTCAGCTTCAAAGACCGGATGGGGCACGCTGCCGTCAGCCGGGTACTCCATAATGGCGGTCGCGATCTTAGTTCCGCCGATATCGACAGAGCAGACGTACTTGTTCTCCATGTCGTTCTCCTTCGGAGACAAAAACAACTACAGGAAATGCGCCGTCAGGCTAG